>NZ_WFLL01000060.1:0-28394 GCF_009208755.1 Janthinobacterium sp. FT14W | reverse complement strand
CCAGCGCCCGCGCAGGCGCCGGCCGGCCGCGCGCCCGCACCAGGCACGACGGCCAAGGCGCCGCAGCACGTGCCGCCCGCCAGGCCGGAACCGAAGTTCAAGGACCGCGCCACGTCGAGCACCAGCCCCGTCGACAACAAGCAGCGCAAGGAAGTGCTGATCAAGCGGCCCGCCTGCTGGATCGCCGACTATGAAAAGGAGATCTCCGTCTCCAGCGTGCCCCGCTACAACAACACCTTTGGCGCCAGCGGCGCGCCGCATAACTATTTCGACAACGTGCGCTACAAGATCTACGTGCCCGTGAAATCGAATACCGGCATCGTCGCCGAATTGCGCGTCAAGGTGATCACGGTGCTCGAGCCGGCCGACCAGGCGCTGGAAGACCGAGAAAAGGGCACCCCGCAGGCCGCCACGCGGGCCAAGCAGCGCGCCGCCGTCATCAAGTACGTGAAGGGCATCGCCACCACGGGACTGGAAAGCCACTGGAACAATAAATTCCAGATGAAAATCAGCGATCCGGAATGCGGCACGCGCACCCTGCCCATCATCTACCGCGTCGTGTATGTGGAGAGCAACGAGCACTACGTCATGCAGATCCACAAACGCTACGACCGCGAAAGCGTGACGGGTACCATCATCGACGTGTCCGCCTCGACCGATGGCCAGACGCACGCCCATGAATTCGGTCACTGCTATGGCTTGCCGGACGAATACTCGTATGTGGAAGGAGACGACGAGACCGTCAAATACAAGAAGCCGGACGGTACCTGGGATGCGCCCGTGCCCTCGCTGTCGGACGATGAGGAACCGGAACCGGCCGCGGCCAACATCATGAACTCGGCCGGCTCCATCGTCATCCGCGACCGGCATGCCTGGCAGATCGCCATCGAAGTACAGGACTTGCTGCGGACGAAAATAGGACGGCAGATCAAATGCGATATCATCCTGAACGGCTCCTAATCGCACTGCTTGCAGTGTCCCTACAACTCCCAGGAAACGCCATGCCGAACGAAATCCTCTCCATCAGCGCCCACTGCATCGACAATCCCGCCTGCATTTTCACGGGCAGCGACATGCGCATCGAGGTGCTCATCAAGAATACCGGCAACGGGGACGTCGGCTATCCGCTCACCTACATGCAAGCGCGGGGGCCCAATATGCGCCTGATCGACAACGCGAGCGAGCAAAGCCAGGTATTGAAGACGGGCCTGGCCAATCACGCACTCAAGCGCGCCTTCACCACGATCGCGCCGGGCCAGTCGATTGCGCTGCAAAGCATCATCAAGCATACCGAGCTGCGCATGTTCCGCAAGGACTTCGTCGATGTGACGGCCGAAATCGGCGTCTCGGCCGCCATCGAGCTGGCGGGCAGCGAGGAAACGCTGCCCTTCAAGGGCGGCGCCAGCCTGAAAATCATCGGCAAGGATACGCTGGAGCGCGAAGCGCAGCGGCGACAGGAGCGCTGACGCGGAACTAGACGTCCGGCTCCTCTGCGCCGGCATGCAGCTGGCGCCAGAACGGCGCGGCGGGCCAGCGCTGCTCCCATCCATAATATTGCTGGCGCAGGGCCAGGTATTGCGCATAGCGGTGCGCCACCGTCTGCGCCACGGCGCCCAGGGTGGCATGGCCGGCAATCGCGCCGGCGGCCGCCATGCCGTTGGCGAGCGCCTTGACGATGCCTTGCGACGTGACGGGATCAAAGGCCGAGGCGGCGTCGCCGATGGCCAGCCAGCCGTCGCCATGCAGGCGGTCGAGGCAATAGGACGGCGCGGGAAAGCTCTGCACGCCGCCCGCCAGCGGCGCCGCGCCGCGGGCCAGCGCGGCCGTGTTGGGCGCCTGCGCCAGCCATGCCAGCCAGCTGCCTGCATGCTGCAGGCGCTGCGCCCTGACGGTGGCCGCATCGCTGTAGAACGCCAGCAGCAGGGTGGCGTCGGGCAGATGGGCGCCATACCACCAGCCATGTTCGACCGCTTCCAGGTGCGTGAGGCCGCAACGGCCGCCCTCTGGCGCGGCAAAGCGCATGGCCAGGCATACGAGCGGCAGCGTTTCGACCTTGCGGCTGCCGCGCTGGCGCGCGAAGACGGCGCGCGTGCCGCTGGCGTCGACCACCAGGTCGGCATGGATGGTGGCTTGCCGCGGCTGCGCCGCGGAGCCCAGCGCCAATTGCAGCGCAAAGCCGCCGCCGTCCGCCGGGGCCGACGCGGCCAGGCTCGCGTGCAGCAGCACTTCCGTCCCGCGCAAGCGCGCCTGCCGCGCCAGGAAACCGTTGAAGCGGGAACGCTCCAGGTGCCAGCCATGGCCCAGCGGATGCATCAGCGCATCGTTGTAGCCGCGCTTGTCGCTGCCCCACCAGGAACAGCTGCCATGGCAAGGCGCGTGCGCTTCGGCGAAAAAATCCTGCGCAATGCCCAGCGCCTGGAACAGGCGGTTGGCTTCGGGCGGAATGCTCTCGCCGATGCGAAACGGCGTGTAGTCGCCCGCCTCGATCACGAGCACGTCGTGCACGCCATGCTGCGCCAGCGCCAGCGCGCAGGCGCAGCCGGCCGGGCCGCCGCCGACGATGGCGACCCGGTAGCGCTGCCGCGATGGCGCGCCGGGATGTGCTGCGGCCGCCGGCATCAGGGCTTCGGTTTCGGCCGGTACACCTTGTCGATGGCCGTGTTGCGCCAATACTCGACCAGATTGCTTTCATCGCTGTCGAACAGGCTCTCGACTTCCAGGTAGTAGTCGTGGCAGATGTTCTTGTTGCCCTGCGCCTGCGGGATGGCCGTGCTTTGCACCACCACCCCGATACGCGGCCAGTTCAGCAGGAACTGCGCGCGGTCCTGATAGCGTCCCACCTGCATGGCGGGCCGGTCGATTCCCGCGTCGGGGGGCGTGGTCGATGGCAGGCCATCGGCCCGCGTGCCCTTGCCCCGCACGGAAAAGCGCGGCGTCGGCAGCGCCGTGCCGCTGGCCACCACGTCGTCGTAGGTGTACACGGCCACGGGCCGCTGCGCCGGCCAGGACGAGTACAGCAGCGTGTTGATGCCGTTGCCAGGCGTCGCCGTGGCCGCGTCGATGGCCGCCTGATTATTCAGCAGCTGGCGCTCGGGCGGCGTTTCCGGCAAATGCGTGGCGCACGAGTTGTAATCCGTATGCCACGGCAGGGCCATGAACTTGGACAGGTCGCCGGGCTGCACCGCCCCGGCGCGCAGCGGCGTGTAGCCGCCCGTCAGGAAGGGGCGCTCCTTGACGGCCTTGCGGTAATCGAGCCGCTCGCGGTTGATGCGGAACGGCCCGCCGCTGTCGTGGCGCTGCCACGCCTGCTGGTAGAGGCCCGGGTCGCGCACGATAAACCCCATTTCGATGCCCGGGCTGTAGCGGCCGCCCAGGCAGTTGAACAGGACCGTGCGGTCCAGCGCCTCGCCGGCGCCCAGCGGAACATCGCTGCCGGCAGGCGCATAGCGGTCCTGCGACCACTGCTTCATGAAGAAATACTGCGCGCGCGTCAGCGACAGCAGGCCGCTGCCCGCGTCGCCCAGCGACAAGGGCATCTGCGGTATCGCCGTCGCCAGTTCCGGCTGGTCCGGATCGCGGATGAAGTTCATGATGCGGTAGCCGCGCAAGCCGTCGACGGCCATCTGGCCCAGCCGGTCATGCTCCTTGATCGCGCGCGGCGGCAGGCTGGTGGTCCACTTCTGCAGCGAGGCGGCGCGCAGGACGGGCTGTACTTCGCTGCCGAAATGGCAGCGGTAGCCGGCCTGATAGCTGCCCTGCGCATAGATGGCGGGACGCAGCGCCATCTTTTCCAGCCAGGTGCAATACAGGTCGTCCCACAGCGTCACCACGCTGGCCGTTTGCGGCGCATACGACGGATCGCTCGAGATCACCCAGGCGCTGCCCTCCACGGTCCGGCTGCTGCCGTCGGCGAACACCAGGCTGGCCGTGACGGGACCGTCCGCCACGTCGTCGAACCAGCGATCGTTGTTGACGTTGTCGCCCAGCGCGGCGCTGGCCGAGTAATTGCCCTGCGCGTCAAAGCCGCAGGCCTTGCCGTAGCCGCCCAGCACCAGCAGGCGGCCATTTTTTTCCGTCGTGATGGCGCCCAGCGAGGCGATGATGGCGCCCGGTCCATGGCCATCCGCGCCCGGTGTCCCGCCGCGGGGAAACGACACGGGATAGGCAGGCAAGGCGCACACGGCGCCGCTGTCGGCATCCGCGCAGGAGGGTTCCGTGGCCGCGTCGAACTGCACCACGGCCTGGCGCGATGCCAGGACCGCGCGCGGCCCCGCATCAATGACCAGCAGTTTCAGGCGCTGCGGGTCGTCCGGCGTGTTCTGGCCGATGAAGTCCCGGTTGCGCACGAGCGGCGCGCAGCCATGCTCGAACGGCGCCACGCCGTCGCCGCCCACCCAGCTATTGGCCTTCTTGTTGGCCAGGTGCACGGTCCACACGATGTCCTTGACCAGCTTGCCATCGACCGTGCTGCCGATGGCCACTTCGACCGGCGTGCCCCGCTTGCCGAGCGGATACGTCTCCAGTCCCGCTGCCTCGTCGAACGCATACTGGAAGATCCGGAAGCGGGCCGCCTGCCGCTTGAGCTTTCCGCTGGCGTCGCGCAGTTCCGTACTGACGATGGTGGTGTCTTCCGTGCCCGGCCGGATCGGCAGGCCGCCCGTGCATGTCTTGCCCGGCAACTCCATGCCCGCCATGCTTTCCGGGCCCAGATAATATTCTTCGCTGTTGCCGACACGGGCGATGCCGATGGCCGGATGGATTCTTAACGCGGTATATGCCATGCTGAACTCCTGGTAATCGAAGATGTCCGTGCCGCCAGGCACGCGAGGCTGCTGGACTTACGGCTGCATGCCGTCCCTGACCCACTGGTCGAAGATGTCGATGCCCTCCTGCGGCATGGGCCCGTCCGGCGGCATGGGATGGGGCGCGGAGCGCACATACTCGCCCGCCCTGCCGCCCCGCACCAGCAGGCGGTGCTCGGCGCTCACCAGCCACGTGTCGCTGCGGCTGTCGTAATCGTAGCCATGCAGGGCCACCTGGATCTGGTAATGGGAATCCTTCACGCTCTCATACTCGTTCAGGCGCAGCACGCGCACGCCCGACGACGACGGATTGTTCAGCTTGACCTTGTTCATGTCGGCGACATACCTGGAAAACAGGCCTTGCACGTCGCGCTTGAAACTTGTCGGTGCGCTCATCATTTCACTCCTTCATAGCTGGGCTGGGGAGGCGGCCGGCGGTCGACGATGACGACGGCCGGGCGCGAAAAGTCGCTTTGCCGGATCAGGCCGCGGCCCTTGTCGTTGGTGGTGATGGCTGCCGTGATCTGCCAGGTCTTGCCCCGCTTCCGGGGCACCAGGCTGTCGACGATGCCGGTGATATCCACGTCGATGGCGTAAGCCTTGTGCGCATGCGTGCCGGACAAGGCCCAGTGGCTGGTGCTGGTGATCAGGTAGCGGTCGCGGAAGCGCTTGTCGTCCAGCTGCACGGCCACGTTCGCAGGATGCAGGTAGACATCGGCCTGGAAACTGTAGTCTTCCATGGCATGTGCGCGGTCCAGGTGCAGCGTCGCGCGCTTGTCCTTGGCCACGGGCGCCGAGGCGATGGTGTAGGCGCCGCCCAGGACGATGTCGGGCTTGGCGAGCGTGCCATCGCTGGCCTGGTCGCTCAACAGGGCGGCAAACAGGCTTTTCTGGTTGTCGCCAAAGGCAAAGCCGGCCCGCTGGCGCTCGTCGATCAGCGCCTGCAAGTCCTTTTTCCGCACGAACTCGCCGCCATAGGTGGGCTGGAAGCCATAGCCCTGTTTGATGGTGTCGAAGTAAATCTCGGCCTGCCCCATGTTCGCCGTGTAGCTGCCCGAATCGGGGCGCTGGGGATCGCCGTCGCCCGCGCTCCAGCCGACGGGCCTGGCCAGGTCGGCATCCTGCTCGCTGCGCAGGAAGGTGCTGCGGCCGCTGCCCCGGATGCCGCTGTCGCCATGCTCGTCCAGCCATTTTTCGAAGCTGTAATCGAGGAAATTATGGAAGGCGTAAAACAGCGGGTCCAGGCCTGCCGTGATGTTGTCGCCCATGTTGCCGCCCATGTAAAAGGCGTGCATGTGATTATGGATGCGCGTTTCCAGGTTGCCGCCCCCGCCGCTGCCATACTCGTCGCCGCCAAAATCATTCCAGTCCATGTAATAGATCTGATAGCCCAGCAAGTTCGGCGAGGCGGTGGCCATGGAACTGTCGAGGCTACCCTTGATGCGGGTCGAATCGTACAGCGGCGAATCGACATCCTCGAAGGCTTTCGGGTAGCGAACGCCGCTGGGCTTGCGGGTGAAGTTCCAGTACGGCAGCGCGACGTTGCGCGTGCTGGGGCCCCGCTCGCCGTTCGGGTCGGCCGCCTGCAAGGCCTGCTCATAGAAATACAGCTGCGCCCGGTGCCATTGCAGGAAGGTGTTTTTCTGGTGTTCGCACTCGCCCGGGAATTCCGGATGGGAATTTGCCTCCGTCGGCGGCTTGTCGAGGAAATACGCGACATCGCAGCTGTTGCGCGTCGGGTCGCTGAGCAGCCACTTCAAGCCGTCGCCGGGCAAGGCCGCCTTGCGGTCATTGAACACGTCGACGGAAGGACAGTTGTGCACCCAGGCTTGCCACAAAAAGCCGCGCCGGTCATACACGTTTTCCTGGCTCTTGCGTTTCATCTCGCTCACCGCATGCTTGAATGCAGCAAGTTCGGCAGGCGTCAGGTCATCGATGTTCTTGCGGTAGCGCACGACGCGCGCGCCGCCCTGCTCCGCCGGCACCAGCGCCTCGGGGCTGCAACGGGCGACAGCCAGGGTACCCGTGTCGGCGCCGGCATGGGCGCCGGCGAGCGCCAGGCCGGCCAGCAGGGAAAAGGTCAGGGTTTTCATGCGTAACATGGGCAGATGCTCCAGAGACAGGTTGAGGAAGACGGGAGCGCGGCCAGCGCACTCCCGGCAGGAACAATCAATGGCCGTGTCCGCCCACGTCGCCGCCCCCCTTGCCATCCGGCAGCACCACCTTGACGTTTTGCATCATGCCCTGGTCTTCATGCTCGAGGATGTGGCAATGCAGCACGTACTCGCCGATGTAGCGCTGGTAACGCGTGGCGATCTCGATCTTGTGCTTTTCGATCACCAGCAAGGTGTCTTTCCAGGTGCCGATCAGATCCTTGTATTGCGCATCAACGGTGCCGCCGTCGGTGCGGCTGATGCCGATGATCTGGAAGGGGTTGACGTGGATATGGAAGGGATGGCTGCCATTCTTCGACGCCAGCTCCCAGATCTGCTCGGTGCCCAGCACCAGCGTGTGGTCGACGCGGTGCGGATCGTAGGCGTATTTCGCGTCGGGGTCCGGCGAGTCTTCCGGCTTGCCTTCCACCATGAAACGGACCTTGCCATCCAGCTTGGCAATATTGAAGGTCGCGTACTCCTTCTTCTTGCCGCGCATCGTTTCCTTGGCTTCCACGCTGAAGCCAGCATGCGGAACAAACTTGGCGAGCTTGAGGCCATTCTCCAGGTCGCCGAGGATCGTGCCCTTGACGCTGTCGGGCAACTGCGCAACGGGCAGGCGCTTGACGGCATTGCGCAACTCGGCCAGCAGGAAGTCGCGCGGCGACTCGCCTGCCTTGGCGCGGGCGGCAGCCTTGGCGCTCGTCTTGGCCGTGATCACGCCGATCAGACGCGTGTTGTTCACGTCATGCATCGTCGTCATGTTATTGAGGTTCGTTTCCGCATACACGCAATACGCGCCGGCTTTCGGCAGCGAGAACAGGATATCGCTGCGGTAGCCCGGCTGCAGGTAATTGAGGGTCTTGGGGATGATCCTGTCGTGCGTCAGGCCGTCGCTGGCCACCTCGAACTGCGTGACGTCCTCGCCATCGCACAGCTCCATCACGTCCTTGTCCTGGTTGGCCACGCTGAGCGCCTTCAGCAGCTTTTGCGGATCGTTCGCGCGGCGGATGCGCAGCACCACGGACGCCTGGAAACCCGTGTCGATCAGGCGCCAGCGGTACAGGCGCTGCGTGTCCATTTTCATCACCGGCTGCACCTTGCCGTTGACGGAGGTATAGCGGCCCGACATCAGCCAGGCATCGGGATCCTTGACCTGCTTGAAATCCTCCAGCATGCCCACCGCTTCCTTGTCGCACGGCTTCAGTGGCGTCAGGCTGTTGCTGGGGCAGTCATAGGGAATTTGCTGCAACAGCATCACTTCGCCGGCGCTGCCGCTGCCATCGTCGGGCTGGAATTGCTTCAGCACGACGTCGAGGTCGCCATTTGCCTTGTCCGTCGGATAGCGGTCGCCTTCGACCACCAGCGCGCCGGCCATGCCGCTGGCGACCTGCATCGCCGTCGCGCCATGCTGGTGCGGGTGATACCAGAACGTGCCGGCCGGATGGTCGATGGGAATATTGTATTCGTACTCGAAATCCACGCCAGGCTTGATCGAGATCAGCACATTGTCGCTATTGCCCGAAGGCGAGACCCACAAGCCATGCGAGTGCAGATTGGTGTCGTTGAAGCAGCCAGGCGGACGCGGTGCATTGATATCGTCCGTTGCGCACTGCTCGGCCGGCAGCGCGGGCAGCTGGTTGTACAGCCTGAAGCGCACGGTTTGCCCCGGCGCCATCACCACGGTGGGCGCCATGAAGGTGGCCGCATTCTCATCGCGGCCATCGAGCGCCAGGCCGCTCGTCTGCTGGTACGAGCGCAGGCGCACCTTGTCGTACTTGGCCGTGGTCGGGTTATAGATGGTGCCGTTGGCGTAGCGGATGTACAGGTCGTACGCTTTTTCGTACTCGTCGCGCTTGCTCGCCGCGCGCGTGGCGGGCCGGGCGCGCGCCTTCAGTTTCGGCGGCTCCTGCATCAGGCGCAGCTCGACGTTGGGCAGGGATTTCAGGTTGAGGTCGAGATTGAGATTGACGCTGGTTTCCGCAGCGAAGGCGGCAGCGCAGGCGAACGGCACGGCGGCCAGGCACAGCAGCGCGTGCCTGCGGGGAAGGCGATAGGACATGACAACTCCTTGATTGGACTCGGCAATGGACGCATGGCTGGGCCATGCATGTAATTTTTTTAAATTATTAACATTGCCATTATCCATGATGACAAAGAGTCAATTCTCACACTAAATCACTTGTTGTATTTTGGGGCTGGGGATGCTGCCGAGGGGGCGATGGAAATGCCGGAGTCCGGAGTGCAAGGTGTGGAAATGGGAGCGCTCGCCGCTAGTGCCTGAGGTGATGGGAAGGCGTTGGCTGCTGTGCGGCCAACGGCCGCGCGCAGCGCGCTGGTTGGGCGATTCGGAGCGCCCCGCGCCTGCAGGCGCGGGGGCTTCGAATCCCACCCGCAAAGCGCGCAGGCGCTTTGCTCGTCTCCGGAATGCAGAAATGAAAAAACCCGCCGAAGCGGGTTTTTAGAAATACTGGCGGAGACGGTGTCCGTAGAACATCCCTATGAAAAACGGCACATACTTCAGCGCTACCCCCCTGCCTACCCCCCAGTGACAACTGGGGTGGAGAGGTTGTTAGTCAATGGCAAAGTGAATCGCCAGGAGTCTGCCAGACAACCGCGAACTGAATCGCCACGACAATCGTAGGCACTCCTGAGCCATAATTATGGGCACAAGGAGAAGGTATGAGCGGAAAGCGGTACACGGAGGAATTCAAAATTGCTGCGGTCAAGCAAGTAGCGCAGCGCGGGTACCCGGTCAGCGCATAGGCTGTGTCCGGTGAATCAGTGGGCTATTTCAGCAGATCGAGAAATTTCTCACGTCGTCATTTGCAATCGATTTTGACGTCGTTCTGCCCGACAAATTTTCCCTTGCGAGAAGTGATAACACAGACATTGGTGGCATCCGGTAATTGACGAGCGAGTGTCACTTGGTCAGCCTCGCCGTAGGTGCACGCCAACCATTTCCCATTAGGGAATTTTCCATCGATTTTGTAGGTGGATTCTGTTCCCTTCTTGCCATGTCGTTCCGTATCGCTTATGAGCTCACCGAGCATTTCGGGCGGACCGCTCATCGGAGCGGCTCCGTGCAAATACAGCGGTGCGCTTACAAAGGTTTGCCAGCCTGCCGGGGTATCCCTCAGCTGTACCGACTTCTCTGAAATCGACGTGGGGCACTCCAGGACTGGAGGCGAAGCGAATACAGGTAGCGCCACCGCGAGCATAAGGGCTAGCGCGCAGCTGGCCGCCGATGCTACGCGGCGGACCAAATCTGGGTTTCTCTGTTGGTTCATGGGCATTACTCGATAACGAAAAAAGCATCGGCGTTGTTACTCGGATGGTTGAAATTGCCTTTTTTATCTTTGCCTAAAGACTGCAAGAGGCGCACTGAGATTTTTGTTTTTCCGGCCGCCTTCCATTGGTCTGCGACATAAATACCGTTGATGCCTTGGCGTATGTACAGGGCAGCGTGATTACCATGCCGATGGTTAGGATACCTGCCGTTGACGAAGGTCGCGATGGCCGTTCCGGCGCGCAACGTCGTGTTGCCTACAACGGCTTCACCTTGTCGCCAATGTGGTGTTGTGGGTGCTCCGGCATACTCTTGAACGAGCGCGACACATTGGTGGCTGCCTATCACGGGCTGACCTTTAAGCAACGACGCATTAGGATAAACGTAAGACATTCCGCCCTCCTGAGAATTGGGAATGTCTTGAATTTACGGCAATGAGAACTCAGCTCTTTGAACATAAACAAAAATTAGCGCTCTCAGGTAGAGGCCTTTGACCGACATCAAGCACATGCACTGAAAACCGCTTACGTCTATCAGCAGACCTGATGTCTTGAGGGTAATCCCCCCATTTCTAGAGCGCGCTAAAAGAACACGTTGAGCACGAAGTGCGAATAAGCAGGTGTGAAGTTAGCTAACCGGCCCGCCGGTTAGCTAACTTCACCTATCCTGCCCCGCTTCGCGCAGCGACTGAACCACTAAAATCGTCGGACGCAACGTCGACCAAACCCCTTTTTTGGCACGGTTGAAAGCAAATAAGGCCTTATAAGGCCTTATATGTGCCATATCTGCTTTCAACCGTGGCATTTCAGGCTTCAACCGTGTCAGATTTGTGGTTCAACCGTGCCAGATTTGTGGTTTAACCGTGCATGTTCCGCACGACATGAGGGCGATTAAATACCATGAAGAATCCTGTGCAGAACAACTGCGTGCCTTGCTCAAACGCCAGCATCAGCGAAGCGCGGCCAGGATTTCGTCGCATTTCTGGCCTTCAGCGACGATACCCACAGCAACGATCAACTGGTGACGCCAGGACGGCGATCCTGTCTGCGCCAGTGCCGCCGTGCTGGTACCGATCCTGCCTCACCCTTGAAGAGAAACACGTCCCAAGTGACTCCTTCCTCCCGCCAGAGTACCTTGGCGCGCCAACGCTCAACGAGGCGCGCTTCAGCCGCCTGCCTGAAGTGTCGGCATGCAGTGGAATATGGCGTAGCAGGATTTAAGCAAGCGCCAAGGAAGCCACCTTCCTGGCCTCCGTAAGACTCCAGGGCCGCTTGCAGGCCTGGTTCAGGAACGCGTGCCAGCACGGGATGCGGACAGTGGCTGGAAGGCGCCTGAACACGCATGCCAGTCCTCAGCCCGCGCAAGGAAACTCCATGGGGCATGCCATCACACGACAGGCGGTGCGGGATTGGTGCAAAAGTCAGACCATGCCTGCATCAGCACGATACGCTTGTCGAACAAGTCGCCGCGCCGGTAGGCCGCTTCCACCCTGTCCGGCAAGCGGTGCGCCAGCGCATGCTCGCACACCTCGCGCGAAAAGGCATTGGCTGCCGCCTCGGCGCACCAGTCACGGAAGGAAGAACGGAAACCGTGCACGGTGATGTCGTCAAACTGCATGCGGCGCAAGACTGCCGTCAAACTCATGTCCGACAACTGCGTGCCACGCTTGCGGCCTGAAAAGATGATGTCCCCCTGACGCGGCACTGCGCGCAGCAGCGCAAGCGCCCCACCAGAGAGCGGCACGCGATGCTCCTTGCCTGCCTTCATGCGCTGCGCTGGAATCGTCCACAGCGCCGCCTCCAGGTCAATCTCCTGCCAACGCGCACCCCTGACCTCTCCTGAGCGCGCAGCCGTCAGGATGGCAAACGCCAGCGCCCTGGCAGCAATCCCTTCCTGACACGATAAGGCGGCCATGAATCTGCCAATCTCTTGCCACGGCAGGGCCGGCCGGTTTTTTACTGGAGAAACCTTGTTCGGATTGGCCAGCAGATTTTCCAGATGGCCTTTCCAGCGCGCCGGATTTTCTCCCTGACGAAAGCCACTGACCGTTGCCCAGTCGAGTATGCATTCGATTCTGCCGCGTATGCGCGTTGCCGTCTCCGTCTTTGACAACCAGATTGCATCGAGCACCTTGACGACCAGGTCGGTGTCGATCGCCGCGACAGGCAACGCCCCCACCAACGGGAACACATAAGCGGCCAGGGTGTTTTCCCACTGCGCCACATGTTTGGCATTTCTCCAGCCATGCCGGTGCGCCGCGATATAGGATGCCGCGCACTGCTCAAAGGTCATTTGACGCGCACGCGCCAGCATCCCTGCCTGCTCTTGCTGGCGGCGCACTGCCAGCGGATCGCGCCCTTCACTCAGCAGCAAACGACATTGCCGCGCCTTTTTGCGCGCCTCGACCAGATCGACTGCCAGACAAGAACCCAGCCCCATTTCGTGACGCCTGCCAGCTGCGCTGTAACGAAACAGCCAGCTCCTGGCGCCAGCGCCGGATACTTGCAGCACCAGGCCGCCGCCATCTCCGTAATACCCTGGCTCCCTGGCGCGACCTACGGCCAGCGCCGACAGCTTGTTCATCCTGATTGTCATTACCCCACTCCCGCATTGCGAGAACCGGTACTAATTTTAGCGCGCGATCAAGCGCGTGCTGGCAACGACACTTGATCCCGCGCAAGGCCAGTTGCGGCAACAGGCGGGAAATAACAGGATCGGTGACGTACGCTTGAAAGAAGCGCACACAGCCACTCCTACCCCCCAGCCTACCCCCCAGCAGATGCAGGATTGACGCGGCAGGCAGCGGACGCTGGCGGATGGATTTACGTGGTTTCTCCTATGAGGAGCAGAAATGAAAAAACCCGCCGAAGCGGGTTTTTAGAAATACTGGCGGAGACGGTGGGATTCGAACCCACGATACAGGTATAAGCCGTATGCATCCTTAGCAGGGATGTGCCTTCGGCCACTCGGCCACGTCTCCTAGCTGATTACTCAACTATGTCTCTGTAGCTAACTGCGCTGCAGCGACGAACGTCATAATATCGATTGCCCCCCCTTTGGTCAAGGGCGTAGGGCAATATTTTTGGATATTTAAGCTTTTTCCAGCTCGAACGCTTTATGCAGCGCGCGCACGGCCAGTTCCATGTACTTTTCATCGATCAGCACGGAGATCTTGATCTCGGAAGTGGAGATCATCATGATGTTGATGCCCTCTTCCGACAAGGTACGGAACATTTGCGATGCAACGCCCACGTGGCTGCGCATGCCGACGCCGACGACGGACAGTTTCGACACTTTCGCGTCGCCCGTGATGCTGGCCGCGCCCAGCGATTCGCGGTTCGCTTCCAGCACGGCCAGCGCGCGCGTGTACTCGCCGCGCGAGACGGTAAAGGTGAAGTCCGTTTTACCGTCCACCGACTGATTCTGTATGATCATGTCGACTTCGATATTCGCGTCCGCCACCGGTCCCAGGATGTGGTACGCCACGCCTGGACGGTCGGGCACGCCGAGCACGGTGATTTTGGCTTCATCGCGGTTGAACGCGATGCCGGAGATGACTGCTTGTTCCATGTTTGTATCTTCCTCAAACGAAATCAGGGTGCCTGAATTGGCTTCTATTTCCAGCGGCAACATCGGGTCGGTCAGCGACGACAGCACGCGCGTGGGGACGCGGTAGTTGCCGGCGAATTCCACCGAACGCGTTTGCAGCACTTTGGAACCCAGCGAAGCCAGTTCCAGCATTTCTTCAAAGGTAATGGTCTTCAGGCGGCGCGCCTCGGACACCACGCGCGGGTCCGTCGTGTAGACGCCGTCGACGTCCGTGAAGATCAGGCATTCGGACGCCTTCATGGCGGCGGCAATCGCCACGGCCGACGTGTCGGAACCGCCGCGGCCCAGGGTCGCAATGTTGTCGTGCTCGTCGACGCCCTGGAAACCGGTAATGATGACAATCTTGCCCGCATCGAGGTCGCGTTTGACTTTTTCGTCATCGATCGACTGGATGCGTGCCTTGGTAAAGGCGGAATCGGTCTTGATCGCGACTTGCCAGCCAGCATAGGATACGGCTTGTTTGCCGATCGCCAGCAGTGCCATCGACAATAGGCCGACGGACACCTGTTCGCCTGTCGAGGCGATCATGTCAAGTTCACGGGGATCGGGTTGATCCATGATTTCCTTGGCCAGTCCAATCAGGCGGTTGGTTTCGCCCGACATGGCGGATGGCACCACCACGATTTGATGCCCAGCGTCGTGCCACTTGGCAACGCGCTTGGCGACATTCTTGATACGGTCAGTCGAGCCCATCGACGTACCGCCATATTTGTGGACGATTAAAGCCATAAGAGTGAAGTTTCCGCTCAAGAAGAATAAAAAAGGAGGGCTTTACTCTACATGCCGCAATGCAAAATAACAAGCTAAAAAGCGCATTAGCTCATACCGATTGCGCATATGGAAATAACCAATCCATGCAGTCCAGCTGGCTTGTACAGCCGTCCGCCGGCCACCTTGGGAGTGGCCGTGGCGGCGCCTCCTGCGCTCAGCAGGACTGCCAGCGCAGCGTGACGCGGGGACGATCCAGCAGGCTCAGGCAATGGCAATCGAGGCCAATACCAGCGGCATACAGCAATTGTTGCGCCGCACAGACAAGGGGCAGGCGTTCACGCTCCCAGGCGGGCACGTCGAACGCCTGGTAATGGTATTTCAAGCTCTTGGTGGGACGGTTCAGGGCCAGCTTCAGGCGCTCGCCCCCCTGGCGGAAATCGATGCTCAGGGTTTGAGATTGCAACCAGGCAATATCGATGCCCTGCCCGCCCGCTTCCACGGCATCGAAATGCAGCACGCCGCCATACGCGGGAAACGCCAGGCTGGCCTCGCCTTTCCATGCAAACTCCTGGCTGGCTTTTTCCAGGCCTGGAATGCCCGCGTCGTCACGCTCGCGCATGCCGGCCAGGTCATCGAGCTTGGGCGTCAGATACAGCCGGTCGCGGTGGCGCCGCACGTGGCATTCGGGATGCGTGACCAGCAGTTGCGCATCGGGCCGCGCTTCCAGCAACTGCGCCAGCATTTCCACCAGCCACGCCGTCGACGGCATGCGCAGGCCGCGCGTGCCGAACCAGTGGCGCAGCAGGTTGTAGCAGCGGTCCGCGCTCAGCGCGCGCAATTTCGCCAGCTCGATGCACTCGCCGTCGAGGCAGGCGGCCAGGTCCTGCGTCGCCAGTTCCGTCAGCAGGCGCTGCGCCGATTGCGCATGCTGGGCGCTGCGGGCAAAGCGCTCCTGGAAACCGGGAAACGCCTGCGCCAGCACGGGCATCACCTGGTGCCGCAGGGCATTGCGGGCAAAGCGGGGATCGTCGTTCGATTCATCGTGGATGTGCGCGATCGCATGTTTCGCCACATACGCTTCGAGTTGCCGGCGCGACACGGACAGCAATGGCCGCGCCATCACCAGGTCCGGATTGCCCAGCAGTTCGGGCGCGCTGTTGGCGCCATCCATGCCGGACAGGCCCGCCGTGCCCGAGCCGCGCAGCAATTGCAGCAGCACCGTTTCGGCCTGGTCATCCTGGTGGTGGGCCGTCAGCAGCAGGCGCACGCCATGCGTGGCGCACAGCTCGCCCAGGGCTGCGTAGCGGCGCTTGCGGGCCGCCTCTTCCGTGCCCGTCTTCGCATTCGCTTCCAGCGTGACCTTGCGTGCCTCGAAGGCGATGCCCAGGCCCGCGCACGCATGTTCGCAGTGGGTCAGCCAGGCATCCGCATTCGGGCTCAGGCCGTGGTGCACGTGGAAGGCGTGCAGGGTTGCGCCCTGCTCTTGCGCCCAGGCGTGCGCCAGGTGCAGCAAGGCCGCGGAATCGAGGCCGCCGCTGAGGGCAATGCCAACGGGGCTGCCGGCTGGCAGCGCACACGCGTCCAGCGCGCGGGCAAAGATGTCGGGCACGGTGGCGGTTTGTTGCTTTTTCAATTCGGACTCCGGGAATGCAAAGAGGGACAGGCTGCTAAACGGATGGTGTCGTTTAGCGGACTGTCCCTGGTGTTGTTTTACCCAAGACCTTAAAAAGCCGGGGTCAGACCCTGAGGGTCTGACCCCAGACTCTGCCGTTGGGTTGAAATAAATTACTCGCTCGGCGTGGTTTCCTTGAACTTGCCGTAGCTCAGCAGCTTCTCGTGGCGCGCGGCCAGCAGGTCCTTGGTTTTCATGCCGTGGAACTGGCGCAGGGTGTCGGCCAGCGCGCGTTTCAGCAAGGTCGCCATCTGTTTCGGATCGCGGTGGGCGCCGCCCAGCGGTTCGTTGATGATCTTGTCGATCAGGCCCATGGCTTTCAGGCGGTGCGCCGTCAAGCCCAGCGCTTCGGCCGCGTCGGCGGCGCGCTCGGCGCTCTTCCACAGGATGGAGGCGCAGCCTTCGGGCGAAATCACGGCGTAGGTCGAGTATTGCAGCATCAGCACGGCATCGCCCACGGCAATGGCCAGCGCGCCGCCGGAACCGCCTTCACCGATGATGGTGGCGATCAGCGGCACTTTCAGCTCCGCCATCACGTACAGGTTGTGGCCGATCGCTTCCGACTGGCCGCGCTCTTCCGCATCGATGCCGGGGAAGGCGCCTGGCGTATCGACGAAGGTGAAGATGGGCAAGTTGAACTTTTCAGCCACTTTCATCAGGCGCATGGCCTTGCGGTAGCCTTCCGGTTTCGGCATGCCGAAATTGCGCATGGCGCGCTCTTTCGTGTCGCGGCCCTTCTGATGGCCGATGACCATGCACGGCTGGCCGTTGAAGCGGGCCAGGCCGCCCACGACGGACAGGTCGTCCGCGTAGCTGCGGTCGCCATGCAATTCGTGGAAATCGGTAAAGATTTCATTCACGTAATCCATGGTGTAGGGGCGCTGCGGGTGGCGCGCGATCTGCGCCACTTGCCAAGGTGTCAGCTTGGCGTAGATATCCTTGGTCAGCTGCTGGCTCTTCTTGGCCAGGCGGTCGATCTCTTCCGAGATGTCGACGGCCGAATCGTCTTGCACGAAGCGCAACTCTTCGATCTTGGAATCGAGTTCCGCGATCGGCTGTTCAAAATTGAGGAAAGTCGTTTTAGTCATTGTACCTCCAGGTTTTACCGGCCACGGCGCCAGGGCGCGCGGCATTATCTATGTTTATTTTACCGTACCGGCTGGTGCGCCGGGGGCTGCATCGGGTGCGGCAGGGGCGGCTGCAGGGTCGAGACTGCGCCACAAATACCACGTCGCCACGGTGCGCCACGGTTCCCAGTTGGCGGAAACTTCGCGCGCATCGCTGCGGGAAACAGGTTCGCCGGAGAAATAGTTGACGCTGATGCCCTGGATCAAACCGGGGTCGTCGAGCGGCAAGACATTCGGTCGCAGCAAATTAAATATCAGAAACATCTCGGCTGTCCAGCGCCCGATGCCGCGGATCTGCACCAGTTCGGCGATGACGGCTTCATCATCCATCTGGTCCCACTGGCTCGCATGCACGCGCTTGGCCTTGAAATGGTCGGCCAGGTCGAGGATGTATTCGGTCTTGCGTTTGGACAAGCCGCAGGCGGCCAGTTGCTCGGCACCCGCCTTCAACACTTGCGCCGGCGTGCATTTCGGGCAAGCCAGCAGCAGCTTTTTCCAGGCAGCATCGGCCGCCTTGGGCGTGATCTGCTGGCCCACCAGCGAACGGGCCAGGGTGGTAAACGGGTCGCTGTGGCCGACCAGGTGCAGGTCGCCAAATTGCGGGATGAGCTTTTTCATGATGCGGTCGCGCTTCATCAGCTCGATCTTCGCCTCTTCCCAGTAGTGCGGCACCTGGATCACCTGCGCCGCTACCGGCGCTTCCCCGTTTTCCCTGGACGTTGGCATCATGCGCGGCGCCAGTTGGTCGAGCCGTCAGGCTTGTCTTCGAGAATGATGCCTGCCGCCAGCAGTTCAGCGCGGATCTTGTCGGACTGGGCAAAGTCGCGCGCCTTTTTCGCCGCGCTGCGCGCCGCGATGGCCGCTTCGATGCCGGCTGCCTCGTCCTGGCCGCCGGCGACGGCGCCGACGGTCGCTTGCAGGAATTGCTGCGGCGTACGCTCCAGCAAGCCGAATACGCTTGCCAGGCCCTTCAGTTGACGCGCCAGCGCCGGCGACTTGCTCTTGTTGACTTCCGTCGCCAGGTCGAACAGGGCGGCCACGGCCAGCGGCGTGTTGAAATCGTCGTCCATGGCTTCGCGCACGCGCACGGCGTGCGCCTCGCTCCAGTCGATGCCGCCCTCTTCCACTGCCACGTCGGCCAGCGCCGTGTACAGGCGCGTCAGGGACAGGCGCGCGTCATCGAGGTGCACGTCCGAGTAATTCAGGGGGCTGCGGTAGTGCGCGCGCAGGATGAAGAAGCGGATCACTTCGGCATCGAACTTTTGCAGCACTTCGCGGATCGTGAAGAAGTTGCCGAGCGACTTGGACATTTTTTCATTGTCCAGGCGCACGAAGCCGTTATGGATCCAGTAATTGACGCTGGTATGGCCGAACGCGCCTTCGGATTGGGCGATCTCGTTTTCGTGGTGCGGGAATTGCAAGTCCGCGCCGCCGCCATGGATGTCGAACTGTTCGCCGAGCAGGGCGCAGGACATGGCCGAGCACTCGATATGCCAGCCCGGACGGCCCTTGCCCCACTTCGAATCCCATTTGACTTCTTCCGGCTCCGACTCCTTCGACGACTTCCACAGCACGAAGTCGAGCGGATCGCGCTTGCCCGTGTTGACGTCGACACGCTCGCCCGCGCGCAGGTCGTCGAGCGACTTGCCCGACAGCTTGCCGTAGTGGGGGAAATTGCGCACGGCGTAATTCACATCGCCGTCAAGACCCTGGTAGGCCAGGTCCTTCGCTTCCAGCTGCTCGATCAGGCTCAGCATCTGCGGCACGTATTCGGTGGCGCGCGGCGTGTGGTCGGGCGTCAAGATGCCCAGCGCGGCCGTGTCTTCATCCATGTAGCGGGTGAAACGCGTCGTCAGCTGCGAAATCGTCTCGCCGTTTTCCACGGCGCGGCGGATGATCTTGTCGTCGATATCCGTAATGTTGCGCACATAGGTGACGTCGAAACCGGACGCCTTCAGCCAGCGGTAGATGACATCGAACGCCATCATCATGCGCGCATGGCCGATATGGCAATAATCGTAGATGGTCATGCCGCAGACGTACATGCGAACCTTGCCCGCTTCCATCGGGACGAATACCTGCTTCTCGCGAGCCAGGGTGTTGTAAATCTTTAGATTGCTCATCGTACTTTGCAAGTGGAGCGGCCGCCAGCCTGGCAAAACGACAGACAGGCGCGGACACCGGGGGTGCCGCGCCACTGAACTGCCGTGTGCGCCGAGACTGTACGACCCGCTATATTGTTGTTCTTGTTTGTTAGAATTGGGGCGTTAGCGGTCAAGTATAACATTGATAAAAACCATACTGGCCCGATATGAATCAGGTTTTTACGATGTTCAACCGAATTTTCACTTATTTACAATTAAAGCAAGTTTAGAGAAAAATAACGATCAAGGACGCCTTCATGCAAGAAATCAAATCGAAACGCCTGTCTTTCCTGGCCCGCTTCTGCACCCTGTTTGCCGGCCTGACCCTGGGCAGCGCCGTCGTGGCGGCAACGCCTGCCGCTCCATCGGCCGCCCCCGATCCCACGCCGCACGTGGCCCTGAAAACGAATATGGGCGAGATCGTGCTGGAACTGGACCAGGAAAAAGCCCCCCTCAGCGTGGCCAATTTCTTGCAATACGTCAAAAGCGGCTATTACAAGGGCACCGTGTTTCACCGCGTCATCGACGGCTTCATGATACAGGGCGGCGGCTTCGACAAGAACATGAAACAGAAAGCCACCAAGGCGCCGATCAAGAATGAAGCACAGAACGGCTTGCAAAACGTCACCTACAGCATCGCCATGGCGCGCACGGGCGACCCGCATTCTGCCACGTCGCAATTCTTTATCAACGTCAACAACAACGGTGCGCTCGACTACCCTGGCCGCGACGGCTTCGGCTACACGGTGTTCGGCAAGGTCGTCAGCGGCATGGACGTGGTCGACAAGATCAAGGCCGTGCCCGTCGCGGACAAGGGACCGCACCAGAACGTGCCCGTCACCCCCGTGGTGATCGAATCGGCGACTTTACTCAAGGCGGCGCCCGCAAAACTGTAAAATAGCGTTTTTGCGGTCTCCGCATGCCGCCGTGGCATGCCACGGCCCAAATCAACTTTTCATCCAATTTATTAAGGATCATCATGACCTCCGTCATCATCACCACCAATCTGGGCAAGATCACCGCTGAACTGGACGCCGACAAAGCGCCGAAAACGGTTGCCAACTTCCTCGCCTACATGAAAGCCGGCCACTACGACAACACGATCTTCCACCGCGTCATCGACGGCTTCATGATCCAGGGCGGCGGTTTCGAGCCAGGCATGAAACAAAAGCCGGCCGACACCACCGTGGAAAACGAAGCCAAGAACGGCCTGAAAAACGACACCTACACCCTGGCTATGGCCCGCACGTCGGACCCGCACTCGGCATCGGCCCAGTTCTTCATCAACATCCAGAACAACAGCTTCCTCGACTATCCAGGCCAGGACGGCTGGGGCTACGCCGTGTTCGGTAAAGTGACGGACGGCAAAGAAGTCGTCGACGCCATCCGCGCCGTGAAAACCTCGCGCGCCGGCATGTTCGCCGATGTGCCGGTGACCGACGTCATCATCGAGAAGGTAGAAGCCGCTTAATTCGGCTCTGGCACCATGAATAACAGGCATTGCAGCGTTTGCGCCTCTCCATGTACATCATTTTTTGGGAGCGTTGAACGATGACAATGCCTGCCGCACTCTTTATTTCCGACCTGCATCTGCAGAGCTCGCACCCGCGCACCAGCGCGGCGTTTCTTTCTTTCCTGGAACACCATGCGCAATATGCGCAAGCGCTGTATCTGTTAGGCGACCTGTTCGAATACTGGGCCGGCGACGATGACCTGGAAGACCCGTTCAATGCGCGCATGACGGCCGCCATCCGCGCCGTCAGCGATGCGGGCGTGCACGTCTACTGGATCGCCGGCAACCGCGACTTTCTCGTCGGCTCCGGCTTTGCGGCCGCCGCCGGCGCCACCCTGCTCAGCGAACCGCACGTGGCCACGATTGCCGGCCGGCGCATCGTCTTGCTGCATGGCGACGCCGAATGCACGAAAGACGTCAAATACATGGAGTTTCGCGCCATGGTGCGCCAGCCCGCCTGGCAGAAACAGTTCCTGTCCATGCCGCTGGCGCAGCGCAAGGCCATCATCGACGGTTTGCGTCAGAGCAGCCGCGAGCACAATGGCGAGAAAGCCATGGACATCATGGATGTCACGCCTGATGCCGTCGCGCAAGTGTTTGCCGAACATGCGAGCACCGTGATGATCCACGGCCATACGCACCGCCCTGCCCTGCATAAAGTCGACAATACCTTGCGCTATGTCCTGCCCGACTGGGAATGCGACGTGACGGCGCCCGAACGGCCGCGCGGCGGCTGGATCGCCATCGATGCGCGCGGCAACATCACGCGCCACGACTTGAACGGCGACATCATCGACTAGGCGCGCACCGACCGCGCCACGGGCGTTTGTCCGATAGCCGCGCCCGCCTGGTTTTGCTGTAATGGCAGCATGCATACCCGTTACATCGGCACGGCCGGCTGGAGCATTTCCAGCGCCGCCGCCAGCCGCTTCCCCCTCGATGGCAGCCATCTGCAGCGCTATGCACGCGTCTTGCCCTGCGTGGAAATCAACAGCGCGTTCTACCGCCCGCACCAGAGCGCCACCTATGCGCGCTGGGCCGCCAGCACTCCCGACCACTTCCGCTTCAGCGTGAAATCGCCACGCAGCATCACGCACGCACGGCGCTTGCGCGACGGCGGGGCGGAACTGGATCGCTTTGCGGGGGAAGTATTACAACTTGGGAATAAACTGGGCTGCGTGCTGGTGCAGCTGCCGCCCAGCCTGCGTTTCGAGGCGGACGTGGCCGCCGCATTTTTCAGTGATCTGCGCCAGCGCTTCGACGGCATGCTCGCTTACGAGGCGCACCACCCAAGCTGGTTCGCGGCGGAGGCCACCGAACTATTGACAGCGCAGCGCATCATCCGCGTGCGCGCCGATCCGCCAGCCGGCCAGCCGGGGCCGCACGTGCCGACCACGGAGGCCGCCTACGTGCGCCTGCACGGCAGCCCGTGGATTTACTACTCGGACTATCCTGCCGACTACCTGGCGGCCCTGGCCGATGAATTGGCCGCACGGGCGCCAGCGGACAGCTGGTGCATCTTCGACAATACGGCGGCGGGCGCCGCCCTGTGCAATGCGCTGGACTTGCAGGCGCGGCTGATGGACTGGCCAGCCACGCAACTGCGCACCTAGGGCAAGGGCGCCTGGATCAGGGCCTGGGCGGTAAAGCCATAGAGCACGCCGTTGCCGATGGCGAAAGTGCTCAGTACAGGAGAACCCCAGCCCAGTTGCAGCGTAGAAATGACACCGGCAGTGTCGATTCTGCGTATCGCACCCTGGCTTCCCGTGTATAGCTTATCGTTGGCGTCTATCATCAGCGGAAAATAGTCGGATGATGATAGACTTCCCGTTCCAGGCGGCCCATCCTTGCCTCCACGCTGCAAGGGAGTGCCGGCAAAGTGACTGACATCCCCATTCTGCGCAACCTTGAAGATCACATGATGCTGGACGTCTTCAAAGTAAAGCGCTCCATGGCGGTCGACGGCCAGGCTGGCGGCTGAAATATAGTCACGCGTGCCAGTCTTGCCATTCAATGCCTTCATGGCATTTTCGTACGGCACAAACAAGGAAAACTCGCCTCCTGGCGCGCGCCGATAGATGCCGTCGCCTGCATTATTCACCCAATAAACATTATCTTGCTGATCGACCGCCAGCGCGAAGCGCGTGCCATACGAAACCGGCAATTCCGCAATACTGGATACCTCACCCTGTTTGTTGATCTTGCGTAAAACAAGCCTTGGCATGCCATGGTATTGATCAGCAAAGTACAGGTTGCCTTCCCTGTCAAATGCCATGGCCACCGGCCCCTGCAGGGTCGCCGTTCCGCGCACGCCATTGACGCTGCCGCCCTGGCCCGCCATCCCCGCAAAGATACTGACCGTGCCATCAGGCGTCACGCGACGTATGACCTTGTTGACATCATCGGCCAGGTAAACATTCCCCGCCACATCCGCCACGACGGCTCTCGCGTAGCCCAACGTCAGGCGCGCCGCAGCGCCAACGCCATCGACGAGGCCGATATGTCCAGGCAAGGCTGGCAAGGTCGACAGCTTGCCAGCCTGGTCCAGCCTGCGCAGCATATGCCGGCCAAGGTCATACACCACCATGGCGCCGGACGGTTCCAGCACCATTTCACTGAGCTGCTGGAAGCCTGCGTCCTGGCCGTTCGCATCGAACACGCCAGCACCGAGCAAGGTCGTCACCCTGCCGTCCGCCTGCACTTTGCGGATACTGGCGCCATCGACCAGCAACAACTCGCCATCGCGATTGAAGCGCATGCCGCGAATGCGAAAAAAGCTGGCAGCGCCACCGATACCGTCAACAGATCCCGCCTGCGAGCGGTTTCCCGCCACCTTGACCGCAATACCATTCTGGATGCGGAAGACATAAGTTCCTGTGATGTCACTAAAGTACACGTTACCGGCAGGATCGATCGCCAACCGGCCCACGCGCTGAAAGTCGCTGTGCACTTCCGGCATGGGGGCATACGTCCAAGGCAGCGTACTGACCACCCCACTTGCGGTGACACGGCGTATGGCGTTCTTGTGGGTATCCACCAACAGCACATCGCCATTCGCGTCCGCGATCAGGCTGCCAGGCAAACCAAAGCGGGCTTGCGCCCCCTGCCCATCCACATACGCTGAAGCCGCTTCAAGATCATCGGTTTCGCAACTGCTGCGCCGCTGGCCGGCAACCGTGCTGACCACGCCCGCCGGCGTGATCTTGCGCAGAACGGCGTGGCAATAATCGCTCAGAAAAATGTTCGCCTGACGGTCGATGGCCAGACGGGTCCCGGCGGTAAAGGAAAGGGTGGCACCAGACACTGGACCGTCATCGCCCCCCTCCTTGCCCATCACGCCCGCATACACGCTCAAGGTGCCGTCAGTTCCCAGTTTATGGATGACGTGATTGCCCGCATCGGCGATATAGTAATTCCCAGCGGCATCGCCGACCATACCTGCCACCAGCTGGATCTTCTCCTGCACCCCTGCCAGTACCACAGGCAGGCAGCGCACGGTCAAGGCGCTGACATCCGCATTGCCCATCGTCGCCGTGCCATGCGCGATGCTGCAGCCCAAGCCTGCGGAGGTACTGTCGACCTTGCCGTCATAACTGGCGCCCGCCGCCAGCTTGCCGGCGAAACTGAATGCACCGTTGGCCGTGACGGTCACTTTATCCGTGCCGTTCATCAGGACGACACTGGCGCCAGGCAACAGACCGCTGACCGTGCCGCCCAGCAGGTAGCGCGGCGTGTCGACAGGCGGCACGGGCGGCGTGGCCGTGCCGCCGCCACAGGCGCTCAATATCACCAGCAAGACAGCGCCACAGCCGGCGCGTCTGAACAGGTTGGACAACTCGTCATATCGATTGATCATTGCTGCTTTCATGTGAATGGCGATGATTTTCGCCAGAAGCTATCAAGTAATTTTTCAAACACGCAACATTATAGTTTCCACATGATTAGAAAAGCATCGAACTGTTGACATTTACATTCTCACTGTTATAGTTAACTACAACACCAACCCAATACACCACGGAGCTTCGATGCCTACAGCACTTTTTATGCGCCGCCCCGCCCCGCCCTTGTCGGAGCGCATCCCATGAGCGCGGAATGGAACGACAATAGCCCCATCTACCGCCAGCTCAAGGCCAGGGTGGTGGGCATGATGCTCGATGGCGTGCTGCAGTCCGGCGACGCCTTGCCTTCGGTGCGCCAGGTGGCGGCCGATTATCAATTGAATCCCATCACGGTCTCGCGCGCCTACCAGGAACTGGTCGACGACGCCCTGGTGGAAAAACGCAGAGGACTCGGTATGTATGTCTTGGATGGCGCCCGCGACAAGTTGCTGGCCAGTGAACGCGAGCGCTTCATGCGCGAAGAATGGCCTGCGATGCTGGAACGCATCACGCAACTGGGCCTGAACCTCGATCAACTGCTGCAGGCGAGCCGCGACGGCGGCGCACACGGAGAGAGCGCATGAATGCTTTGAACAAGGACAGCGTCATCAGCGCGCGCGGCCTGCGCAAGCAGTACGGCAAGCAGGTGGCCATCGACGGCATCAGCTTCGATATCGCGCCGGGGCGCATCGTCGGCTTGATCGGACCTAACGGTTCCGGCAAGACCACCACCCTGAAAGCCATCCTGGGCCTGACGGGCTTCGACGGCGACCTGTCGGTGCTGGGGCGCGATCCCCGCGTGCAGCGCGATGCGCTGATGGACGACGTCTGCTTCATCGCCGACGTGGCCATCCTGCCGGGCTGGCTGCGCGTGCGCGACGCCATCGATTTTGTTGCCGGCGTGCATCCACGCTTCGACCGCAGCAAGGCCGAACGCTATCTGGCCCACACCAAGCTGGCGCCGGCGATGAAGGTCAAGGCCATGTCGAAAGGCATGGTAGTGCAGCTGCACCTGGCGCTGGTGATGGCCATCGACGCCAGGCTGCTGGTGCTCGACGAGCCGACCCTGGGCCTCGACATCCTGTACCGCAAGCAGTTCTACCAGAACCTGCTGGAAGACTATTTCGATGAAAACAAGACCATCGTCATCACCACGCACCAGATCGAGGAAGTGGAGCACATCCTCAGCGACCTGATGTTCATTCGCGACGGCAAGATCGTGCTGGCCTCGACCATGGAAGAGGTGGGCGAGCGCTATATCGAGGTGATGGTGGGCCCGCAGCACGTCAATCCGGCGCGCGCCCTGCAGCCCATCAGCGAACGCAGCGTATTCGGCAAGTCCGTGATGCTGTTCGACGGCGTCGCCCGCACCCAGCTGGCCGCCCTGGGCGAAATACGCACACCCAGCCTGGCTGACCTGTTTGTCGCGACCATGAAAGGATCGTACCAATGAGTATTTCCCCTGCAAACAAGCTGCAATGGCTGCTCCGGCGCGAACTGTGGGAACACAAGGGCATGCTGGGGACCCCGGCCCTCGTCGGCATCGTCATGACGGTGCTGGGTTCCCTGATGGCGGCGGCGACCGTCGCCAGGACCAAGATGCACACGGCGCTCATCGTCAATGGCGAGGAAGTGTCCTGGAGCGCCATCTTCAACACGCGCACCTTCGGCCCGCGCCGCACGGAAATCATCGACGCCGTCGCCAACAACTACACGTACGCGGCCGCGCCGCTGTTCCTGGCGCTGGGCTTCCTCGTGTTTTTCTATTGCCTGAGCGCCCTGCATGACGACCGCCGCGACCGCAGCGTGCTGTTCTGGAAATCGCTGCCCATCTCGGACGCGCAGACGGTGCTGTCGAAAGCGGCCATCGCCCTGCTGGTCGCGCCGCTGATCGTGGCGGCCGCCGCCAGCCTCACTTCGCTGGCGCTGGTCCTCATCCTGAGCGGCGTGCTGGCGGTCAACGGCATCCACGTGTTTGCCGAGCTGCTCGCCTCCCCGGGCCTGTACCTGGGACCGCTGCGCGTGTTCGGCTTGCTGCCCGTGTATTGCCTGTGGGCCTTGCCGACGGTGGGCTGGCTGCTGATGGTTTCGAGCTGGGCCAGGTCGAAAGTCTTCCTGTGGGCCGTCGGCCTGCCCCTGCTGCTGCTCATCCTGACAGTCTGGGCCGGCAAGCTGACACAGACAGAAAGCGACGTCAGCTGGATACAGATGCATGTCATCGGACGCGCGCTGCTGGGCACCCTTCCCGGCAGCTGGTACCTGTTCGAACCGGGACTGCTGCCGCACGCGCGCGCCCTGGCCGAAGGAGGGTCGCACATGACGCGCATCGATGTGTTCAGCAATTCCTGGTCCAGCCTGGCCTTGCCAGCCGCCTGGCTGGGGGCGGCGGCCGGCGGGGCGATGCTCTACGCCGCCATCCGCCTGCGCCGCTGGCGCGAGGAAGGCTGACAGCGCCATCCCACTCCCCTCCGAAAAAACGCCCCGCCCGCCGGGGCGTTTTTCATTTCTGCTCCGTTGTGCCGCCGAAAATAATAACTACCGTACTGATAGTGATTATTAAAAAGTCCCATCGTCAAATAAAGACTATTCATTCGATAGTATTAATTAGATATAAAAATTACAAATAATTATTCCTATCGTATTTTATTACCAATCAAATTTGATAATCATCGGACAAAAAAGCAACAACTAGCAAGTCGATAGCGAGACGATTTTTGAGATGAAAGGTGCAGAAATGCTGGCGCATGGAAGCGGATTCATCCGCAAAGTCCCGTTTCGTGACAATCCGTGATTATTCACTTGCGCAAAGCTTGACAGAATGGAGTCATGAAAAATGATCAAAATGAAATTGAAAGTTTCAAAATTGAAACTACCATCAGAGTGAGGACAGCTGAGGACTCCCCGTAAAGATGCCATCCTTCCAGTGTGTATCGCAAAGCAAGCCAGTTACGGGAGAAACAAAATACGAGAAATAAGCGCCATGCAAAACAAATGCAAAATTAGCATTTTCTATATCAAGAATGAAGCGCTCTTTTGCGCCAGCGATTTTTTTCCAATTATGTTTTACTTGCCACTATCAACATCGGCAATACCAGAGTTCGACCACGGCCCAAGCCACGCCGGAGTAAACAAGGAAACGAATTACATTATTGATTTTTTAATATCTTAAAAAATTAAACGAATATCCAACCTCTTCCGGAGACTTTAAAATGGCCACCACCCAAAATCCAGCACAAGTTCCCGTCAATGCCGAAGGCGTTGGCGCCAGGACCGCGACGCCCGCAAAAAAAGCCGCCAACCCGAAAAACGGCGACCGCAAGCAGTATGACGAAGATGAACTGGTACAAGGGGCCGATACCAGCCAAAGCATGCCGCCTGAAAATGTCGTCGAAGTCACGGGAAGCGCCGATACGGGCAACGCCGGCGCCCTGGGCGCGGCGGCCGCAGTAGCGGCAGCCGCCGCGGCAGCCGGTGGCGGTGGCAGCGGCGCAGCAGC
>NZ_WFLL01000005.1:0-193917 GCF_009208755.1 Janthinobacterium sp. FT14W | reverse complement strand
ACGTGCCGCTCGATCCGGACTACCCGCAGGAGCGGCTCGCATACATGCTGCAAGATACGCAGGCGAAAGTGATCCTGACACAGGCCACTTTCAAGGAGCAGTTGCGCGAGCTCACCGGTCCCGATACCGTCCTGATCGCCCTGGACGGGGACTGGGAGGCGATTGCGGCACACGCGCAGGCGGCGCGGCGCGACGGCATCGACGTGCGCTCCCTGGCCCGGCCCGACAGCCTGGCCTACGTGATCTACACCTCAGGCTCGACCGGCCGCCCGAAAGGCGTGATGATCGAGCACCGCGGCCTGGTCAATCATAATC
Source organism: Janthinobacterium sp. FT14W (assembly GCF_009208755.1). Lineage (NCBI taxonomy): Bacteria > Pseudomonadati > Pseudomonadota > Betaproteobacteria > Burkholderiales > Oxalobacteraceae > Janthinobacterium > Janthinobacterium sp. FT14W. Next base: position 193,602 of record NZ_WFLL01000005.1, on the reverse strand, counting down.
AATGCGTGCGGCGCCGTTACGGTGTAGGCCGGCATGATGTCCAGATTCAGATCGCGAGCGCCAGCTTTGACCTGTTCGCCGAGGAGGTCTTTTCGATTTTGCTCAGTGGTGCGCACCTCGTGCTGGAATACAAGGAGCGCTTGCTTGCGTCCGAAGATCTGGCACGCGTGATCCGCGATAACGGCGTCACGATTCTGAACGTGCCGACCGCGTTCTTTCATCAGCTCGTCGCGGTCGGGCTGGAACCGGGAAGCGTGAAGACGATCGTCGTCGGTGGCGAAAAGCTAGACCACGCACGCGCCGGCTCTTTCTGTCAGCAATACCCGGAGATCAAGCTCATCAACACATACGGCCCGACCGAGACTACGATCATCAGCGCGATGACGGACGTCACGCCCGAGCTGTTGGCGCGGCACGCTTCGGTACCGATTGGTGCACCACTTGACAATACGCAGATCTACGTCCTCGACACGAACGGTTGCCTGCAGGCAATAGGGGTGCCGGGCGAACTCACCATTGGCGGTCACGGCATCGCCAGGGGGTATTGGAACCTGCCGGAAATGAGCGCCGAAAAATTCGTCGCCAATCCGTTCCGCCCCGGCGAACGCATGTACCGCACGGGCGACCTGGCGCGCTGGCTGGACGATGGCAATCTGCAATATCTGGGACGGATGGATACCCAGGTCAAGGTGCGCGGCTTCCGCATCGAACTGGGCGAGATCGAAACCCGGCTCAATGCGCATCCGCTGGTTGAAGATAGTGTCGTCGTGGCGCACGGTGCGGATGGCGACAGGCGCCTTGCCGCGTTTTACGTAATCCGTCCCGATGCCGACCTTGGACAGGAAGTGCTGCGCCAGTACTTGCTAGACTCTCTGCCGAGCTACATGGTTCCGGCAGTATTTTCCACACTCGCGCAAATACCTATGACGCCGAACGGCAAGGTGGATAGGCGCGCGCTGGAGCGTATCGAAGTCAGCGTGCAGTCGCTACACAGTTACGTTGCGCCACGCGGCGATACTGAACAGCGCCTGGCCGCGTTGTGGGAACAAGTGCTGGACCTGGAGACTGGCCAAGCCGGCGCGAACGACAGTTTCTTTGACCTTGGCGGCCACTCGTTGCTGGCCACGCAGCTGCTGTCGCGGCTGCGCAAGGAGTTTGGCATCGAACAGCCGCTCAAGGTACTGTTTGAGACCCGCACGCTGGCCGAGCTAGCCTGCGCCATCGACCTTGCTCTCGGCCAGCGTGGGTGCGCCTGGCCATTGGCCGTGATCGCTCCCGTCGACCGCGACCAGATGACGCGTCTGCCGCTGAGCTATGCGCAGGAACGTCTTTGGTTCCTGGAACAGCTGGCGCCTGGCCACGCCGCCTATAACGCAGCCGGTGCGATTACCCTGCGCGGCGATCTCGACCTCGATGCCCTGGAAGACGCCTTCCGTCAGATCATTGCCCGCCATGAGAGCTTGCGCACGGTGTTCCCGGTAACAGAAGGACGCGCCAGTCAGTTGATCGTTCCCGTGCTCGCATTTCATCTCGAGCGGATTGACCTGCGCGGAAAAGCGGACCGGGCGCACAGCGCACGCGAACTGTGCCTGGCCGATGCCGCCGCACCGTTTGACCTCGCTACCGGTCCTCTGATGCGCGCCATGGTAATCACGCTGGCCAGCGACGAGCGCATTCTCATGCTGAATATGCATCACATCATCACCGACGGCTGGTCCTTCGGCGTGCTGTTCCGCGAAATGGAGCTCATCATGCAGGCGCAGCGTCTGGGGCAGACCGCGCAGCTGCACACGTTGCCTATCCAGTATGTCGATTACTCGGTATGGCAGCGGAAGCGACTGGAGGAGGAAGGGCTGCTCGAGCAGCAACTGGCTTACTGGAAGAAAAAACTGGCGGACGTACCGGAACAGCTCGATCTGCCCACGGACTTCCCGCGCCCGAGCGTACACAGCCTTGCGGGCGCCACGCACAGATTCAGTCTGCCTCTGGAACTGAGTGGCGCACTGAGCGAACTGGCGGAGCAGCACGGCGTGACGCTGTTCATGGTCCTGCTGAGCGCTTTCAATGCGCTGCTGTATCGCTACAGCGGCCAGGCGGACCTGTGCGTCGGCAGCCCGATTGCCAACCGCCAGTATGGAGAAACCGAAGGCCTGATCGGCATGTTCGTCAATACCCTGGCCTTGCGCACGCACGTGGACGGCCAGCAAGACTTCCTGTCGCTGCTGGCACAGGTCAGAAATACTTGCCTGGAAGCCTACGAACACCAGGACGCGCCGTTTGAGAAAGTGGTGGACGCGGTGCAGCCGCAGCGCAACCTCGCCGTCAATCCATTGTTCCAGGTGCTGCTGGTACTGCAAAATAACGAGGCAAGGGGAGGCGCTGACCAGATACAGCCATATCCGTTGGATCTCGGCATTAGCAAGTTCGATTTCAGCCTCGAATTGACCGAAGGCCCGCACGGGCTGGCGTGCGCTGCGGAATATAGCACGGCGCTGTTTGGCGCGGAGACGATCGACCGCTTGTGCCGCCATTTCGGCGCGCTGTGCCGGGCTATCATCGCCGCCCCAACGGGCAAGATCGACGAGCTGCAGTACATGGAGGCGATCGAGCGCGCGCAACTGCTCGGCACCTTCAACGCTACCGCGCTTGCCTTGCCATCGGGTCGGCTGGTACACCAGTTATTCGAAAGGCAAGCCCACGAACGGCCTAACGCACTGGCCCTGGTGGCTGGCGACATGCAGCTGAGCTATGGGGAACTGAACCACCGTGCCAACCAGCTTGCCCATGCCTTGATTAAACTCGGCGTCCGTCCCGATGACCGAGTGGCCATCTGCGCCGCACGCGGCAGCGGGATAGTACTTGCCCAGCTGGCCATTCTGAAGGCGGGCGCAGCTTATGTGCCGCTCGATCCGGCCTATCCGTTTGAGCGCCTGCGTTACATGCTCGAGGACAGTGCGCCGGTCGTGCTGCTAGCGCAGCGAGCGTTGCTAGGCTTGCTGCCAGCGCCGGCGATGCCTGTGATTTTGCTCGATACTGACGACTTCTCCGGGTCACCGGGCCATAATCCGGCACCGGCAAACCTGAGCCTGGAGCCGGAAAATCTTGCCTACGTGATCTATACCTCTGGCTCCTCCGGCCAGCCGAAAGGCGTGATGGTGGAACACCGCAATCTGTTCAACCTGGTTATGTGGCACTGCAAACGCTTCGCACTGACGCCCGGCAGCCGCTCGTCGAGCCTTGCCGGACTGGCCTTCGATGCTTGCGTGTGGGAAATTTGGCCATCGCTGTGCGGCGGCGGCACCTTGCTGCTGCCGCCGCCTGAGACCGTCCAGCCTCAGGACCTGCTGGCGTGGTGGCGCCAACAGGCGCTGGATGTGAGTTTCCTGGTCACGCCGCTGGCTGAACACGTCCTGCACGACGATGTAGGCAATAGACACCTACGTACGCTGCTTACGGGGGGGGACCGTCTGCGCCGTCTGCCAGCCGTCTGGCCGTCATGCGCACTGGTGAATAATTACGGACCAACAGAAACTACGGTGGTGGCTACCTCTGGCCAGTTGAATGCAGACGATGTCGCCGTGCATATCGGCCGCCCGATTGCCAATACCCAGATTTATATCCTGGATCCGCATATGCAACTGGTTCCCGTGGGCGTGGCTGGCGAGATGTATATCGGCGGCGCAGGTGTCGCGCGCGGCTACCTAAACCGCCAGGACCTGACGGAAGAACGCTTCATGGCCGATCCGTTCAACCATGGCGGCCGCATGTACCGCAGCGGTGACTTGGCACGTTGGCTACCCGACGGAAATATCGATTACCTGGGCCGTAATGATTTCCAGGTCAAGATCCGTGGCTTCCGCATCGAACTGGGGGAAATCGAAGCGAAACTGAACGCCTGCGCTGGTGTGCGCGAGGCGGTGGTCATCGTCCGCGAAGAGCAGCCGGGCGATAAACGCCTGGTCGCCTATCTGCTTGCCCAGGACGGCACAGTGCCGCAGGCGTCTCAGTTGCGCGCCGAATTACTCGCCAGCCTGGCCGAATACATGGTGCCCGGCGCATTCGTGCTACTGGACTCTTTCCCGCTCACGCCTAACGGCAAGCTGGACCGCAAAGCTCTGCCAGCGCCAGATCCGAGTTCGCTCGCCAGTACCGCTTACCAGGCGCCGCAGGGTGCCAGCGAAACCGCGCTGGCCGTTATCTGGCAGGAACTGCTGGGTGTGGAAAAGGTAGGGCGGCACGATCAGTTCTTCGAGCTGGGCGGACACTCACTGCTGGCTGTGCAGCTGATGGCCAGGATCGCCAGCCATTTTGGGCAAACTTTGCCGCTGGCCAGCCTATTCCAGCATGCCGACATCGCCATGCTGGGAGCCGCTCTGGATAGCCAGGCTGCCTGCGCGTTCCAGATACTGGTGCCGATCCAGCCCAAGGGGCAGGGTAGAGCCGTGTTTGCCGTCCCGGGAGCCGGTGGCAACGTACTTTCCTTTGCTCCGCTCAGCCGCGCCATCGATCATATCGTGCGCGACGAACAGCGAGCTGCCGTGCCTTTCTACGGACTTCAGGCAGCCGGGCTGGATGGGACAGAGCCAGCGCACAGCGTAGCGGAAGCAGCCGAGCAAAATATTCAGGCCATGAGAGCACAACAAGCTCACGGCCCCTATTGCCTGATCGGTCACTCATACGGCGGTGTGGTGGCCTATGAAATGGCGCGCCGGCTGCTCGAGCGCGGCGAATCCGTTTCCTCCCTGGTGCTCCTCGACTCCCTTGCGCCCGCCTGCATGCAGGCCCACGCAGGCGAGCAGCATGCGGTCGAGCTCTTGATGGACATGCGGGCGACGTTCGCCAGAACCTTTCCGGACTTGCCTCTGGAACTGGACGGAGCACTTTTGCAGGACACCGCACGGGAACAATGGGGAGAGCTCCTTGCCGACGCGCTGCAGCGACAAGGGCTGCCTGCCGATGGCGCGCAGTTGCATGCATTCCTGCGGGTATTTGACGCCAACGTCGCCAGCTATCGCAGTTACCAGCCTGAACCACTGTCGGACAAAGTCCTGGTGACATTGCTGCGGGCGGGCGCATTGCAAGGGGGGACAACGGCGCTTCCCGACGACTACGGCTGGGGAGATGTACTGGGCGCGGCACCACAACTGCATTATGTCGAGGGCGATCACATGTCGATGCTCGATGGCGATCATGCGCTACAACTGGCAGGCAGGCTCATTGGATTGTTGCCTGTATAGCAAGATCAATTGGCGCGCGCCATCACCACGTGGGCGCGCGACCTTACAACGTCTTAAAGGAAATTTGCTGATGATTAATAAACAAAGAGCCAAGGTGATTTTTGACTTGGCAATGCCGGTCACGGTGGGGCTATCCTCCAGTTTCATCATGGCCCTGGTAGACCTGGCCATGGTCGGCAGCCTGGGAACAGCCACTGTGGCCGCCGTCGGCGTGGCGGGTTTTGCCTACGCCTTAATCTGTGCCTTGCTTGCCGGCGTCACGCCTGCAGTACAGAGCATCGTATCGCGCCGGATGGGAGAAAATTCGAGCGATCCCAAGTGCCTTCCCCTCAACGCCGGCTTGTTACTGGCATTGGCCGGCAGCATTCCTCTTGCGTTGGCGTGCTATTTCGGCATAGAGTCGGCCTTCAGCCTGGTATCTTCCGATCCCGAGGTGATTCGCATTGGCGTGCCATATCTCAAAATACTGGTGATCGGCATCCCCATCGTCGGACTTGCCGATGCCTTCCACGGCTTTTGGGCCGGCGTAGGACGGACACGGATATACATGCTCAACGTCTTGTTCGTCAACGCGCTAAATGCACTGCTGTGCTACGTATTCATCTTTGGTCATGTTGGCGTGGAGCCGATGGGGGCCAAAGGCGCCGGTCTGGCCACCACGCTGTCGGTCTTTGCCGGCATGATTTTCTATGCAGTCATGACCCGCATACACTACAGCAAGAACGAGGGGCTGTTGACCGCCAGGCCATCCGCGGCACTGCTCAAGCGGATGCTGCAGATAGGGATCCCGGCCGTGTTCCAGTCGGCGCTGTTTGCGCTTGGTTATCTGGTCTTTTACTGGATCGTGGGCCACATGGGCACGGCGGAACTGGCGGTGACAAATGTACTGAACCGCATTTCCATCATGATGAACCTGTTTGCCCAGGCACTGGGCATGACAGCCATCACACTTGTTTCACGTACCTTGGGAGAAGGCAATCCGGAAGCGGCCGAGGAATGGGGGTGGGACATTGCCAAGATTGGCGTCATCTGGATCACTCTTCTGAGCGCGCCGCTGTTCCTCTTTCCGGACTACTGCCTGTCAATCTTCCTGCACGATCCGGCGACGCGGGCCATGGGCATCCTGCCAGCGCGCATGACCGGGGTGTGCCTCGGTATCGCCAGCCTGATCTATGTTTTCGCCAGCACCTTGATTAGTCTGGGTGACGGCAAACGGGTGATGATCGTCTCGTTCTCCACGCAATGGCTGATGTTCCTGCCCGGCGTATGGGTGGTGGGCGTCTTCATGCAGGGGGGCTTGGTCGCTATCACACTGGTGCAGCTTGCCTATGGCGCACTGGCTACGGTGCTGCTGACCTCGTTTTGGCGCGATGGACGCTGGAAACATATCGCTATTTGAGCGCCAATGAGCCATGCCGCATGGCCTTTTGCCGCGCTTCCACGCCGGAGATATTGGTGCCGCAAATTTTGGCGGCACCGCACTTTTTCTTCGCCAATAAATCAAGTCATGCTGCTATACTGGCAAGATTATTAAAAAGCTAGGGGACCGACATACATGGACCGCGTAAAACCCCAATCCGGCAATCGCACCAGGTCGCGAATTGCGTGGATCGCAGTTGTTGCGCTCGTTGTCACCGGCCTTGGCGCATCGGTCGCATTCATCGATTTTAGTACTGCACGCGTGGATAGTACAAAAATTGCGATCTCGACCGTGGAACAGGGCACGCTGGAAATCAAGGTCCGTGGCAGTGGCCAGCTACTGCCCAAGAACGTCGAATACATCGGTGCCCAGATCAACGGGCGCGTGATCAAGAAATACGTCCAGCCCGGTGACGTCACCAAAGTCGGCCAGGTACTGCTGGAGTTGACCAATCCTCAGTTGGTGGCCAAGGCCGAAGAAGCGTATTCAGCCTGGCAAGGTGCGGTCACCGAGCTGCGTGCGACTGAATCGGACCTTAAAACCAATCTTCTGAATCAGGAAATCGCACTGACCCAGGCCCGTTTCGGCCTGCAGAGCGCCCAGCTGCAACTCGAAGCTGAAACTGAATTGAAAGCGGCAAACCTGGTGCCGGAAGTCGATTTCAAACGTACCCAGCTCAACGTCAAACAGTTGAAGCAGGCGCTCGATATTGGACAGGACCGGGTCAACGCCCTGCGTGCCAACATCCAGATGAAGGTTGCCGTCAATCAGGCACGTGTCACCGAGCTGGCTCGCGCCCTGGAGCGCGCCAAGAACGATGTCAGCAACCTGAAGGTCGTGGCCGGCATCGACGGCATTGTGCAAGTATTCAAGGTCGATATCGGGCAAGAGCTTGCGTCCGGACAGTCCATCGGCAATATCGCGCAACCCAACTCGCTGTATGCGGAACTCAAGGTGCCTGCGCGTGACGCGGCGGAGGTGCAGATCGGGCAGAACGTGGCCGTTGATACGCACAACGGCATTGTGAACGGCGCCGTGAGCCGGGTTGATCCTGCCATCACGAACGGCATCGTCGTGGTCGACGTGGCGCTGAAAGACGCGCTGCCGACCGGTGCGCGCCCGCAACTGGCGGTCGACGGCGATATCTATCTAGTGCGCTTGCCCAATGCGCTGTATGTGAGAAAGCCACCATATGCACAACCCAATTCCCCCGTTTCCATCTATAAACTGGACGATTCGGCCAACTATGCCGACAAGGTCGTCATTAAATCAGGCAAGTTATCACTGACCTTGATGCAGGTGCTGCAGGGACTCAAGGCAGGGGACCGCATCATCACGTCAGAAGCGGGTGACTGGCAAAACAAAGAGCGTATTCGCATAAAGTGATAGGGAGCTTGGCTTATGTTGACGAATTTCTGGTTTGATTTGAAGTATGCGTACCGTTTGTGGACGAAGTCACCGGGCTATTTCCTAGTGTGCATGACGGTCGTGGCACTGAGCGTGGGCTTGGCGCTGTGGGCGAGCGTGCTTGCCTACACGATGACGATGAAACCATTGCCGTTTGCCGGCAGCAATCAGTGGCTGAGCATCCAGATGGCAAGGAATGCCACGGCAGGATCGGCGCCCAGCATTGATCAATTTACCTATCAAGAAATTGTAAAGCGCACCCGCACGGTCGACCACCTCGGTGCCTATACCTCGCAGACAGCCATGCTCAGCAATGGGCATTCCACCATGCGCCTGCGCGCGGCGGCGATCAGCCCGCGCCTGTTTGCGGCGATGGGTATCCTGCCCACGGCCGGACGCATGTTTGAAGTCGGCGATGGCCAGCGCGAAGCGGCGCCAACAGCCATCCTGAGCTACCCGACATGGAAAACCTATTTCGCCAGCGATCCGGCCATTGTAGGCAAGCAGGCCCGGATCGACGGGCGCTCGGTGCAAGTGATCGGCATCATGCCCGAAGACTTTTTCGCCTTTGAGGACTTCGAGGTCTGGTTCCCGCTCCGGCTCGAGCCAGTCGCCGCGTCCGAGACTGCCGCCGCGCCGCTTGCAGCTTTTGCCATGCTCGGCAACGGACAGCAGGCAGAAACCCTGCTTGCCGAAATGAAACCTGCCGTCGATGAAGTAAACCTGAACTATGCGAAGAAATTCGATTCCGGCCGCCGCATTGAACTGGTCCCGGCCAGCCGCATGAACACCCACGGCATGGCGCCGGTCGTGGCCATGATCAGTATGATCGCAGTTGCCGTCCTGCTGCTCGGCTGCGTTAACATCGGCCTGGTCTTTTTCGCCCGGCTGCTCGAGCGCAGCCGCGAACTGGCGCTGCGCATGGCGCTTGGCTCCTCGCGCTGGCGCATATTGCGCCAGTGCCTGCTTGAGTCGTCGCTGGTGATGATCCCGGGCCTGATTCTCGGCGTCGTACTCACCACTCTGGGCGTGCGCTGGACTGCATCCGTAAGCAACGTTGCCACTCAATACCTTGCCAACGGACGCGAAGCCAATCCGCTCATCTTGCGCCCGATGGATCTGCTCATTGCCGTGGTGATTGCTGCCGTGCTCTGGCTGCTCAGTACGCTGATCCCCTCCTGGCGCATTGCCAAGCAAGATGCCTCCGTCTCGCTGGGGGGCAGCGGCAAAGGGTCGGCCAAGGCAGGTACCACGAAGATGGCAAGTGCTATCGTCGGCTTTCAGGTCATGCTGTCTGCCCTGATCCTGGTGGTGTGCGTCAATCTGATGATGGCCGTAAAAGATGAAACGAGCAAGCCGACCGGTATCAATTCGTCCAACGTCATGCTGTCGACCTATCCCACCGTCTTCAGTGAGCGGTACGCCGACGTCAACGCACGGGTGCAGTACTGGTCCAGCCTGTCCGCATCGGTGCAGAAGCGCTTGCCCGGCACGGAAGTCGCGTATATGGCCGCGGTACCAACCCGCGCGCCAGCACAAGCCGTCGCTATCGAAGGCCGCGAGCGCACGGCCGGGCAGGGCGCCTTGAAGCTGCCGCTGACTGCCGTATCGGACAATTACTTCGGTTTGCTGGGCATTCAACTCCGTACTGGCCGCCTTTTCGACAATTCCGACATTGAAGAGTCGCTCAATACGGCGATCGTTGACGAGGTGACCGCAAACCGCCATTGGCCCGGCCAAAACGCGATTGGCAAACGTATCCAGCTCAACCCAGAGGAAAATGGTCCCTGGTTGACGGTGGTGGGCGTCGTCTCAAGTGTCGGACACGAACCTTACGGCGATGAGCCAGGCGCGGTCTACCGCCCGATTCGCCAGGCGAATCCAGGTAGCTTCATGGCAATGGTCAAGCTCCCGGATTCAGCACTCCAAAACGCGGCGGCGCTGCAGGAGGCGGCGTTTTCCACTGATCAGGATTTGGCGCTGCACAACCTGCAGTATATTGACCCCTACCTGTTTGCGCTTGACATCAGCTTCAGCTCCATCGTCAAGGCATTCGGCGCGATTGCCGTTATCACGATGATCCTCGCCGCAAGCGGACTCTTCGGTCTAATCAGCCGTTTCGTTGCGGGACGCACGCAAGAGATCGGCATTCGCCGGGCCCTTGGCAGTACGCCGGCACGTATCGGATGGCTGTTTTTCCGCCAGGGCGGCAATTATCTTCTGGTGGCGGTGGTAGGCGGCGCGCTCGGCCTGCTCATTGCGAATGTTCTCAGCAACGCCATTCCGAACATTCTGTCAAATGCCGCCTTGGTTACACCAGGAGTATTTCTGTTGCTGGCAGCGGTCATCTTTATAGCCACCTATTTGCCGACCCGCCGCGCCATGGCTCTTGAGCCTGCTGACGCGCTGCGGTACGAGTAAGCTCTCCACTCTTTTCCGAGATTAAAAATGACTAAAAAACATCTGCTCGAATTGCATGCGATCAAGAAAGTGTTCCACACCGAAGAGCTGGAGACCTGGGCGCTCGACGACATCCGCCTGACCATCGACGAGGGCGAATATGTTGCCATTAGCGGCCCATCCGGCTGCGGAAAGTCGACATTGCTCTCCGTCATGGGCTTGCTCAGCTCTTCAACGGAAGGAAAATATTTCATCGATGGGGTTGAAGTGGCCAGCCTCGGCCCAGTGGAGCAGGCTCGCGTACGCAACCAGGACATTGGCTTCATCTTCCAGGCGTTTAACCTGGTGGGCGACATGAATGTGCTTGACAACGTGGAACTCCCGCTCACGTTCCGCAGTGGACTGAGCCGCAAGGAACGCAAGGAGATGGCGATTGAAGCGCTGACCAAGGTAGACATGGCGCACAGGCTGAAGCACCTGCCCGCACAGTTGTCGGGCGGTCAGCAGCAACGCGTGGCGATCGCGCGTGCGCTGGTGGGCAAGCCGAAAGTACTGCTGTGCGATGAGCCGACCGGCAACCTTGACTCGCGCAACGCCGAAATGGTGATGGAGCTGCTCGACACGCTGCACAAGCAAGGCAGCACTATCGTCATGGTTACCCATGATCCGCGTTCGGCGGAGCAGGCCGAGCGCAAAATCATGCTTTTCGATGGCAAGGTGGTCGAAGACTCCCGTGCCGCACCAAAGCTGCACTCCATCGGCGAGTAAGACACAAAGCGGCGGCCGCTATAGGCCGCTCTCGAGCGACAGGGTATCGGTGATATGCGCCGTGGCGAAGCAGGCGGCCAGGAGGGCGAGGGCGATAGCGCGTTTAGTGCGCTGTCATCCCCAGCATCTGCCGAAGCACCGGCAAAATCATCGTCCACGCATTCGACGTGGCCGCAATCTCGTCATAATGACTGGCGCCCGGCAAGATCAGCACTTCCGCATGGTCGCCGGCTTTGATTGCCTTGGCCGCGTAGTCGTGCGCCACGCGGGGCGGGGATATGGTGTCGAGCTCGCCTGTGATCAGCACGGTGCGGCTGCCGTTGGGGATCAGCTCGGCCGCATTGGTGTCGCTGTAGATGTCGGGACGCTCTGTGCTGGCGCTGCCTGCCAGTTGCGCGATGTCGCGCTCGCAGCTGGTCCTGATCAACTCTTTTTCATGGCGCAGGTCGGCCAGGCCGCCCAGGCTGATAATACTTTTCACGGGCAGGAACGTGTCGCGGTACAGGGGGCTCGTCTTCGGCAGTCTTCCCCGCCCGGCAATCCATTGCACCAGCTGGCCGCCGGCCGAATGGCCCATGGCCACGATGCGGTCCACGTCCAGCTGGTACTGGGGCGCGTGCTGCTGCAGGCTGTCCAGCGCCGCGTGCATGTCTTCATACGTGCCCGGATAGCCGCCGCCCGGCTCGTCCACGCGCCGGTATTCCACATTCCACACGGCGATGCCTTGCGCCACCAGGGCGCCGGCCACGTTGCGCATCTGCCTGATGCCGCCGAAGGCTACCGTCCAGCAGCCGCCATGCACGAGCACGACGACAGGAAACGGTCCGCTGCCTTCGGGCCGGAACAGCTGTGCGTATTGCGACGGCGCGGGGCCGTAGGCGAGCTGCGCCGTGGGGGCGGGGCCGTTCAGGGCCAGGTAGTCGTCCAGGCTCATGGGAGCGGCGACGGCGCCGTGGGTAGCGGCGAGCAGGGCGGTGGCGATCAGGGAGGAGGACAGGGACGTGGGCATCATGGCTTACGCTTGAGAAGAGAACAACACTGTAGCATAGGGCCGTCCGCCTGCCTGCGTCCGGCCCGGGCATGAAACACCGTGCTGTTTTCCTCCTTCAAGAAGGGTGCCCCATGGTATATTCCGGGCATCAGTTTTCCCCTTATCGACACGGTGCACGCAAACAACATTCTTTCATTGCTGGACGCCGAGCATGGTGCGCTGGGCAGTATCGCGGCAGGCGCGGACCTGGCCCATGCATTGGAGCATTTGTTGCTGGCGCTGCAAGACCTGGCCGAGGGCGGCGCGCATGCCTGCCTCGTGCTCATCGACGAAGCCGACCGCTTTTGCGGCTTGTCCGCGCCCAGCCTGCCGCAAGACCTGTGCCTGGCCTTGCGCCACGGCGGCGAACAGCCTTCGCCGTTCGGCACGGCGGCCTTTTCCGGCGCGCCCGTGTATTGCGGCGACATCACGCGCGACGTGAACTGGAGCGCGGGACGCAAGGAAGCCATGCTGCACGGCTACCGCGCCTGCTGGGTCGCTCCCGTGTTTGGCGCCAAGGGGCATATCCTGGGCGTGCTGGGCCTGTTTTTCCAGGCGCCATGCCATCCCACCCAGCCTGAAATCGAACTGCTGGCGCTGGCCGCGCGCGTGTCCGCGCATGTCATCGAGCGGGGCCAGCTGGAAAGAGCCCTGCACGACAGCCGCGAACATTTTCATTACGCCATCGAACTCAACACGCAAGTGCTGTGGACGGCCGATATCGACGGCAAGCTCGACTATGTGGCCCAGCGCTGGCGCGAATGGACGGGTTGCAGCGGCCTGGGCACCAACTGGCTGGACGCCATCCACCCCGATGACGTGCGCCATTCCCTGGCGGCCTGGAGCGAGTCCGTGGGCAGCGGCCAGCCGTTCGATGCGGAAATGCGGGTACGCTGGCAGAATGGCTTGTACCGCTGGGTGCATGCGCGCGCCTACTGCCGGCTTGACGAGCGGGGCCAGGCCGTGAAATGGTATGGCTCGTGCGAGGATATCGACGAGCACTGGCAGGCGCGCAATGCCTTGCTCGACAGCGAGGCGCAGTTCCGTTCGCTCGCTTCGACCATGCCCAACCAGGCCTGGCTCGCGCATGGCAGCGGCGCCACCTACTGGGTCAACGAACAGGTGTGCGAGTACACGGGACAATCGATGAAGTCCCTCGTGTCGAGCGGTTTTCGCAACTGCGTGCATCCGGACGATGTGCAGGCCACGCAGAAAAGCTGGGAGCGGGCCGTCGCCACGGCCAGCGCCTATGAATACGAATTCCGCATGCGCCGCGCCAGCGACGGCGCCTACCGCTGGTTCCTGGCCCGCGCCTTGCCCCTGTTCGACGAGGCGGGCAAGGTGCTGCGCTGGGTGGGCACGAATACGGACGTGCAGGAACAGAAGAACGTGCTGGAAAAGATGGCCTACCTGAATTCCTCGCTGGAAGTGGAAATGGCCAACCGTACGGCCGACCGCGACCGCATGTGGCGGCTGTCGACCGATATCATGCTGGTGGCGGACCTGGCCGGCATGATCATCGCCGTCAATCCCGCCTGGAGCCAGATCCTGGACCGGCCGGAAATCGAATCGCTGGGCATGGATTTCATCAGCCTCGTGCATCCCGATGACCGCATGGCCGCCTTGAAGGACTTGTCGCGGCTGGCCCATGGCGCGCCCACCTTGCGCATGGAAAACCGCTACCGGCGCCGCGACGGGGGCTACCGCTGGATTTCCTGGACGGCCGTGCCGGCGCAAAAGCTGATCCACGCCATCGGCCGCGACGTCACCGATGAAAAAGAGGCGCGGCTGGCGCTGGTGCGCAGCGAACAGGCGCTGCTGCAGGCGCAAAAGCTGGAATCGATCGGCAAGCTGACGGGCGGCGTGGCCCACGATTTCAATAACGTGCTGCAAATCATTTCCGGCAATTTGCAGTTGCTGAAACTGACGGTGGCCGACAATCCGCAGGCGGCCAAGCGCCTCGATTCGGCCGCCTCGGCCGTGGAGCGGGGCGCCAAGCTGTCGTCGCAACTGCTGGCCTTTGCGCGGCGCCAGCCCTTGAAGCCGCTGGTGACGGACCTGGGCCACCTGCTGCGCCGCATGCATGAGCTGATCCGCCGCGCCCTGGGCGAGGCTGTTTCCGAGGAAACCTTCATCAGCGAAGGCTTGTGGCATACCCTGGTCGACCCGAACCAGATGGAAAACGTGCTGCTCAACATGGCCATCAATGCGCGCGACGCAATGGAAGGAGGCGGGCGCCTGACTTTTACCTTGAGCAATGTCACGCTCGATGCCGCCTACGCCAGCCTGCATGCCGATGTACTGGAAGGGCAATATGTGTTGCTGACCATCACCGACACGGGCCATGGCATGGAGCGCGACGTGATCGACCAGATTTTCGAGCCCTTCTTCACCACCAAGCGCGAAGGCGAGGGCACGGGCCTGGGCCTTTCCATGGCCTACGGCTTCATCCGCCAGAGCGCGGGCCACATCAAGGTGCACAGCGCGCCGGGTGCGGGCACGACCTTCAAGATCTATCTGCCCCGTTCGCTGGAAATGCTGGCCGAGCCGCCACCGGGCCTGTCCGGTCCCGTGCTGGGCGGCAGCGAGACCATCCTCGTGGTGGAAGACGATGCGCCTGTGCAGCATACGGTGGTCGACATGCTGCGCGGCCTCGGTTATGACGTGCTGCATGCGGATGACGGCGCCTCGGCGCTGGCCCTGCTGGGCACGGGCGTGGCCATCGACCTGCTGTTCACGGACGTGGTCATGCCCGGTCCCGTCAGCAGCAAGGAACTGGCGCAGCAAGCCAGGCTGCTGCTGCCTGAGCTGGCCGTCTTGTTTACTTCCGGCTATACGCACAACGCCATCATGCAGGGCGGGCGCCTGGACCCGGGCGTGGAACTGCTGAGCAAGCCGTACCGGCGCGAAGACCTGGCGCGGCGCGTGCGCCATTTGCTGGCCGACCGCCGCCTGGTGGGCGCGCCCGACCCGTCCGGGCGGCGCATCCTGCTGGTGGAAGACAATGACGACGCGCGCGAAATGACGACCGAGATGCTCAATATGCTGGGGCACACCGTGCACGGCGTGGCCAGCGCAGAGGAAGCGTTGCCCCTGCTGGCCTTGCCGGGCCTGGACGTGCTGGTGACGGACATCAGCCTGCCCACCATGTCGGGCCTGGAACTGGCGCGCCACGCGCGCGCGCACTGGCCCCAGCTGGACGTGGTGTTTGCTTCCGGGCATGACTGGGGCGCCAGCCTGATGCAGGACCCCAGCGCGCGCTTCCTGCGCAAGCCGTTTGGACTGGAAGAGCTGGCCGGCGCACTGAAGGCGCGCCGGCTGGAGGTCTATTAGGCAGCTTGGGCAGCTTAGGCCGGTTGCGCAGGCGGGACGGCGGGCGCCAGCAAGGCTTGCTGTAGTTGTTCGACGGTAAATGGCTTGACGAGGAAGCGCGCGGCCGGGTCCAGCACGCCGGAATTGGCGGGCGCATGGCCGGTGGAAAACACCACTTCCAGCTGCGGCCGCTCGCGGGCCGCCAGCTCGGCCAGCTCGACGCCGGACATGTGCGGCAGGCTGATGTCGGTCAGCAGCAGCTCCAGTCCCGGCGTGCCCAGCAGGGGTAAGGCTTCCTCGGCCGTGCCGACGGCCAGCACCGTGTGTCCCAGCATGGACAGCAGGTCGCTGGTCATGGCGCGTGCGTCCGCATTGTCTTCCACCAGCAGGATGTGACGCATGCCGGGCCGCAAGCCCGGCGCGGGCGGCTGCGGCGCCAGCTGCGCGCGGTACTGGTGCAGGGCCGTCACGTGGCGGCCATTGGCCAGCAGGTGGCGGATGCGCCGCGCCAGGTCTTCGCGCCGGTACGGCTTGCTCAACAATTCCACGCCCGGTTCCAGTCGGCCGCCCTGCATGATGGCGTCCTGCGTGTAGCCCGAAGTAAACAAGACGGCCAGCTGCGGCAGCAGCATGCGGGCCTGGCGCGCCAGGGCCGTGCTGGCCACCTTGCCCGGCATCACCACGTCCGTGAAGAGCAGGTCGATGGCCACGCCGCTGCCCACGATGGCCAGCGCGCTTTCGCCGTCGCTGGCGCGCAGCACGACGTAGCCGAGGCCGCGCAGCATGTCCACCACCGTCGTCTGCACCTGTACGTCGTCTTCCACGACGAGGATGGTTTCCTTGCCGCCCAGCACGGGGCCGCCCAGCTGCAGCGGCAGCTCCGTCTCCGCTTCGAGCGAGCGCGGCAGGTAGATGCGGAAGGTGCTGCCATGGCCGGGCACGCTGTCCACCGTCAGGTGGCCGCCGCTCTGGCGCAGGAAACCGTACGCCATGCTCAAGCCGAGGCCCGTGCCTTCGCCTTCCTTCTTCGTCGTGAAGAACGGTTCGAAAATCTTGTCCAGCAGGTCCGCGGGAATGCCCGTGCCCGTATCCGACACGGCCAGCTGCACGTAGTCGCCGGGCGCCACGTCCGCATGGCGCGCCGCGTAGTCGCTGCCCAGCACGCTGTTACTGAGCTCGATGGTCAGCTGGCCCTGGCCTTCCATGGCGTCGCGCGCGTTGATGGCCAGGTTGAGGATGACGTTTTCCAGCTGGTGCGGGTCGACCAGGGCGCGCCAGCAGTCGTCGGCCAGCAGCAAGCGCGTCTCGATGGTTTCGCCCGTGGCGCGCCGCAGCAGTTCTTCCGTCGAGCGCAGCAGGTGCGCCAGGTCCGTCACCAGCGGTTTCAACGGCTGGCGCCGGGCAAACGCCAGCAGCTGGGCCGACAGCTTGGCGCCCCGTTCCACGGCGGCCGAGGCGCTGGCGATGCGCTTGGCGGACAGCGGGTCGTCGTTCAGGTTCAGTTGCAGCAGCTGCAGATTGCCCGAAATAATTTGCAGGACGTTATTGAAATCATGGGCCACGCCGCCCGTCAGCTTGCCCAGCGCTTCGAGCTTCTGCGATTGCAGCAGGGCCATTTCGCTGTGGCGCAGCGATTCCTGCATGCGGCGCAAGGTGCTTTCCGCTTCCTTTTCCAGGGTGACGTGGCGCCCCGTGGCGAACACCAGGTCGCCTTCGGGCGCTGCCGACCACGACAGCCAGCGGTGGCCGCCTTCGCGGTGGCGGTAGCGGTTTTCAAAGCTGGGCATGGCTTCGTGCGTCACCTGTGCCAGCGCCTGGCGCGTGGCGGCGGCATCGTCGGGCAGCACGAAGTCGAAGATGCTGCGGCCCAGCATTTCCTCGGGCAGCCAGCCCAGGATGGCGCTGGCGGCCGGGTTGACGGCGGCAAAGCAGGCGTCGGCATCGATGGCCACCATCAGGTCTTGCGCGCTGCGCCACAGGCGCTCGCGCTCGCTGTTGCGCGCGGCCAGGTCCGCTTCCAGTTTCTTTTCCACCGTGATGTCGCGCGCGCTGCAATACACCTTGTCGCCTTCGGGCACGGCCACCCACGACAGCCAGTGCCAGCCGCCCAGCTTGTGGCGGTAGCGGTTTTCAAAGCGCAGCGCCGGCTGGCCCTGGTTGGCGGCATCCCAGGCTGCATAGGTGCGCGGCAAGTCTTCCGGGTGGACCAGTTCGAGGAATTTCGTCGTGCGGATTTCCTCCGCCGACCAGCCCAGGGTGGCTTGCCAGGCGGGGTTCGAGTGCTCGAAATAGCCGTCGAGGTTGAGCACGCCCAGCAAATCGGGGCTGACGCTCCAGGTGCGGCCGAATTCGCGCGTGCGCTCGGCCACTTGCGTTTCCATGCTGGCACTGAGGGCGCGCAGGCGCGATTCCGCCTGGGCCCGCAAGATGGTGGACCAGACCCGTTCCGATACTTGCACGGCCAGTTCGATCTCGTCCGCATGCCACAGGCGCGCGGCGCGGCTGTGCACGACGAACAGGGCCTCCAGCTGACCATCCTTGGCGATGGGAATGTTCAGGAAGGCGCGGATGTCCAGGCGCGCAAACGTGGCCAGCGCGGCCGGCATGGCCGTGCGCGGGTCGTTCATCACGTCGCTGACGGCCAATGCCTGGCCAGCAGACAGCGTATCGGCCAGGCGGGCGGCATAATCGCCGAGGAAATATTCGCCGGCGGCGCCCGGCGCCAGGCCGTCGCTCCAGGCATGCTGGAGGGTGGGGCAGTGCAGGGCCTGGGCAATGTCGAAGCAGGCCACTTGCTGGGCGCCCAGGCGCTGCCCCAGCAGTTGCGCCGACAGGGACAGGATCTCGCCCGTGTCTTGCAGCAGGCGCAGCCGGCGTTCCAGTTGCAGCAGAAAGGCCACGCCGCTGGTGCCGGCCTGGCTGCGGGAGGCGGGAGTGCTGGTCATGGGGGCCTCAGCTGCCGGCCAGCGGCAGGGTGACGCTGAACAGGGCGCCATTGCCGGGCTGGCTTTGCAGGGTGATGGCGCCGCCGTGCGCATCGACCAGCTGCTTGGTGATGAACAGGCCCAGGCCCAGGCCGCCCGTGCGGTCCTGGTGCATGACGCGCTCGAAGGCGTCGAAGATGCGCTCCTGGTCGCGCGCGTTGATGCCGATGCCATGGTCGCGCACTTCGATGACGGCGCTGTTCTGCGTATGCGCCAGGCTGATTTCCACGGGCTGGCCCTGGCCGTAGCGCACGGCATTGCTGATCAGGTTGACAACGATCTGCTCGACGCGGAAGGCATCCCAGTAGCCCTGGATGGGCTCGAAGGCCAGCACTTCCAGCACGCTGCCCGTGGCGGCTGCGTACGGCCCCAGGTCGTCGGCCACGCGGCGCACGAGGCTGGTCAGGTCGACGGCTTCGCGGCGGATCGACAGCTTGCCGCTGGTGATGCGCGAGACGTCGAGCATGTCGTCGATCAGGCGCACCATGCTGCGGATTTGCCGCCCGTCGCGCGCCACCATCTTGTTCAGCTTGTCCGGCTCGAAGGCGGCCAGGTTGCCCCGTTCAAGGTTGACGGTGCGCATCTGCGTTTCCAGGAACAGCGTGTTCAGGGGCGTGCGCAGCTCGTGCGCCACCATGGACATGAATTCGTCGCGCAGGCGCAGCGAGCGCTGCAGTTCAGCCTGGGTGGCGCGCAGTTCTTTTAATAAGGCTTCCTGCTGCTGGCGGCTGTGTTCCAGCGCCTGCACCTGGCGCCGCGTTTCGCTGCGCTGCTGGTACAGGGCCACGAAGACGTTGACCTTGCTTTGCACGGCATTGATGTCGAGCGGCTTGTGCAAAAAGTCGACGGCGCCGCTTTCATAGCCCTGGAAGGCAAAATTCATTTCCTTGCCGGCCGCCGTGACGAAGACGATGGGGATGTGGCGCGTTTTTTCCGTGCCGCGCATCAATTGTGCCAATTCAAAACCATCCATCTCCGGCATCTGCACGTCGAGGATGGCCAGCGCGAAATCGTGTTCCAGCAGCAGGGCCAGCGCTTCTTCGCCCGACGACGCCTGGTAGACGCTGCGGTCGCTTTCGCGTATCAGCGCATTGAGCGCCCGCAGGTTTTCCGGCAAATCGTCGACGATCAGCAGTTTGGTGCTTGTTTCATTCATCATGTGTCATTCCTGGCATGGCTTTGCCGTCCAGCGTAGTGGGAAGCGGCGTGCGACGGCGCACGCTTGCGGTAGAGCTTTTCGGGACCCGGCAATGGCTCGAAGTCGGCGGCAAAGCGGGTGAAGTGCGTGCTTTCCTTGCTGCCCAGGCCCAGGAAGCCCCGGTGGCACAGCGAGTCGTGGAACAGGCCCAGGGCCCGCTCCTGCAAGGTTTTATTGAAGTAAATCAGGACATTGCGACAGCAGATCAATTGCGTTTCAATAAAAACACTGTCCGTGGACAGGCTGTGGTCGGCAAAATTGATCCTGTCGAGCAGGCGCTGCTGGAAACGCGCCGTCGCATGCTCGACCGTGTAGTAGTCGGCCAACTGGCCCAGGCCGCCCGCGGCCAGGTAGCCGTCGCCGTAATCGGCCATGCGGTGCAGCGGATACACGCCGCGCGCGGCCGTGGCCAGCGCTTGCGGATTGATGTCGGTGGCGTAGATCGTGCTGCGTTCGAGCACGCCTTCCTCGTGCAGCACGATGGCCAGCGACAGCGCTTCCTCGCCCGTGCAGCAGCCGGCCACCCAGATCGTCGGCGATGGGTAGGTCTTCAGCACGGGCACCACGTGGTCGCGCAGGGCGAGAAAAAAGGCGGGGTCGCGGAACATTTGCGTGACGGGCACGGTCAAAATCTGCAGCAGCCTGCCAAAGGCGTCGGCATCGGCCAGCACCAGCTGCTGCAGCGCTGCCAGGTCCGCGCAGTGGAAGCGTTCGAGCGCGTGATTCAGGCGGCGCCGCTGCGAGGGCAGTGAATAGTCGCGGAAATCATAGCTGTAGCGCTGATACAGCGCTTCCATCAGCGCGTGCAGTTGGGTGTCCGTGTAGCGCTGGGACATCAGCGCCGCTCCCTGGCATGGCGTGCCATCACATGCGTTCCATCTTCGGCATCCACACGCGCAGCAGCGAGTACAAGCGGTCCAGGTCGATCGGCTTGGCCAGGTAGTCGGACGCGCCCGCCTGCAGGCATTCTTCCTGGTCATTCTTCATGGCCTTGGCCGTGATGGCGATGATGGGCAGCTTGTTGTAGCGGCCGTCGGCGCGGATCAGGCGCGTCGCTTCCAGGCCATCCATGCCCGGCATCATGACATCCATCAACACGAGGTCGATATCGTCCACGCTGTTGAGCTTGCTGATGGCTTCGAAGCCGTTGCGGCCGATTTCCACCACCACGCCTTTTTGTTCCAGCGCATTCGTCAGGGCAAAGATATTGCGCACGTCGTCGTCCACCAGCAAAATCTTGCGGCCTTCGAACACGCGCTCGCGGCTGCGTACCTGCTGCAGCATGCCCTGGCGCTCGCTCGACAGTTCCGATTCCACCTTGTGCAGGAAGAGGGTGACTTCGTCCAGCAGGCGCTCGGGCGAGCGGGCGCCCTTGATGATGATGGAGCGCGAATACTTCATCAGGTCCGCTTCTTCCTCGCGGCTCAGGTTGCGGCCCGTGTAGACGATGACGGGCGGGAACGAGCACAGCTCTTCATGTTCCATGCGTTCGAGCAATTCGTTGCCCTGGATGTCGGGCAGCTTGAGGTCGATAATCATGCAGTCGAAAATCTGCGTTTTGAGCAATTCCAGCGCCTGCTCGCCCAGCGCCACGGCCGTGATTTCCACGTCGTCGTCGCTGATCAGGTGCACCACGCTTTCGCGCTGGCGTTCGTCATCCTCGACCAGCAGGATGCGCTTCATCTGTTGCGTGAACTTCGATTCGAGCTTGCGGAACACCTCCTTCAACTGCTCGCGCGTGCGCGGCTTGGTGGCGTAGCCGATGGCGCCTAGCTGCATGGCTTCCTGCATCTGGTCATTGCCGGATACGATGTGCACGGGAATGTGGCGCGTCAGCGGATTTTCCTTGAGCTGCTGCAAGACCAGCAAGCCCGGGCGGTCCGGCAAGCCCATGTCGAGCAGGATGGCGTCGGGCAGGAACTCTTCCGCCAGGCGCAAGCCCTCGTCGGCGCCATGCGCCACCAGGCAGCGGTACTGCATTTCATGCGCGAGGTCGAACAGGATGCCCGCGAACGACGGCTCATCCTCGATCACCAGCACGGAA
The DNA here is from genome assembly GCF_009208755.1 of Janthinobacterium sp. FT14W. Classification (NCBI taxonomy): domain Bacteria; kingdom Pseudomonadati; phylum Pseudomonadota; class Betaproteobacteria; order Burkholderiales; family Oxalobacteraceae; genus Janthinobacterium; species Janthinobacterium sp. FT14W. Next base: position 171,802 of record NZ_WFLL01000005.1, on the reverse strand, counting down.
CGCTGGCCCGTCTTGATGGCTGGCACGCTGTCGCGGTCGTCCTGGAAGGTGGGCAGGGGCACGGGCTTGACGGCGGGCGCCGGCTTGGGGGCGGCGGCCGCTGGCTTCGCGGTCGGCTGGGGCGTGGACGGCGTCGGCACGGTTGCCGGCGCGGCTTGCGGCGCGCGCTCGGGCATGCTGTGCGGCAGCACCAGGGTGAACGTGCTGCCCTGGCCCGCCGTGCTGGCCAGTTCGATGCTGCCGCCCAGCAAGGCCGCCAGGTCGCGCGAGATCGACAGGCCCAGGCCCGTGCCGCCATAGCGGCGGCTGGTGGTGCCGTCGGCCTGGTGGAAGGCGTCGAAAATTTTCTGCTGCTGGTCGTCGGCGATGCCGATGCCCGTATCCTGCACCTGGAAACGCACCTTGCCGGCCGCATCGGTGCCCACGTGCAACGATACCGTGCCCGCATCCGTGAACTTGATGGCGTTCGACAGCAGGTTCTTCAGGATCTGCTCGAGGCGCTGGCGGTCGCTGACGAAGGACGGCGGGGCATCGGGCGCCAGCTTGACGTCAAAGTCCAGTTTCTTTTGCTGCGCCTGGGGGCCGAACAGCATCTTCATGCTGCTGAGCAGCTCGTCGAAGGGTACGGCTTCCGGCATCAGTTCCAGCTTGCCCGCCTCGACCTTGGAAATATCGAGGATATCGTTGATGAGGGTGAGTAAATCGTTGCCGGCCGAATAAATGGTTTGCGCAAACGTTACTTGTTCCGGAGTCAGGTTGCCGCTGGTGTTGTCAGACAGCAGCTTGGAAAGGATCAGCGAGCTGTTCAGTGGCGTGCGCAGCTCGTGCGACATATTTGCCAGGAATTCGGACTTGTAGCGGCTGGCCCGCTGCAGCTCTTCCGCGCGCGCTTCCAGCTGGGCGTGTGCCTGGCCGATGGCCATGTTTTTCTGGTCCAGCGACAGCGCCTGCACGGCCAGCTGCTCGTTCGATTGCTCCAGCGCCGCCTTTTGCTCTTCCAGGTGGGCTTGCGACTGTTCCAGCACGCGCGACTGTTCGCCCAGCTCTTCATTGGCCGTGCGCAGCTCTTCCTGCTGCACTTCCAGTTCCTCATTCAGCTGCTGGGTTTCTTCCAGCACGTTTTGCAGGCGCTGGCGATACAGGGCCGCTTCCAGCGAGGTGCCGACATTTGCCGCAATCAGGTGCAGCCATTCCTTGGCGCGGGCGCTGACGGGATGCGTGAAGCCCAGTTCGATGACGCCGTTGACGACGCCTTCATTGTTGACGGGCGCCAGGACCAGTTCCAGCGGCGCGCCATGGCCCAGGCCGGACGTCACGGTGAGGTAATCCTGCGGCAACTGCTTGATGTGCTTGAGCCGCTTCTCGCGCGCCGTCTCGCCCACCAGGCCTTCGCCCAGCTTGAAGACCTGCTTGTCCTTCACGCCCTGTTCGTTGAAACCGTACACGGCCGTGCGGCGCAGGCTGCCATCGTCGTCGACGACGTACAGGGTGGCCACGGCCACTTCCAGGCGGTGGGCCAGGAAGTCCAGCACGTGCCGTCCCAGTTGCGGCAAGCCCAGCTGGCCGCTCGTGTGGGCCGCCAGTTCCGTCTGGCCCGTGCGCAGCCACGCCTGCTCCTGCAGCACGTCGTTGTCCTTGCCGCGCTGCTCAAGCGCATCGTTGTAGATCTCGGACAGGCGCAGCAGCTCGCGCCGGCCCAGGTAGGCCAGCAGGCCCGACAATCCCAGGCTGAGAACGAGGAATACCAGCACGGCCAGCATGGTGCGGCTCTCGGCCATATCGGCCCGCTCCTGGCGCAGCCGCTGTTCCATGGACAGGAAGGTGAGGAATTCGCGGCGGATTTCGTCAAACTCCAGCTTGCCTTCGCCCTGGCGCACGCGCGCGAGGAATTCCTGGTTGCTGCGGCGCTGGGCGATGACGGCTTCGGCGTACTCCATCCACTGGCCTTGCAGCGCGCGGATGCGGCGCAGGCGGTCCACCTGGATGGGGCTGTCGGAGACTAGTTCCAGCAGGGTGTTCATTTCCACGGCGATCTTTGCCTTGCCCGATTTATACGGCGCCAAGAACGTTTCATCGCCCGTCAGCAAGTAGCCGCGCATGCCTGTCTCCAGGTCGACGGACAATTTCATGACTTCGTTGGCATTGCCGATCACCCGTTCGGAATGCTCGACCGAGCGCAAGGCCGAGAGCAGGTAGGCGATCAGGCCCACGAATACGAGGGCCGTGACGACCCCGATGACCAGCGGCAAGATAACGTTGCGGGCCAGGATACGGCGAAAGCTGAAGGAGTCGATCGGGGTCTTGGTATTCATCATGTCCGTGGTGGTGGCCCTATGGCAAAAAAATCAATCTTAATGGAAGTGCAGGCATTTCTGGTGCGCATGTATAGCGTGCGCTAGCATAACAGCCTTGGGGGCAGTTGCGGACCCGCACGCAGATGCAATGCGTGGCAGCGCACAGATGCTAATCAAAGAAAATCAAGCGGGTCACGATTGAGGTAGATCAAAGAGATTGGCCGTTCACGCCCTAAGATGCAAGAGGTGGTGGCGTCCGTGCGCCAAGCGCAAGACGTTGGGGCAGGAGGTTACCGTGTGCAAGCCAGCCCATGCAGGAGGACATCATGGCCAACCATTTGACCCGCCGCGATCCGCAGCACCCGCTGGGGCGTTTCGACCCCTTCAGCGACATGGAAGAGTTCATGCACGATTTTTTCGCGCCCGCCTTGCGCATGCGCGACGTAGGCAATGGACGCATGCGTGTCGACATTTCCGAAACCGAGCAAGCCTATCTGGTGCAGGCGGACCTTCCCGGCGTCGATAAAGACGATATCAAGGTTTCCATCGACGGCAACCGCGTGTCCATCAGCGCTGAACTCAAGGATGAAAAAGTGATGCGCGACGGCGGCGGCAAGGTCGTGCGCAGCGAACGCGAGTACGGCCAGCAATACCGCAGCTTCGTGCTGCCGCATGAGGTGGACGAGGCCGGCGCGCAGGCGCGTTACCAGAATGGCGTGCTGCAGCTGGACTTGCCGAAGAAAGAGGGCACGGGCGGGCGGCAACTGGCGATACAGTGATACGGGCCGGGCGCAAAGCCTGGGCATGAAAAAACGCCGGACGATGCCGGCGTTTGTGGGTATTTGTTTCAGGGGCCTTTTCGGGTGTTTCCGGGTGGCGGCGCGCTGCCACCCGGTTTGCCTCTCTCTATATATATGTCAGTCTGTTCATGTCAGTCTGTCAGTCGCGGATTTCCAGCGCCCGGTTCAGGCTCAGGGCAGCCAGCGAGGCAACGGCGCCCGACAGCAGGTAGAAGCTGACGTAGGCGAGGCCGAAGTTGGCTGACAGGCCCAGCGCCACCAGCGGGGCGAAGCCGGCACCGGCCAGCCAGGCCAGGTCGGACGTCAGGGCCGCGCCCGTATAGCGGAAGCGGGCAGGGAAGTTGGCCGTCACGGCGCCGGCTGCCTGGCCGTAGGACAAGCCCAGCAGGCTGAAGCCCACGAGGATGAACACGTCCTGGCCCGTATTGCCGCCCCCCATCAGGGTCGGCACGAAGGCGCTGAAGATGGCGATCAGCACGGCCAGCACGCCCAGGGTGGTGCGGCGGCCCACTTTGTCGGCCAGCAAGCCCGAAATCACCACGCCGATGGCGGCCAGCACGGCACCCAGCATCTGGATCTGCAGGAAGTCCGGCGCGGAACGGGTCTGGTAGACGGAAATCCACGACAGCGGGAACACGGTGACCAGGTGGAACAGCGCGTAGCTGGCCAGTGCGGCCAGGGCGCCGATCAGCACGTTGCGGCCCTGGCCGCGGCTCATTTCAAACACGCTCACGGGCTGCAGTTCGCGTTCGTCGAGCAGGCGCGCATATTCGTTCGTCGATACCAGGCGCAAACGGGCAAAAAGGGCCACCACGTTGATGGCGAACGCCACATAGAACGGATAGCGCCAGCCCCAGTCGAGGAAGTCCTCGTCCGTCAGGCTGGTCAGCATGAACCAGAACAGGCCGGCGGCGATCAGGAAGCCGGCGGGCGCGCCCAGCTGGCCCAGCATGGCGTACCATCCCCGCTTGTTTTCCGGCGCGTTCAGGGCCAGCAGCGACGGCAGGCCGTCCCATGAGCCGCCCAGCGCCACGCCCTGGCCGATGCGCAGCACGGACAGCCAGATGATGGCGGCAAAGCCCAGGTGGGAATAGGTGGGCAGGAAGGCGATGCCGGCCGTGGACACGCCCAGCAGGAAGAGGGCGAACGTCAGCTTGGCGCTGCGTCCCATGCGGCGCTGGATCTCCATGAAGATCACGGTGCCGAACGGCCGGGCGATGAAGGCGAACGAGAAAATCAGGAAGGCATATAAAGTCCCTTCCAGGCGTTCTTCAAACGGAAAGAAGACGCGCGGAAACACCAGCACCGAAGCGATGGCGTAGACAAAGAAGTCAAAGTATTCGGAAGCGCGGCCGATGATCACGCCGACGGCGATCTCACCGGGGTCGATATGCGATTCGACCGTGCCGGCCCCGCGTGCGTCGCGCAGGGAGTGGGGGGAAAAGTCGGCGGGTACATCCCCGCTGTGTATGCGCGTGCTGGACATGATGATCGTCTCCAATATAGTTTCGAGTTCGGCCAACGCGTAACATACCCCGGGTGTCTCACGCCCGGAGTAGGACTATTCAATAGATAGTTGTAGGAAAATTCCGCAACCATCGAGTGAAAATCCGAGCAAGGGGTAGGACAAAACGTCCAATTGCCAACGCGCTCCAGTGAGAATACAGTACCATATCTTCATCCCCTGTACTGGACTTTCCTGTATGTTTTCATTAAAAGTTCGTCGCGGACTGCTTCTTTTACCTCTCGCATTGTTGGCTGGTTGCAATACGGTGGTACTGAATCCGTCCGGAGACATCGCAGTTCAGCAAGGCAATCTGATTGTCATCTCGACATTGCTGATGCTGTTGATTATCGTTCCGGTAATCGCCCTGACCCTGCTTTTCGCATGGCGCTATAGAAAAAACAACACCGCGGCCAAATACGAGCCGGACTGGGACCACTCGACTCGCCTCGAGCTGATCATCTGGGGCGCGCCCCTGCTGATCATCATCGTGCTGGGCCTGCTGACCTGGATCAGCACCCACACCCTCGATCCTTATCGTCCGCTGAGCCGTATCGACGCCAACCGTCCGATTCCTGCCAGCCACAAACCGATGATCGTCGAAGTGGTGGCCCTGGACTGGAAATGGCTGTTCATCTACCCGGAGCAAGGCATCGCTTCCGTGAATGAACTGTACGCGCCCGTCGACCGTCCGATCCGCTTCAAGATCACCGCTTCGTCCGTCATGAACTCGTTCTTCATCCCCGCACTGGCAGGTCAGATCTACGCCATGCCGGGCATGGAAACCCAGTTGAATGCCGTCATCAACAAGCCTGGCGAATACAAGGGCTTTTCCGCCAACTACAGCGGTGCCGGTTTCTCGGGCATGCGCTTCAAGTTCCACGGCGTGAACGATGCGGACTTCGACAAATGGGTGGCATCGGCACGTGCCGGTGGCGGCGCGCTGAACCGCGACGACTACCTGGAACTGGCCAAGCCTAGCGAACGCGACCCGGTCCGCCGCTACAGCGCCGTCCCTAGCGATCTGTACAAGGCAATCCTGAACCGCACCATCGTTTCCGACGCCCTGTGCGTGACGCCGGTCGAGCCATACAAATTGACGATGGCAAATAGCCCGGTAGCGGCCGTAACGGCAGTAGTCGCTAGCGATGCAGTAGTTGAAAAGGGCGTTCAAGCCAAGTAACGACTGCATGAATCCCGCAGCGCATTGCGCTGCAGATACTGGCGCCGCTTGCCTGGCGCCTCCCTTTTTTCTCTGAGAGTAACAATGCTAGACCATATTGATCTGACGAAGCTTATATTCGGCCGTCTGACTTGGGATGCAATTCCATTTCACGAACCTATCCTGCTGGTGACCTTTGCCATGGTTGCCCTGGGCGGTATCGCACTCGTTGCGGCACTGACGTATTTCCGCGTCTGGGGTACCCTGTGGCGCGACTGGATCACCAGCATCGACCATAAAAAAATCGGTATCATGTACATGATCCTGGGCCTCGTCATGCTGCTGCGCGGCTTTGCCGACGCGCTCATGATGCGCACCCAGCAGGCTGTCGCCTTTGGCGACAACGCCGGCTTCCTGCCACCGCATCACTACGACCAGATCTTCACCGCCCACGGCGTGATCATGATCTTCTTCGTCGCGATGCCTTTCGTGACGGGTCTGATGAACTACGTGGTGCCGCTGCAAATCGGCGCGCGCGACGTGGCTTTCCCTTTCCTCAACAACTTCAGCTTCTGGATGACCACCATGGGCGCCGTCCTGGTGATGGCCTCGCTGTTCGTCGGCGAATTCGCCCGCACGGGCTGGCTGGCGTATCCGCCGCTGTCGGGCATCGTCGGCAGTCCGGACGTGGGGGTAGACTATTACATATGGTCGCTGCAGATTGCCGGGGTCGGGACGCTATTGTCCGGTGTCAACCTGATCGCCACCATCGTCAAGATGCGCGCGCCAGGCATGACCTGGATGAAAATGCCCGTTTTCACCTGGACGGCACTGTGCACCAACATCCTGATCGTCGCCGCCTTCCCGGTGCTGACGGCCGTATTGGCCATGCTGTCGCTGGACCGCGTTGCCGGCTTTAACTTCTTCACGACGGAACTGGGCGGCAACGCCATGATGTACGTCAACCTGATCTGGATCTGGGGTCACCCGGAAGTCTACATCCTGATCCTGCCGCTGTTCGGCGTGTTCTCGGAAGTGGTCGCCACGTTCAGCAGCAAGCGCCTGTTCGGCTACGCCTCGATGGTGTACGCCACCTGCGTCATCATGATCCTGTCGTACCTGGTATGGCTGCATCACTTCTTTACCATGGGTTCGGGCGCCAGCGTCAACTCCTTCTTCGGCATCACGACGATGATCATTTCGATCCCGACGGGCGCGAAGATCTTCAACTGGCTGTTTACCATGTACCGCGGCCGTATCCGCTTCGAACTGCCCATGCTGTGGACGATTGGCTTCATGGTCACCTTCACCATCGGCGGCATGACCGGCGTGCTGCTGGCCGTACCTCCAGCGGACTTCGTATTGCACAACAGTCTGTTCCTGATTGCCCACTTCCATAACGTGATTATCGGCGGCGTGGTCTTCGGTGTGTTTGCTGCAATCAACTACTGGTTCCCGAAAGCCTTCGGCTACAAGCTCGACACGTTCTGGGGCAAGTGCTCGTTCTGGTTCTGGTTCGTCGGCTTCTACCTGGCCTTCATGCCGCTGTACGTGCTGGGCCTGATGGGCGTGACCCGCCGTGTCAACCACTTTGAAGATCCATCGTTGCAAATCTGGACCATCATCGCCTGGTTTGGCGCCGTCTCGATCGCGCTGGGCATCGCTTCCCTGCTGATGCAGTTCTATGTGAGTTTCCGCAACCGTCACGCCCTGCGCGACGTCACCGGCGACCCATGGGGCGGCCGTACGCTGGAGTGGGCGACGTCGTCGCCACCGCCAGACTATAATTTTGCCTTCACGCCACAAGTGCACGAACTCGATGCATGGACCGACATGAAGAAACACGGTTACCAGCGTCCGACCTCCGGTTTCACGAAGATCCACATGCCGAAGAACACCTGGGCCGGTTTCGTGGTCGCCGCACTGTCCGCTCTGGTCGGCTTTGGCCTGATCTGGCAAATGTGGCTCGTTGCCAGCGTTGGCTTCGTGATCATGATGGCCGCCATCATCGTCCATACCTTTAACTACAAGCGCGATTACTACATTCCTGCGGAAGAAGTGGTCCGTACCGAAGACGCTTATACTAAATTGCTGAGCAGCCATGTCTGATACCATCGCCCATAACACCGGCGCCGCTGGCGCCGCACCAAGCACGCGCAGCTACTTTGTGCGCGAGCACCACCCGGAAAACGGCAGCCTGCTGGGTTTCTGGCTCTACCTGATGAGCGATTGCCTGATCTTCGCCTGTCTGTTCGCCACCTATGCAGTGCTGGGCCGCAGCTACGCGGACGGCCCGACGGGTGCCGCGCTGTTCGACCTGCCGCTGGTCGCCGTCAACACGGCCATGCTGCTGCTGTCGTCGATCACCTACGGTTTCGCCATGCTGGCCATGCAGCGCAAGCAATTGCGCAGCACGCTGGTCTGGCTGGCCATCACGGGCCTGTTCGGCCTGGCCTTCCTGTCGCTGGAAATGTATGAATTCATGCATCTGATCCACGAAGGCGCCGGTCCGCAGCGCAGCGCGTTCCTGTCCTCGTTCTTCGCCCTGGTCGGTACCCACGGCTTGCACGTGACGTTCGGCGTGATCTGGCTCGTGACCCTGATGTTCCAGTTGAACAAGCATGGCCTGACGCCGGAAAACGGCCGTCGCATGATGTGCCTGTCGTTGTTCTGGCATTTCCTGGACGTCATCTGGATCGGCGTCTTCACCTTTGTCTACCTGATGGGAGTGCTGCCATGAGCGACCACCACACACACGGCGATAGCCACCACCATGACCAGCACGACCATGGCAGCTTGAAAAGCTATGCCATCGGCTTCATCCTGTCGGTGATCCTGACGGCCATTCCTTTCTGGCTGGTGATGACGAAAGCCATCACCAACTCGGGCACCATGGGCCTGGTCCTGCTGGCGTTCGCGGCTGTTCAAGTCGTGGTACACATGGTGTACTTCCTGCACATGAACACCAAGTCGGAAGGCGGCTGGAACATGATGGCGCTGATCTTCACGATCATGATCGTGGGTATTGCCATGGCCGGTTCCCTGTGGGTCATGTACCACATGAACCACAACATGATGCCGGATCTGATGCCTGAGTACATGCATACGAAAACGGCTCCATGATGAGTCAACCGCGCCCAAGCAACACCGGGCGCGCCCCTGGCGCCGCATCGCAAGATGCCGCGCCAGGCCCACGCGGCATGGTCGTGCGATATGCACTGGCCTTGCTGGCGGGGATCTTGTTTGCCGGTTTCTGTGCCCTGGGCACCTGGCAAGTCAAGCGCCTCTTCTGGAAGCTTGACCTGATCGAGCGCGTCGAACAACGCGTACATGCGCCCGCAACGGACGCACCTGGACCCGCAGCCTGGGCCAAGGTCACGCAGCAAACGGATGAATACCGCCATGTGCGACTCTCCGGTACGTATCTCCCCATTTTCAATACCCTGGTGCAGGCAACAACGGCACTGGGCAGCGGCTATTGGCTGGTGACGCCCTTGCGCCTGGCCGACGGCAGCACCGTGCTGGTCAACCGCGGCTTCGTGCCCAGGCGCGAAGGCATCGCCGCCGGCACGCCGGCCGGCATCGTCGAGGTCGACGGCTTGCTGCGCATCAGCGAGACGGGCGGCGGTTTCCTGCGCGAAAACAGTCCTGCCACGCAGCACTGGTATTCGCGCGACGTGGCCGCCATCGGCGCCTCGCACATGCTGACCAACGTGGCGCCATATTTTGTCGACGCGAAGGCAAAGTCGGAAACGGCTGCCGACGCCCCCGTCGGCGGCCTGACAGTGGTTTCCTTCCACAACAATCACCTCGTGTATGCGCTGACGTGGTTCGCGCTGGCCTTGATGGTAGCCGGTATCACGTGGTGGATCGTGCGCGAGGACAAGCGCCGCCGTTCCCGCAGCAAGAACCTTGATCATTCGCAAGAAAGCGACCATGCCGGGCAGGATTGAAATCCTGCCCAACCGCGAGGTACTGGAACGCGGTACGGTGGCGGCCGAGATGGAACATCCGGCCGGCCACCAGAACATGAAGCTGCTGATCCAGCTGCGCTGGCTGGCTGTGATCGGCCAGATCAGCACCATCTTCGGCGTGGGCGTGGGGCTGGGCATCGCCTTGCCCGTGCCCTACATGCTGGAAGTGCTGTCCTGCCTCATCGCCTTCAACCTGGCCAGCCTGCTGCGCTGGCACGAGCGCCAGCCCGTCTCCAACACGGCCCTGTTCCTCGCCCTGCTGGTCGACGTCACCGTGCTGACGGCCCAGCTCTACCTGAGCGGCGGCATCACCAATCCGTTCGCCTTCCTGTATTTGCTGCAAGTCATCCTCAGCGCCGTGCTGCTGGAAGTGTGGTCGACCTGGATCATGGTGGCCATTACCAGCCTGTGCCTGGCCGGCCTGGCCCTGCTGCCCGGCCCTTTGATCCTGCCGATCGACCCGGAGCGGGGCTTTTCCAGCCTGTACGTGCAGGGCTTGCTGATCTGCTTCATCCTCAACGCGGCCCTGCTCGTGGTGTTCATCACGCGCATCAACCGCAACCAGCGGGCCGGCGACGCCAAGGTGGCCGATTTGCGCCAGCGGGCGGCGGAAGAAGAGCACATCATCCGCATGGGCTTGCTGGCTTCGGGCGCCGCGCACGAGCTGGGCACGCCGCTGGCGACCCTGTCCGTCATCCTCGGCGACTGGCGCCGCATGCCGGAACTGAGCAAGAACAGCGAATTGCTGGAAGAAATCACGGAAATGCAGGCGCAATTGCAGCGCTGCAAGAGCATCGTCAGCGGCATTTTGCTGTCGGCGGGCGAGGCGCGCGGCGAATCGTCCGTGAAGACGACGATCAACACCTTCCTCAACGATCTCGTGGACGAATGGCGCAGCAGCCGGCCCATCCATGATTTCGAGTACGATAACCGCATCGAGCACGACGTGCCCGTCGTCTTCGATTCGACCCTGAAACAAACCATCTGCAATGTGCTCGACAATGCGCTGGAAGCGTCGCCCGACTGGCTGCGTTTCGAAGCCACGCGCGAAGCGGATGCCTTGCACCTGGTGATCACCGATGCGGGCCCCGGCTTCGAGCCGTCGATGCTGACGCACCTGGGCAAACCGTATCAAAGCAGCAAGGGCAAGCCCGGCGGCGGCCTCGGTCTGTTCCTGGTGGTCAACGTTGCGCGCACCCTGGGCGGCACGGTGACGGCGCGCAACCGGGTGCAGGGCGGGGCGGTGGTGCACCTGGCCTTGCCGCTGGCGGCCATCAAATTGGAAAGAGAAAGCGACCACCATGCAGGATGACCGTCTGTTGTTGATCGTGGAAGACGACGCCGCGTTCGCCCGCACCCTGGGCCGCTCGTTCGAGCGGCGCGGCTACCAGGTCATCCTGGCCACGAATTTCGACGAAGCGAGTGCCTTGCTGGAGCAGCATTGCCCCGACTACGCCGTCGTCGACTTAAAACTCAATGGCAATACCTCGGGCCTGGCCTGCGTGCAGATGCTGCACCAGCACGATCCGGAGATGCTGATCGTCGTGCTGACGGGCTACGCCAGCATCGGCACGGCCGTCGAAGCGATCAAGCTGGGCGCCTGCCAGTACCTGGCGAAGCCGTCGAACACGGACGATATCGAAGCTGCCTTCGGCCACGTGGCCGGCAATGCCGACATCGAACTGACGAACCGCGCCACCAATATCAAGACCCTGGAATGGGAACGCATCCACGAAATGCTGGCCGAGACGGATTTCAATATCTCGGAAACGGCGAGAAGGCTGGGCATGCACCGGCGTACCCTGGCAAGGAAGCTGGAGAAGCAGCGGGTGAAGTAGGGCCGCGCAGGCGCTCGCTGTCCTGCGCAAAACGACGCTGCCTGCGCTGGCGCACCTTGAAGCCGCCGCCGAAGCGGACATGACAGTGTCTGCGCGGAAACGCGCGCGCAGTGGCTGGCGGAACCAGGCGAGGTGTTCTCACTGCCAGGGAACCTTGCCCTGCCGTATACTCACGGCGGCCTGCCCATGTTAGTGCTTGGCATCAAAGTAGCGCACGTTGCCTGTTGGCAAGGCCCCATCCAGCACCAGGGCCTGGAAATATTCAGGCTGCGCGCGTCACGGCGCCGGTGTCGGCCGGGGTTTCCTTGCGAATGATCAATGTTTGTACTTCCAAGACAGGCCTCTGCAGTTGTTGGTCAGGCTGCGTCGTGCTGCGACGGATGGCTAGCCGTTGATGTTATATCCCGATACTTTCCAGACGGAATCCTTTTCCAGCACCGTCGTGACGGTTTCCTGCACGTTGGCCTTGTTTTCAAACTGGCTCACGTAGTCGATGACAACCTTGTCCTGGCCAGGCTTGCCGGCCGGGGTCTTTTGCAGGGCGGCGGACTTGAGCTTGCGCGACTTGAACTCGCCCAGCGGCCAGTGCACGGCCGTGACGACCATCTTCCAGCTCGACTTCGACATTTCGCTGCGCAGCGACGCGGCACTGCTGTCCCAGGTGGCCGCAGTATCGCCCGCATCCATGCGCTTGAGCCAGCTTTCCGCCGCCAGCCTGGCGGCCGCCACATCCTTCGTTTCCTGCGCCATGGCAGGCTGGGCGCCCAACATGGCGGCGGCGAGGAACAGCGATGTGAGGAGTTTCATGGTGGTTCCCGAAAGTATTGAACAGACGTCCAGACTATCGCCAAACGTCGGTCCGGCATAGCCTTTTTTATGTGCGGCGGCGTGCATGCAACATCACGCCGCCAGCCACGCCATCTTCTGCACCTGGATATGGGGATGGCTTTCCAGCGGCTCCCATTCCGGTAAAAAGACAAAGCCCTGTTTCTGGTAGAACGCGGCCGCGCGGGTGTTTTCCGGCGCCACGTCGAGCACCAGCCGCGGATGGCCGTTGGCCACAGCGCATTGCTTCACGGCATCGACCAGCTGGCGCGCCACGTCCCGGCCCCGATAGCCGGGATGTACCCACATGGCGATCAGGTGGCACTCGCCATTGGCGCCCACCACTTGCGCGGCGAGGCCGATGGCTTGCTCTCCATCAAAGGCGAGGAAGAACGTGCGCTGCGGGGTGGGGATGGCGCGCTGCCGCCAGTCCGCATCGGAAAATCTTGCCGCGCTGGCGTGGCTGGCGCCGAAGGCCGTGGGGGCGTCGAGCAGGGCGGCCAGGCGCGCGGACTTCAGCGCCGGCCAGTCGGCGGCGTTGGTGGACCGGATGAGGATGTGATTCAAGTCTGCGGCATTCCTTCACTGGTGGGCGCGTCCGTGGACGAGGAAATCTTTCTGTACGCTTCCGCCAGCATCGTGACGGTCGCCACGTCATTCACGCTGCGCGCTTCGATGACTGTCTCGCCCGCGGCGATGGTCACGTCGCCGTCCGCATAGCTGGCGGGAAAGCGCCGTTCGACGATCTTGCTGGTGAGGACATTGCGCGAATAGCGCAGCGCCACGAGCCGGTCGCCATCGTGCTTGATGACGACATAGTTCGGCACCGTGGTGCGTGCCAGTTTCCAGGTGCCGATAAAGTCTTCGACAGGGGCGGCGCTGGCGTTGGTGAACAGCCCGCAGCAGGCGGTGGTAATACCCAAAAACAAATTTTTCATGGTGCCGGCAATTCCATGCAAGGGTGGCCCGCATAGGCGGGAAAGACGTCCGTCATGCTTGAATGGCGTGGCGCGCGTCCATGGATGGCGCCAGTCATTTAAGTATTTGATAATATTAACAGCATCACCGCCTTGCCGGTGCCCGTGCATGCTGCAGTGTTGTATGCGCGCAAGACTTTGCCTAGCTGTTGGCCTTAAACGCGCGGTGGTAGGTCACGTTGCCTGTTGGTAAGGACCCCGCCAGATGCAGTGCCTGGAAATACTCGGCCGGCACGCCCGGCAGGACCAAGGCAGCGTCCGAGCGGAAGCCGAAACGCCCGTAATACCGTGGATCGCCCAGCACCACGCAGCCGGCCGCGCCCAGCTGGCGCAAGTCGTCCAGCAATCGCCCTATGAGCTGGCTGCCCACGCCCTGTTGCTGATGGTCAGGGGCAACGGAAACGGGACCCAGCCCATACCAGCAAGGCGTGCCGTCGCTGATGCTGACGGGGGAAGCGGCCACGTGGCCGATGATGGCGCCTTGCAGTTCGGCCACCAGCGACACGCTCAAGGCGCCCGCGGCACGCAGCGCGTGCACGATGAACTGTTCCGTGTGGTCCGTGTGTTCGGCGTGCAGGAACGCCTCGCGCGTGAGCTGGTCGATGGCGGTGATGTCGGCCGCGGTTTCCTTGCGAATGATCAGCGCTGGCGTCATGACTGGTCCCACACTTCGATGGTCAGCAATTGCCCGGGCATGCAGGCGGCGATGCGTTCGCCGTGCACGGTGATGCTGCCGGGCCAGCCCGTGGGCCGGTCGCGGGGAAATTCGCCCTCCTGCGCTTCGGCGATGCCGGCCTGCAGCAGGGGCGCGATGACGTCCGCCGTGGCCGTGTAGCGGTTGGGAAAGCCGTTGAAGGCCAGCTGGGTGGCCTTGCCTTGCGTACACAGTTGCGCGATCCAGTCGGCGCCGGACAAGCCCGCTTCCCAGGTGGCGAGGAATGCCTGCTTGCCGACTTTCGTCATATCTGCCATCTGTTCCGGCGTTTCAGTCGAGATAATGGTCCACCAGCCGGACATGGGTCTTCCTTGTAAAAAATTAAACGGATCAGCGTGTCATGGCGCGCCGCAACACATAGCTGAGGCCATCGACGGCCGCCACCATCAGCAGCATGGCGACGATGACGGTGGCGGCGCTGGGCATCTGGAACAGGGACAGATGGTATTTCAGCATCTGCCCCAGGCCGCCCGCGCCGACGACGCCGAGGATGGCGGCGGCGCGGATATTGTTTTCCCAGCGGTACAGGGTGTACGACATCATTTGCGGGCTGCACTGCGGCAAGGTGGCGTACAGGAAGGCCACGGCGGGGCGCGCGCCATTGATGCGCAGGGTGGCGGCCGGCAAGGGCGGGCAATTCTCGAAGGCGTCGGCAAACAAACGTCCCAGCACGCCCACCGTGTGCAGGGCCAGCGCCAGGGTGCCCGCGAACGGACCCAGTCCGGCGGCGATCAGCAGGATCGAGGCCCACACCAGTTCGGGAATCGAGCGCAGCACATTCAGCACGCCCCGTGTCGCGTTGCGCGCCACATTGCCAAAACGGCCGCTGGCGGGCAGGGCCAGCAGCGCGCCCAGCACGGCGGCAATCACCGTGCCGATGGCGGACATGGCCAGGGTCTCGAAGGTGGCCGCGCCCACTTTCATCAGGAAGTTCGGCGCCAGCTCGGGCGGCGCGAAGCCGTGCAGGAAGTCGGCGCTCGTGCGCACGGCGTCGGCGCTGAAGAACTCGCCCCATTTCAGGGGCAGGGTGGCAAAGCTGGCGATGACCAGCAGCAGCAAGCAGGCCAGCAAGGCCCAGGTGGACCAGCGCACGGGCTCGGCAACAGGCAGCATGGACGTATCGCTCTTCATGCCAGCCTCCGGCGCAGCATGGCCGAGACGGCATCGGCGCCCGCCACCAGCAGCACGAAGACCATCAGCATGGTGGCCAGTTCGCTGCCCGCCATCATCTTCATCGATTCATCCATGCGCTGGCCCAGGCCGCCCGCACCGACAAAACCCATGACGACGGAGCCGCGGATCGCGCATTCCCAGCGGTAGATCGTGTAGGACACCAGTTCGGCGGCCGATTCGGGCAGGGCGCCATACAGCAGGGCTTTCAGCCTGCCGCTGCCGTTGTGCAATAACGCGTTGCAGGCGGCTGCGTCCGATGATTCGAGGATTTCCGCGTAGACCTTGCCCAGCATGCCGCAATAGGTGAGGGCGATGGCGATCACGCCCGCCGTCGGCCCCAGGCCCACGATGCGCACCAGTAATAGTGCCCACACCAGTTCCGGCACGCTGCGCAGCAGCACCAGCAGGGCGCGCACGCCATGGCGCACGCCGGCGGCCAGCGGCGACACCCGGCCGCAACCGATGCGCGAAATGGACAGGCGTTCCGTCACCAGCAAGGTCAGGGGGATGGCGCCCAGCATGGCCAGCGCCATGCCGGCCGTGGCCATGGCAATGGTTTCCCAACTGGAAATGGCCACCAGTTGCAGGAATTCCAGCGAGTGGGCGGGCGGCACGAAACTGGCAAGGAATTGCCAGGTGGCGGCCAGGCTTTGCGCATCCCATAAAATCCACGGCTTGAATTCCGCTTGCACCAGCATCGGCCACAGCACGAGCAGCACGACGACGGCGCCGGTCAGGCGCCCGCGCCAGGCGGGGTCGCGCGGGATGGCGGTGCCCGTCAGCAAAGGGGCCTCGCGGCGTCCAGCTGCGTTTCCACGGCTTCGAACTGCGGCGCGGGATCGGCCTTGTTGCGGTACAGCGCTTCGATCATGGCGTCGCTGACTTCGGCGCCAGGCAAGTCGAAGACGATCTTGCCGTCACGCAGGGCGACGATGCGGGGAAAACAGGCGCGCGCGATATCCACCTGGTGCAGGCTGCAGATCAGGGTGGCGTGGCGCGCAGTCGCTTCCGCCTGCAGCACATGGATGGTCTGCAAGGCCAGCGTGGGGTCGAGCGCGGACAGCGGTTCGTCGACGAGGAACACTTGCGCATCCGACACGAGCGCGCGGGCCATGCCGCAGCGCTGGCGTTCGCCGCCGGACAGGCGGTCGACCCGCGCATACAGCTTATCCTGCAGGTTGAATTTAGCCAAGGCGTCCCAGGCGGCGCGCGGGTCCACGGGCGCCAGCAGCGAGCGGATGGCCGTCCACAAGCTCCATTGGGGCAAGCGGCCCGCCAGCACGGCGTTGACGACCCGCTGGCGCGGCGGCAAGGGCGGCGTCTGCGGCGCCAGGAACAGGCGCGCGCGCAAGGCGTGGCGTGCGCCGCTGCCGATTTGCCATGGCGAAGTGCCAAGGATGCTCAAGGTGCCGGACTCGGGGCGCAGCGCGCAGGCCAGGGTATGCAGCAGGCTGGTCTTGCCGGCGCCGGAGGGGCCGATCAGGGCGATCTGTTCACCTTGGGCCACGTCCAGGCTCAGCTCGCGCAGGGCCAGCGCATGGCCGGCGGCGCCCGCGTGGTGGACGCTGACCTTGTGAAGTTGGAATGTCATGCGTTTGTTGGCTACGATTGCTGGAGAGTTGTTACATCTATTGAAGTCCGGGGCAAAGAGCCGGGGTCAGACCCGACGGGTCTGACCCCGGATTTCTGCCGCGTGTCGGAAATTACTTCAGCAAACCCGCATTGCGCGCAGCCGCTTCGATATCCTTGTAGTTCTCCGCCTTGGTGGGGATGAACTTGGTGGCGCGCTGCAGTTCGAGGATTTCCTTGCCTTCAGGCGTGGATGGGTCCAGCGCCAGGAAGGCATCCGTCAGTTTCTTGCGCACGGCGGGGTTCATGTCGGCGCGCACGCTCCAGTTGTAATCGTAGTAGCCGGGGGTCGTGTAGAACACGCGCACCTTGGCGGGATCGACTTTCTTTGCTTCCAGCAGTTTTTCCCACACGGAGATATTCAAGGTGCCCGCATCGACCTTGCCGCCGGCGACGGCCGCCACGGTGGCGTCATGCGCGCCGGAAAACGCGATGCGCTTCATGTCCGTGTCCGGGTTGATCTTGGCGGCCAGCAAGTAGTAGCGCGGCATCAAGTGGCCCGACGTCGACGATTCCGAGCCGAACGTGAAGTTCTTGCCTTTCAGGTCGGACAACTGGTTGATGTCCTTGCTGGTGGTGACGAATACGGAGCGGAACTTCGTGTCTTCCTCGCGCTGCACCAGGGGCACGATCTTGCCGCCGCTGCGCACGTTCGCTTGCACGAAGGTAAAGCCGCCGAACCAGACCATGTCGAGCTTGTGATTGATCAAGCCTTCCACGGATGCCGCGTAGTCGGTCACGGGCGTAAATTCCACCTTCATGCCCAGCTTTTTTTCCAGGTAGCTGCCCAGCGGCTTGAACTTGCGCTGCAATTCCGTGGGCGCCTCGTCGGGAATGGCGGAGACGCGCAGCACTTGCTGTGCCTGCGCCAGGCCGCTGTGGATGGCCAGGGTGGCGGCGACGGTGGCCAGGATGGCGGGGAACTTGGAAAATGAGTTGGAGAATGTGGTCATGGGACTGCCTTTGCAAAAAATATTCATTAGATTACGGAAACCCCGGTACTGCCTTCCTGCATCTCGCCGATGACGACGGCGTCGCCAAAGCCTTCGGCGCGGAAAATCGCCAGCACTTGCTCGACGGCTTCCGGCGCGCACGCCACCAGCAGGGGGCCGGCCGTCTGCGGGTCCGTCAGAATCGCCTTGTCGATGGCGCTCAAGCCGTCGTCGAGCTGCACTTGCGCGCCATAGCCTTGCCAGTTGCGGCCCGAGGCACCCGTGATGTTGCCGTTCTGCGCCAGTTGCTGCACTTGCGGCAGCAGGGGCACGTCTTGCATGGCGATACGCGCCTGCAACCTGGCGCCGCGCGCCAGTTCCAGGGTGTGGCCCAGCAAGCCGAAGCCCGTCACGTCCGTCAGCGCATGCACGCCGTCCAGCAGGGCCAGTTTCTTGCCCGGGGTATTCAATTTGGTGGTGTTGGCGATCAGGGAAGCGTAGCCATCCGCGTCCAGCGCATTTTTCTTCAGCGCCGCCGACAAGATGCCCACGCCGATCGGCTTGCCCAATACCAGCTTGTCGCCGGCGCGCGCGCCCGCGTTGCGTTTCACTTGCGACGGGTGGACCAGGCCCAGCACGACCAGGCCGTAGATCGGTTCGACGGAATCGATGGTGTGGCCGCCCGCGATGGGGATGCCGGCCTGGGCGCAGATGGTTTCGCCGCCTTTCAAGATGAGGCCGATGGTTTCCACGGGCAGCTTGTTGATCGGCATGCCGACCAGGGCCAGCGCCATGATGGGCGTGCCGCCCATGGCGTACACGTCGGAAATGGCGTTGGTGGCGGCGATGCGGCCAAAGTCGAACGGGTCGTCGACGATGGGCATGAAGAAATCCGTGGTGGCGATCAGCGCCTGCTCGTCGTTAAGCTGGTAGACGGCCGCGTCATCCGAGGTTTCTATGCCGACCAGCAATTCCTTCGGCAGGGGAAAGCCGCCGCTGCCCTTTAAAATGTCGGCCAGCACGCCCGGCGCAATTTTGCAGCCGCAGCCGCCGCCATGGGCAAATTCGGTCAACCGGATGGGAGTATTTGGTGTTGCTGCGCTATCGGACATGGTCGTCATCCTGCTCAAAAAGGTCATTGAAAGCTGCGCCGGCCTACGCGGCGCTGGCGGTGCGGTTGTCGCCGACGATAGCACATAATGCGCGTGCGGCTTGCTCAAAGGCATGTTCTGAAATGTCGGGCAAGTGCAGCGGCGTCGCCTGGGCGTAGCGGCTGAAGTTGCGGGCGATCGATTGGCGGTAGACGGGGTCGTAATGCTGCACCAGCAATTCCTGCACCAGCTCGGCCATGCGGCCCGCCGTCGCCAGTTGCTGCCAATGGGCAATTTTCTCCTTGCCATGCAGCTGCGTCAACAGGGCCAGCTGCACGTTCAGGCGCGCCGCGTCGGCCACGTAATGTTCGTAATCCTGCATCAGCAGCTGCACGCGCTGCTCCGTGGCCAGCTGCACGTCCGTGCAGGCGGCTGCGCGCATCTTCTCCATCAGCGCGTCGGGCACGCGCAAGCGGCCCACTTTCTTGCTTTCGGACTCGATGAACACGGGCAGCGCGGGGTCGAAATGGCGCAGCTGCTGCCACAGCGCGCTTTCAAACGCCTTTTGCGCCGGCTGCTCGGCCTCGGGCAAGCCGCCCAGCACGGAGCCGCGGTGGGCCGCCAGTTGCTCCAGGTCGATCACTTGCGCGCCTTGCCGGTCCAGCACCTGCAGCAAACGGCTCTTGCCGCTGCCCGTGGGGCCGCACAGCACGTTGATGAAATCGAATCGGGCGGGCAGGGTGGCCAGCTCCGCATTCACGTGGCGCCGGTATTCCTTGTAGCCGCCGTCGAGCTGCGTGACGGGCCAGCCGATGCGCGCCAGGATGTGCGCCATGGCGCCGCTGCGGTTGCCGCCGCGCCAGCAGTAGACGAGCGGTTTCCAGTGCTGCGGGTGGCCGAGGAAGCCATCCTCGATATGCCGCGCGATATTTTTCGCGATCAGCGCCGCGCCCAGTTTCTTTGCCTCGAAGGCGCTCGTCTGCTTGTACAGGGTGCCCACGCGCACGCGTTCTTCATCGTCCAGCACGGGCAGGTTGATGGCGCCCGGCAAGTGGTCTTCCGCGAACTCGGACGGGCTGCGCACATCGATGATGGCATCGAACTCGTTCAAACGGGGCAGGATGTCGCTGAAAGGCAGGACTGCAGGGTATTTCATCGTGGCGCGGCTGCTTGGAATGGGGAAAGACGTATTATCCTCGATAAAGGCCGTTGGCGTGGGGGCAAACGCCGCCCCTTGCGTTGCCGCGCCTGGCCGCCGTCCTGCATGGCCGTGAAGAACTGGGGCAGGCGGTGCGGGGCGTCGTCGCCCAGGCACAGGCGCAATACGCGCGCACGACGAGCGCGTGGATTTCCTCGCGGGTATCGACCTGATCGTGCATGGCATGCAGGCACCGCAAGCGGCCCGCTAGCCCAGCAGATGCCCCAGCAGCGGCGCCAGCAGTACCGTCACGACGCCGGAAAAAATCATCGTCAGGCTGGCCACGGCGCCTTCTTCCGTGCCCACGCGGCGCGCCACGGACAGGCCGAAGCCGTGCGCGGCCGCGCCATACGGGGCGCCGCGGGCGATGCGCATGCGCAAGGGCAGCAGTTTCAGCAGCGGCTTGCCCAGCATCAGGCCAAACAGGCCCGTCATCACCACGAAGATGCCCGTCAGCTGGGCCGAGCCGCCCATGTGGCGCGACGCTTCCAGCGCGAACGGCGTGGACACGGAGCGGGCCAGCAGGCTGCGCGCCATGTCGCCGTGCACGCCCAGCAGCCGGTCCAGCAGCAGGGTGGCGGCGACCGAAGCCACGATGCCGGCGCAGCTGCCCAGGCCCAGGGCCAGCCAGTGCTTGCGGATCAGCTTGCGCTCCTGGAAGATGGGCAGCGCAAACGCCACGGTGGCCGGTCCCAGCAGCCACGGCAGCCAGCGCGTCTCGCCGAAATACGTGGCGAACGGCGTCGAAGTGGCCTGCACGATGACAATCAGGATGGCCGAGGTGCAGATGGCGGGCGTGAGCAGGAAATGCGGGTGGCGCTTGTGCAGCGCCTGGTTGGCATAGAACAGCACCAGGGTCAGCAGCAGGAACAGCAGCGACAACATCAGGGTATTCATGCGGCCGTCCTCGCCGCGCGCTGGCGCAGCAGTGTTTGCAGGCGCAGCTTGCGTTCATAGCGGCACACCCATTCCACGGTCAAGGCCGTGGCCAGCATCACGCTGGCAAAGCCCAGGCCGATATTGAAGAACAGCATCAGCCCCTGCGACTTCAGCAGCTGCGTAAACTGCACTACGGACACCACCAGCGGAATGAAGAACAGCAGCATATTGGCCAGCAGCCAGTTCGCGCCCAGTTCGATGGCGGCGGGCCGCACCCAGCCCGCCAGCAAGAGGGCCACCAGCACGAACAGGCCCACCACGCCGCCGGAAAACGGCAGGTGCAGGGCGGCGGCGGCGGCGTCGGCCAGCCACCAGGCGGCGATGAGCACGCCCACCTGCCACACGGTCTGCGCCGGCTGGCGCCAGGCGGGGGCAGGCATCCGGGAGACGGCGGCGGGGTGATGCAGGACGGGGGCTTTCACGGCGGACTCTCAAACGGCAGGGGGAAGGCTTCATTGTAGGGACCCGACATTAAAAGATAAAATGACTTAAACTCATGATCATCATTCGACATTGGAATGCATCATGGATATCCGCTCCCTGCGCTACTTCGTCGAAGTGGTCGAGCAAAACAGTTTTACGCGCGCGGCCGCCCGGCTGCACGTGACGCAGCCGACAGTGAGCAAGATGATCGCCCAGCTGGAACAGTCGCTGGACCTGGCCTTGCTGGACCGCGCGGGCAAGCGCTTCACCCTGACGGACGCGGGCAAGGTGGTGCTGTCGCGCGCGCATGAATTGCTGGCCCTGCACGGGGAACTGAAGGTGGAATTGCGCGACCTGCAGCAGCTGGAGCGGGGCGAGCTGCGCGTAGGCGTGTCGCCGCAGACCCATTCCACCTTGGCGCCATGGCTGGCCGAATACCACCAGCGCTATCCGGGCATCGAACTGAAGATGTACGAGAGCGGCACGCAGGCCATCGAGCGCGACTTGCGCACTGGCACGGTGGAACTGGGCACCATGCTCGACTATCCGGGCAATGCGGCCACCTGGCAGGATTTCGACGCCTTGCCCCTCGTGCGTTCGCCCCTGTGCCTGCTGGCCGCGCCCGGCTCGCCGTGGCAGGGCCGTTCCTCCGTGGCCCTGGCCGAGCTGGCCGACAGCCCCTTCATTTTCTACGGCGCCGCGTTTGCCCTGAACGACATCGTGCAGGATGCCTGCCAGCGGGCCGGCTTTGCGCCGCGCATCACGGGCCGCAGCGGCCAGTGGGACTTCATTGCCTCGCTGGTCAGGCTGGGCGTGGGCATCTGCCTGCTGCCGAAGATGTATTGCGACACCCTGGAACAATCGCAGTTTGCCGTCATTCCCCTGGCGGGACCGCCCGTGGAATGGAATCTGATGCTGGCCTGGCGCCGTGGCGGGCGGCTGTCGTTCGCGGCGCGCGCGTGGCTGGACCTCGTCCGGGCGCGCATGGCGGACGCGGCACGTTTACAATAGGCGCTCGCCAACTTCCGCCCGACCAGATGAACATCAACGCCAAGGTTACAGCCAAAATCAAACGCACGGCCGGCTCGCTGCTGCTGGGATTGTTATGCACCGTGGGCCTGATGAGCGAAATGGGCTACGCCCAGGCCGCCATTCCCGTGTATGGTTATTTCGTCAAGAATACTTATCCGCACGATCCCCAGGCCTTCACGCAGGGCTTGCTGTTCAAGGATGGCCATCTGTACGAAAGCACGGGCCAGAACGGCCAGTCCTCCCTGCGCAAGGTGGAATTGACGACGGGCAAGGTGCTGCAGAAAAGCATGCTGGACAAGAATGTGTTCGGCGAAGGCATCACGGACGTGGGCGACGAGATCCTGGGCCTGACGTGGATTTCGCAGACGGGCTATGTGTTCGACCTGAAGACGTTCAAACTCAAGCGCAAATTCAGCTACCAGGGCGAAGGCTGGGGCCTGGCCAGCGATGGTCATTTCGTCTACATGAGCGACGGCACCTCGGCCATCCGCGTGCTTAATCCGAAGACCCTGGCCGAGGTGCGCCGTTTCGACGTGAAGGCGGAAGGGCGGCCCATCGAGCGCCTGAATGAGCTGGAAATGGTCGACGGCGAACTGTTTGCCAACGTGTGGGGCGCGGACGTGATCGCCCGCATCGACCCGGCCAGCGGCAAGGTCGTGGGCTGGATCGACCTGACGGGCTTGCTGCCGCCCGAGCAGCGGGGCACGGCCAATCCCGACGCCGTGCTCAACGGCATCGCCTGGGATGCGCGCGGCAAGCGTTTGTTTGTCACGGGCAAACTGTGGCCCAAGCTGTTCGAGATCGAACTGATCGAAATCCAGCGCCATTGATGTTTCCTATCGGACAGTGTTGCTGACGAGGAATCGTTTATGATGCGGTTCCTTCGCCTTGCGCGACCCTTGCAGGATGCCATGCTGTCTCTTCCTTTATGCCGTTTGGCGGCGGCCGCCGGCTTACTTGCCGCCGTCTTGCCCGCCGCCCAGGCGCAAACACCATACGTGCCGGTGATGAAGCAATACGGCGACTTTGTCGTCACGCGCGACCGCCACGACCCGCTCGTCAACTTGTCTTTCCGCAAGCACGGCTATTGGCCCGGCGGCGCGCGCGAAGTGGTGGAAGTGCGGCCCCTCAAGGCTACGCGCGATGGCCAGCCCATGCTGCTGGCCTTTACCAAGGGCTATACGGGGCAGGGCACCATCCTGATCGGCGTGCAGAACGGCGTACCGCTGATGCGCCCCGTCAGTCCTTTGCGGCGCGACGACATGGCGCGCACGGAGCGCGACCCCGAATGGGGCGTACCGCAGCCGGGCCGCAGCGAAATACTGCTGTTTGCCCGCGACGGCCGCGCGCTCGACACGGACTCGGGCGAACTGCTGTGGTTTGACATGCCGGGCATTGTCACGGGCGATTACGCGCCCGCCATGCTGGTCTCCGTCTCGCCCGACAGCCGGCGCGGCGCCTATCTGGCCCGCAGGGCGACCAGTGTGGAGGTCGTCGTCGCCACGCGCGACGATGGCGTGGCAGGCGTGCTGGCCTTGCCGCCCGACACCTATCAACGGTGGCTGAAGCCCTTGTCGCAGGCTGCTGCCGAGCAGGCGGGCGCCGCCATCAAGGCGCGCCAGGGCCGCACGGATTCGAACCGCATCCAGCGCGAGCTGGAACTGGCCTGGTTCGGCCAGCAATTTCAATGGACACTGGACAAGAACGGCTGGCAGGTGACGGGGCTGGGCCTCAGTTCCGTGCCGCCCGAGGGGGAACAGCCATGAGCATGCCGAGACTGATCGCCGGCTGCCTCGCCGCCTCTCTGCTGGCCGGCTGCGTGCACGGGGAAATATTCGCCCAGGATTATCTGGCGCAAGACATCGACAAGCAGCAAGCCTTGCTGGAACTGGACGTGGTCTTCGGGCAAGCGCCCGATGACAAGCTGACGTCGCGCGTGACGGCCCGCAATACCGTGGAATACGGGGGCGCGCCGCATATCGTCGTGCCGTTTTACCAGAAAGGCCTCGGCTTCGACCAGGGTTTTGCCGGCACCTATATGTTTGCCGTGCCCTATCCGATCGCCAAGGTCGAAACGGCCACGGCCAGCAGCCGCGTCTTCGGCCAGAAACTTGACGGCCAGCAGCAGGGCAGCCCGCGCTACCGCTTCCGCGTGCCGGGCAAGGCGCAGTGGAACAGCAATGAGACCTTCATGCTGGGCTTTGAGCGCAAGGGCCGCCGCGAAGAAATCACTTTCCGCTTCAGCAACGAGCAAAGCTGCCCGTCCGCCTTCCTGGCCACCACGCCTATCTACGGCTTTGCCATCAAGGTGGTCGCCACGTTCAAGGATAACAAAGGCTGCCTGAAAGTATGCGACAGCCGCGACCAGTGGCCCGGTTTCTGCGCGTTCCAGCCGCCGCCGGGCAACTGACTTGCATCATGCAAGCCACGGGCCGGCGCTTGCCGGCGCCGCGCTTATACACGCGCGCGTTTTGCCGATTCTATTCAATTGTCATCGAATGGCCGCGTACCACGGCTATTTTCACGGCGAAAGGCAGGCTGGACTGACGCAGCGCCATGCCTGGGCCAGCGCATAAATCTTGCCGCAAAAATATCTTTCTCAAGCGTATGATTTCTGTGCCGTGGGCAGCGCTCGCAGATGGCGCGTCCCGGCCCGATATCCGAAACGCATCCTTCCTGTGGAGAGACAGAATGAAAATGCCCGTTTTAGGCAGCACCCAGCCAGCCATCACCAGGCGCCCCCTCGACATGCTGGACACGGACAAGGCCGCCGTGCGCGCCATCGCCCAGGCGGCCGTCAGCGTGGAACTGTTTACCATTCCCCTGTACATGGCCACCATGTACTCGATCCATGGCACGCACCAGATCAACTCGAAAGGCATCACCTATTATGAGGGGCGCCAGTGGCCGGGCATGGGCACCACGGCCCGCCCCGAACTGAAGGAGCAAAAGGCGTTCAACGTCATCTTCAGCGTCTTCATCCAGGAAATGCTGCATCTGCAGATGGCGGCCAACCTGGCCACGGCCATCGGCACGGCGCCGTGCTTCACGGGCTCGGAGCTGCAATCGCAGGACCACGGCTGGACCTGCTATGGCAAGAGCTGCACGGTGATCCCGCACATCGTCGACTTGCAGGACACCTCGGGCTACCGCCACGTGCGCGTCAACCTGGAAGAGCTGAACGCCAACCAGTGCGACCTGTTCCTCGCCATCGAGCAGCCCGAGGAGCAGGTACGGGCCCAGCTGGCCGAATTCGACAAGCACAACCACACCAAATATTTCCCCGAGGTGCCGTTCGCGGGCTGGACGCCTGGCAAGCACGTGCAGGATCTGCCCCTGTTCGGCACAATCGGCTACATGTACGAATGCTATGCGCGCTACATCAGCATCGAATATGCGGATGGCCAGACGCTGTGGCAAAAGCTGTTCGTCAACGGCTCGGTGCAGCAGGACATGTTCAACAGCCAGGTGCAGGGCCATGCGCGCGCGGAATTTCCCAAGTTCGACACCTGCTTCGGTCCGCAAGACCAGGATGGCGGCCAGACGGGCTCGTTCAACAAGGCCATCGACATGATGGCGGCCATTACGGATCAGGGCGAGGGCAGCGAAGCGGCCATCCGGCGCTACCGGCGCGACGCAGCGCAGCGCCTGATGGCCGTGCAGCCCGACTACCGCGAAGACCTGGCCGCCTTGAAATGCGATTATCCGTCGTATGCGAACAATGGCAAGGATGCGGAATCGCGCGACGCGCAGGCGCGCCACGACAGCGCGCCGTTCGACCATTACGAGCGTTTCGGCCAGGTCAAGGCCATTGCTGCCGGTTAAAACCTGGGCCAGCTGGCACGGCGAGGGCCAGCGCTGGACCGAGGCCATGCTGACCAACGAGCGCTACAACCCGGCCACGGCGCCAAAGAATATCCCTGCGCCCGCCGCCGTGGCAGGTGCCCTGAACCGCCTGAAGGACGCCAGCGGCACCCTGCAGATGCTGAGCACGGTCGCCACGGGCGCCATCTATGGCATCACTTCCGTGCTGGACAAGTACTGGCTGAACCAGGACCTGGACTTCCCGTATCCGTCGATGGTGGGCGCGGGCGACCGCATGGCCATCTGCTGGGCCGTGCTGGGCCAGGCGCCGAACCTGGCGACGGGCGTGCCGCTGGCCGAGAAAAGCGTGCTCTATCACGCCTGCCAGGGCATGCACCTGGAAGGCGAGGCCTCGTCCACCTGTGCCGCGCTGGCCGTCTACCATACCTGCCGCGGCTCGAACGGCTGCCATGCCCAGGGCGGCTGCGGCTTTGCCCAGGCCGACACGGGCGGCTCGTCCTGCGGCCACTCGGTCAAGCTGGCCGCCTCGCCCGGCACGCCGTGCTACGTGCCGCCACCGCCGCCGCAGCCCGACAAGGTCTACAGCGCGCCCAGCGACAACAAATGCGGCGGCTTCGGCGGCTGCGCCGTGCCGATCTCGGCTTCGCAGCTGTATCCGAACACGACGGGCAAGGAACCGCCCGAGCCTGCCACCATGACCCTGTACGATTTCGGTCCCGCGCCCGACCACCGCAGCATTGCGCTGGGCCAGACCATGAGCTTTGCGCTGGGCGACAATGTCTACGACAAGGCGTGGGAAGCCTACGGCAAGGTGATGGCAGCGCGCGGCACGCCGGTGGGGGCGCCGCCGCCGCCCACCGACCTGCGCCTGGCCCTGCCGCCATCGACCTGATGCCGCGCGCCATGCATGACGTGCCGGCGCGCCTGGGCTTGCCGAACCTGGGCCTGGGCGTGGGGCTGCGTCCGCCGCACTATGCGGACATCCTGCGCCACGGGCCGCAGGTGGACTGGTTCGAGATCATCAGCGAGAACTTCATCGACAACCACGGCTATGCGCGCCATGTGCTGGAGCAGGTGGCGGCGCAGGTGCCCATCGTCATGCATGGCGTCTCGCTGTCGATCGGCAGCAGCGATCCGCTCAATCTCGCCTATCTGCGCCAGCTGCGCCAGCTGGCCGGGGAGATCCGCCCCGCGTGGATTTCCGACCACCTGTGCTGGACGGGCGCCGCCTCGCTCAACAGCCACGACTTGCTGCCGCTGCCGCTGGACGAGGCCAGCCTGCGCCACGTGGCGGGCAGGGTGCGCCAGGTGCAGGAGTTTCTGGGGCGTCCCCTGATTCTGGAAAACCCCAGCAGCTACGTGGAATTTGCCCAGTCCAGCATGCCGGAGTGGGAATTCCTGGGCCGCCTGGCCGAAGACACGGGCTGCGGGCTCTTACTGGACGTCAACAATGTCCACGTTTGCGCGCATAACCACGGCTATGACGCGGCTCACTACATCCGCCAGCTGCCGCACGCGCACATCGTGCAGATCCACCTGGCCGGGCCCACCGTCTGCGGTGCCGTGCTGATCGACACCCACGACGCGCCCGTGCCGGCCGCCGTGTGGCGCCTGTACGCGCTGGCGCAACAGCTGACGGGCGGCGTGTCGGCCCTGCTGGAATGGGATGCCAACATCCCGCCGTACCCGCAGTTGCTGGCCGAACTGGGCAAGGCGCGCGCGGCCGAGCGGGGAGAGTTTGCGGATGCGGCGCCCGCCATGGCCGGGGCTGCGGGCGCCGTGTCGGCACCGCTGGGCTTTCATCTGGAGGCGGCCCATGCACCGTAGCGCCGCCGGCGGCGCGGTCGACGATGGAGCGGCGGACGGGGCTGAGGAAGGATCTGGCGGCGCCCCCGTGCCGCTGGCGCAACTGCAGGCGTGGTTCCTGACGGCGATGACGGCGCCGGGCGGCGCGGCGCGGGGTGTCCAGCTGGCCGGCGAGCGCCATGGCTTGACGCAGGAGCAAGTGCTGAAACGGGCCAGGGGCGGGCCGGCGCCGCTGCACATCCATGCGGACGGCTATGTGCAGCGCCTGCTCGAATGCCTGCAAGCCGACTATCCCGTCTTGCGCAAGGTCATGGGCGACGAACTGTTCGCCTTCTTTGCCCGCGCCTATGTCTGGCGCCACCCGTCCGCCTCCGCGACCTTGTATGACCTGGGCGGCGGCTTTGCCGATTTTCTCGCTGCCAGCCAGCGTGACGCCGGGGAACGGCAGCAGGCCTTGCGCTTCCCCGTGGAGCTGGCACGGCTGGAACGGGCGCGCAGCGAGGCGGGCAGGGCGCCCGGCATGGAAAAGCTGGCGCCGCCCATGCTGCCTTCCGGCCTGGAGTTGCTGCTGGCGCCGATGCAGCAATGGCGTCTGGCGCCGTGCGCGCGGCTGCTGGCCCTGTCGTTCCCCTTGTGCAACTACTGGCAGCAGGCGCAGGCCGCGCCCGGCGACGCCGTGCCGGCCCAGCCGCAGGCCAGCCCCGCTTTTGTCGCCATTTCACGCATGCATTACCGGATCGTCATGCAGGAGCTGCAGCCATGGCAGTTTTACTGGCTGCAGGCGCTGGACGGCGGCGCGCCGCCGGCGCAGTGCGCGCGGCAGGCGGCGCACGCGGGCGGCAGGACGCCGGACGAGGTGCAGGCGGACGCCATGCTGTGGCTGCCTATGGCGGCTGCGGCGGGGCTCGTCAGCAGTCATGCCTGAGCGAAAAGCGGCGGACGCAAAAAAGGCCGATGAAAATCGGCCCCGATGACGGCTGAATGTGTTGCTTAGCGGTAAAACGCTTCGACTTTGCCCTTCAGCTTGATCTGCAGCGGACGGCCGCGGCGGTCCAGCGACTTGGTGGAAGCGACCTTGATCCAGCGTTCGCTGATGCAATATTCTTCCACGTCAAGACGTTCCTTGTCGTTGAAGCGGATGCCGACGTCGTTCTCGAACACGGCTGCAACGTGGTAAGGGCTGCTGGGGTCGATCGACAGGCGATCGGGCAATGGGGGTAAGGTGGTGGTATCGTTCATGGGCGTAATTATCGCCCAGAATGCCGATCCAGACAACGGGGTGCGCATGCTTATCTGGCGGCCCGCGGCGCGGCGCCCCCCGAATTTCCTTTGCCTGCCGTCGTTCCACCCCTACAGATGCCGTGTTTCCTGCGGCGGCACATTCCACTCGTCATGCAAGCCATCGACAAAGGTGAAGGGTACCCGGGCCAGTGCGGCCGCCGACACGTCGTCGAGGCAGTTGACGCCGATGCCGACAAACGCGCCGCTGCGGGCGGAATCGCCGCGGCTGAACAGGCGCACGCCACAGTGGCGGCAAAAATAGTGGCGTTCGCGGCCGGCGCCGAAGCGGTATTCGCTCAAGGCCGCCTCGCCGGCCAGCAGGCGGAAGGCCGTGGGCGGCACCTGGCTGGCCCAGCAGCGGATTTTCAGGCAATAGGAACAGTTGCAGCGCAGGCTGGGCGCCGCCAGGTCGATCTCGGCCGCGAAGCGCACGGCGCCGCAGTGGCAACTGCCATGACAGGTTTTTTTCATCGTGGCCTAGCTTACAGCGTTGCCGTACTGTCATGCAACTGCTGGAATTGCGACAGCTGTTGCTGCATCAGCCGCGCATACTGGCCGCCCGCGCGCAGCAGTTGGGCGTGCGTGCCTTGCTGGCAGATCTTGCCATTGTCCAGGACGATGATGCGGTCCGCTTTCACGATGGTGGAAAAGCGGTGGGCGATGATGATGGTGGTGCGCCCTTGCATCAGGGTATCAAGAGCGCGCTGCACCAGCTGTTCGCTGGCCGCATCGAGCGCGCTGGTGGCTTCATCGAGGATCAGGATCTTCGGCGCGCGCAGGATGGCGCGGGCAATGGCGATGCGCTGCTTCTGTCCGCCGGACAATTGCACGCCTCGTTCGCCCACCAGGGTTTCGTAGCCGTCCGGGAAGGCCGTGATGAAATCGTGCGCATGCGCCAGGCGCGCCGCCGCCAGCATCTCTTCGCGCGCCACCTGGCGGTCCGGCACGGCAAACGCGATATTGTCGGCGATACTGCCGGAAAACAGGGCCGGTTCCTGCTCCACCACGGCCATCTGGCGGCGCAGCTGCGCCACGCCCAGCACGCGGGCATCGATGCCGTCGAACTGCAGGCTGCCCGCGTCGGGCTGGTAGTGGCCCAGCACCAGGCTGGCGATGGTGGACTTGCCCGCGCCCGAGGCGCCCACCAGGGCGATTTTTTCGCCCGCGCGGATGGCCAGGCTGACGCCGTCGAGCGCCGTGACCTGCGTGCGCTCCGGGTAGGCGAAACGCACTTCGCGCAGCGCGATATGGCCCGCCAGCGGCGGCTGCGGCGCCGCCTCGGGCACCGGGCGGTGGCTGCGCAGGATGTCGAAGATGCGGTCGGTCGACCCCATGGTGCGCATCCAGGTGTTCCAGAATTCGCTGATGGAGCCGGCCGTGTCCGTCACCATGCTGGCATAGATGACGAAGGCCGTCAGCTCGCCCACGCTCAGGCGCCCCTGGCCGATCAGGTGCGCGCCGAAGCACAGGGTGGTCAGCAGGGCAACGAAGGCAAGCAGTCCCTGCGCGCCCTGGAACACGGCCAGCAGCCGCGTGCCGGCCAGGGACACGTCCAGCAATTGCCGCATGGCTTGCGCGTAGCGGGCCATGGCGCCGCCCTGCTGGTTGAACGCCTGTACCAGGCGCGCATGGGCAAAATACTCCTGCGCCACCTTGCCGCTGGCGGCCAGGCTGGCGGAAATGGCCCGCGCGCGCAGCCGGTAATTGCTGCCAGACAGTTTGCCCAGATACAGACTGATGGGAATGAACAGGGCCAGCGGCAGGCTCAGCATGGGCGACAGCTGCAGCAGCATGGCGATGCCGCCCACAAATACGCACAGCGAGCGCAGGGCATTGGCCGCGCCGATGGTCAGGCTTTCATGCAGGGCCGACACGTCGGACGTGAGGCGGCTGTTCAACTCGCCGCCATGGTGCTTGTCGAAGAAAGCGATGGGCTGGTTGATCACCACGTCGAACAGGCGCCGGCGCACCCCCATGACGATCATGTGGCCGCCCGATTGCAGCAGGTAGAAGCGCGCGGCCGAGGCCAGCGCATACAGCACGCTGAAGGCCAGCATCGCGGCCACCATGCCCGGCGTGACGCCGCGCTTGGTGAGGGCGGCCACGTTGTCGATGAAATAGGCGATGGCTTGCGGGAAGGCCAGCTGCGCGCCCACGGTGAGGGCCATGCACAGCAGGCCGGCGGCGATGCGCCAGCGCACGGGATACAGCAGGCGCAGGCGTTCCAGGTGGGGGGCGATGTTCAGATGGCTCATGCGGCGCGCTCCTGCGCCGGTTCGGCGTTCAATTGCCCGACGAGGGCCAGCCAGTCTTCGTCGCCGATCAGGCCGGTCGCTTCCACCTGCCCCTGGTAATTGACAAAGATATACGAGGGCGAACTCATCAGGGGATTGACGCGCCGGTAGTCGCGCAGCGCGAGGCGCGCCGTGGCTGCCCGCAAGCTATCGCTGGGCAAGAAGGCGCGCAAGCGGCGGGGCGCCTCTTCGCTGAGCAGCCACAGGGCCAGGCCCGCTTCGCGCGCCAGCGGCATCAGCTGTTCGACGCCGGTCAGCTTTTCCCGGCATTTCGGGCAGCGGCTGGCCAGGAACAGCAGCACGGTGGCCTGGCCGGCCGCGCCCGGCTGAAATGCGGGGCCGCCGTCCAGCGGACGGGCTTGCACGGCAGGCAGGGGCTCGCCCGGCACCAGCGCCGCCGGCGCGATGCGTTCGCGGCGGCTGGCGCGCAGCACGGCCAGGGTCAGCCAGATATTGCCGGCGAGGGCAAACGCCAGCGCCGCCAGCACCCATTGCAATGTGGTGGAATCCATCAGTCGGCCTTTGCCAGGGTGGCGATGTCGTGCAGGGAAATGGTGGCCACGCAGACGATGGCCGCCAAGCCGGCGGCCAGCACGCCGGTGGCCATGGGCAGAGCCGCCCCTGGCGCAAAGGCAAAGTAGGCGCCGTTGATGCCGACCACCAGCACGTTGCGCAGCAGGTCGTAGTGCGAGACGGGCCGCGCCGCTTCGCCGAAGCAGCTGCAGCGCACCACGCTGTGCGTGAAGTAGCGGTAGGCGAGCACGGCGGTAAGCGTGCCGAGCAGCAAGAGCGACAGCAGCATGGGCAGATCCGCGCCGCCGGCCAGCAGCCAGCCGGCAAGCAGCAGCTCGGCTGCCACCAGGGCCGGCGCCGCTACCGTGGCGGCGGCAGGCGGCACGCTGAACGAGGTGGCCAGGTTGTCGCGGAAAGCGCCATAGCTGCGCAGCTTGCCCACGCCGGCCGCCAGCAGCAGCCAGGCGATGCAGCAGCGCGCCACCTGGGGCAGCAATGAGTCCAACGACGGCGCAAGGGATTGGGTCAAAAGCGGCGTCAGCATGCGGACTCCGCTGGCGTGCTCCATACGGGCGCGAAGCCGCCCGGACGCTGGCGCCGCAGTTGCACGCCGTCGCGCGAGGCCAGCAGGGCGTCCGTCCATGGTTCCTCGGGCGCGCTGCGCAGGGCGCCGCCTATGCTTGCCTGCAATTGCGTCGAGATGGCCCAGCCCAGCCGTTCGGCGTGGGCGTCGCGCGCCATGTTCAGGCCCAGCCGGGCCAGTTCCTCGCGCGTCAGCGCATAGTTATGCGAGTGGTAGCCCGTCACCAGTTGCGCGACGATGGCGCGCCGCGCCTCGGGTGTAGCGTCGGGCAATTGCCAGGCCAGCAATTCCTCGCCGATCTGCGCCAGCTCCAGCGTGGTGCGGTAAAAGGCCGTCAGGGAAGGGGGGAAGATGCTGCCGCACAGCAGGGACAGCGATTGCTGGCGCGCCTCGGCTGCATCCACGCCGAACCATTGCTGCGCCATGTCGCCGAAGACCTTGATGTCGAGGCTGGAAAAGGCGCCGCCGTCCGCGCCTTCGAGCTGCGGGTCGATGGGCGAGAACAGGGCCAGGTCGCCGGCGATGATGTCATCCGCGCCCAGGGCCAGCAGGGTGGCGGCCGACTGGCAGTGGTAGGGCACGATAAAGCTCAGGTGGCGCGCATGCTGGCGCAACAGGATGGCGATGCGGCGCGCCGCATTGACGATGCCGCCCCGTCCGTGCAGCACCACATCGAGCCGTGCCGCGGGACCGATTCCCTGGCACAGCTCGTACAGGGCGGGCAGCAGCTCCATGTCCAGGTGCGAGGCGGCCAGGACGATGGCCCGGCTGTCGCGCTGCTGCTCCAGTTCGCGCAGCCGCAGGGGGAGCAGGCTCAGGTCTGGCTGTGGCATAGCGCTCCTTCGATCAGGGTATCGGCCACGCTTTCCAGCATGGGCAAGGCGGGCACCAGTTGTTGTACATACAAAAATTGACCGACAGGATTGTTTTCCAAAAAGACATATTCGCCCTGGGGCGTGACGATCAGGTCCAGCGCGCCATACTCGAGGCCATAGCTGTGCACGAAATCGAGGCAACGCTGCCGTATTTCCTCGGGCAAGGCCGCCGCTTCATAGCGGATGGGGGCCGACATGTCGCGCGAATCGATGGCCGTGCGGGCATCGTCCTGGGAATACAGGCGCGCGGCAAACAGTTGCTTGCCGATGACGGTGATCCGCAGTTCGTACTGCTTGGCGATATATTCCTGGAACTGGCAGCTCAGTTCGCCGACGGCGTCCAGGTTTTCCAGCATGGCCTCGTCGACGATGGTGGTGCCGATGCCGCCGCTGATGCGCTCTGCCGCATCCACGGCCTCGGCGGCCAGGCTGGGCGTGGACATGCTCTTGAAAATGATGGGGCCGCCAACGGCGCTGCGGAAGGCGCGCACGTCGTCGGCCACGTTGCTGATCAGGGTGGCGGGCACGCAAAAGCCCATGCGCGCGGCCCGTTCCAGCTGTTCGCCCTTCCATTGCGCGCCGCGCAGGGCCAGGGGATGGCTGAGCCAGTAGCAATCGAGCGTGTACAGCACGCTGAAGATGGCTTGCTCCGTTTCCAGTTGCGCATAGGCGCGTTCCTGCGGCGTCAGGTCGGCGCTGGCATAGGCATAGTCGGCGGCCTTGCGCAGCCACACGGCGCCCACTGCGCGCAGGTCCAGCCAGTCGCCGTCGGGCAGGCGGCGCAGCCGGGAGCGGGCCTGGCCGTCCAGCAGGTGCTGGCACAGCTGGTAATCGCGGGGAAAGGCGTCGAGATCGATACGGAAAGGGGCATGGCCGCGCTCGGCGAGGATGGCTTCGACCAGGTCGGCGTGCAGGTCGCCGCTATGGCTGATAATCAAAACCTTTTTGTGCATGTAGGGAGCCTGCGTAAGGGGAGATGAAAAAGCCTTGCTGTGGCAAGGCTTTCAGCTGGCGCAAAGGTCAGCAAAGATCAGCAAAACTCTCCGCCGTCGCTCGAACCGATGCGCGAATAGCGGTATTGCTCTTCGCTGTCGACTGCCGTGCAGCCGGCCACGGCGACACCATCGCGCACCTTCCAGGGCGCAGGAAGGACCGGTTTTTCCTGTTCTTTCTTTTCTGCCAGCTTGAATGCGAAAAATTTTGTTTGATTTTGCTTCTGCATGTTTTTATCCTCTTGTGATGGTTAACAGCCGCTGCCGGAAAATGGCGTGCATTTCAAATGCCTATTTCAGGCCAATACTGCATCAGCGAATAGCCGGCCATTTTGGAAATACGATATCCCGCATATGAATCCGGCGCGCACGGAATAGCCGCGCCGCAATTGGCGCCGGTTTCAAAGGAGGGGATGGTATGCAACCCCGCGTCGTGTGGGGGCGAATGCGCCGCAAGGATCAGCAATACTGGCCGCGGTCGTTTGGCTGGAAGCGCGAAGAATCGCGGTACTGGTCATTGGTGCCGACTGCGGTGCAGCCGGCTACGGCAACGCCGTCGCGCACTTTCCAGGCGGTGGCGGGCATCGCCGGTTTTTGTTCCTGTTTCTCAGCCAGCTTGAATGCGAACAATTTTTTTTGGTTTTGCATTGTACTATCCTCTTGTGATGGTTAAGTACTGCCTGCGTTGTATGCCATGGTATATGGCCATTCGATATTAGCGCCGGAATAAATAAGCGTCAACTTGAAAATGAATCGTAATTATGATTATCTTTCGCAGATACTCACAAAATATCACATGGCTGCTGATGTTATTGCGGTGCGATAAATAATAATGATGCGGATTTAAATGATCGGCAGGCGGATTGATTATTGCGCTGCACTATTGAAGTGCATGCGGGTGATTATCACGGCAAACGCAGCACCAATGCCCGCCGGCACGCACTATAATGGCGCCTGTTGAATGGATAAGGCAGGAGTGAGCTATGGAAATGGCCTTGACGGACAGCCTGCGGCAGCAGGCATATGCACAGGCCGCCGCCTTCGTGCGGACGCTGGACCGGCGCGATCCTGTTGCGCTGCAACGCGACTGGGGCCTGTCGCCGGGCGTGGCCGACGAGATCGTCGACATGCTCGACAGCTATTTTGCGGCCAACGAAGCGCTGTCCCTGGCGCCGCTGGAGCAGGCCTTCGTGCCGGGCAAGGGCGGGCGTCCCGCCGTCGATGTGTACGCCACCGATGCCGGGCCGCTGGGCATGGAGTGCCTGTTGCTGGCCGATGGCAAGCAGGGCGAAGCGACCTTGCACCTGGAAATGTCCAACCACGATGGCGCGCTGCGCCTCCACTACCACTACATCGGATCCTGAGAGCGACATGACTGCATCGATCAGCGCAACACAGCAACGCATCTGCGACAAGTTCGGCTTGCCGGCACAGGCGCCCGAGCCCATGGTGGCCCTGGCCATCGGCAGCCTCGATCAGTCGCCCATCTACGGCACGCGCATCGAGCTGCCGGAAAACGGTACCATCAGCTGGTTCATCCACTGCGGCCAGCACGACGACGCGAGCGGCTTTTACCAGCCCCTGCACGCGGAGCACCTGCATGAGATGCTGCCGCAGGTGCTCGACTATCTGGCCTTGCCCAGCGGCGCCAGGTTCATCCTCGACCGGGAAGGGTATGAGGACGTGTGGCTGGAAGCGTAAAGACGGCGCTCCTGCCGCGTGACATCATGACAGCGTATTGGGCAGGTATGCCCGCTGTTTGAAATCGAAGCGGAAGTAGTCGAGCAAGTGGCTGCCTTTGCTGAACGGCTCCTGTGGACGTGGTACTTCGTAGTACTTCCCCATCAGGATGCTGTCGCTTATTTCGACGCGCAGGAAACCATGGTGGTCGTCGGAATAGTTTTCCAGCGTGACGGCGTCTCCGCTATCGTCATGGAAGACGGCCGGCGGGATCAGGCGCTGGCCGCCGACCTTCATGATCTGGTGCAGATTATGATAGCCGCCTGCGCCCGTGACGAGGAACAGGGTCTTGCCGCCGTCCGCATTGGCGCGCGTCAGGCGCTGGTAGTTGTGGACGTGCCCGGCGAGGATGGCGTCCGGATGGCGTCCCGCATCGGCTGACGCAGCCGCGACCAGGTCTTTCATGTAGGTGCTGCCGGAATGGTGGTCGTCCGCCGAGTAGATCGGATGGTGCAGGGCCAGCAGCAGGGGCCGGTCGCGCGGCAGGGTGGCCAGTTCCGAGGCCAGCCATTCTTTCTGCGGCGTGCGGATCTCGCCGCCGGCGGGAACATTGCTGTAGAGCCCCACGATATTGACTTGCGGCGTGAGCAGGGTCCAGTACACATTCGGCTGCACCATGGCCGTGCGGTGGGAATCGCCCGATTCCGGCATCTTGACGGGCTGGGGCGCACAAAAATTGCGCACGAAACCGTCGAGTGTCTGGTCTTCCGGCAGGTTCTCGCCATCGTGGTTGCCAGGCACGGCAAAGACGGGGGCCAGGTAGAATTCATAGGGCTGGTAAAACTGCTTGTAATACTCGCTGATCTGGCCGTTGAAGTAGACGCAGTCGCCGGTGACGTACAGGAAGGCAGGCGCCTGGCTGGCGTCGGCCTGGAAATCGTCTTCCATGCCTTTTGCCACCAGTTCCTGCGGCACCGCGTACTGGATGCCGCCCATGTCGCCATTCAGATGGAAGACGACCTTTTGGGTCCTGACGATGGCATCGTACACGGCCGGCGCCACGACATCCTTCAGGTCGAGGCGGAATGGCGCGCTGCCCGTGGGCGGCGGCAGGTCGCGGAACGCCGTGTTGCGGGGCGGTGCCTGGTGCAGCGCCGACGTTCCCGATGCCTGGGGCCGCGCGAGGCCGAAGACATGGGCATTGTTGCCTGAGACGAGATCGGCCATGATGTGTTCCTCCTGCGGTTCCTGCTGCGACACCCCTGGCTGGTTTGTTCACGCGCCAGCCAGATATCCAGTGTAGCCGCGTGGGGCAGGAATAGCGGCCCGCGCGCGCAGACCTTCGATCTGGATCAACTGGATGCGTGCCCCTGCGCATCCGGCCATGGCCATCGCCCGCATTCAGCGGTCGTCGCCGTCGCGTCCCTCCGAGGCCCGCACTGCGGGGCTGACCGCCGTGGCCATGCCGCTCAGCACCCAGGCGCGCTGGCTTGGCGCGAAGCGGGGCGCCAGCATGCCGTCGTTGATTTCGCGCGTCACGGCGAAGCGCCGGAACGACGGCGCCGGCAGGAACAGGCGCGTATTGTCGGCAAAACCGTCGCTGGCACTGTCGACGTCGCCTTCCAGCGCGGAAATGACGCCATCGCCGTTCTGGTCCACGCGTTGCACTTGCGCTACATAGGCATCGTACAAGCGTTGTGGGAAGGCCACGCCCGGCTCGAACGATGCCAGGCGCACATAGGTGTCGAGCAGGATTTCACGGGCCAGTCCGCTGGGAATGAAGCGCTGGCGGTACTCGCGTTGCGCATCGACATCGGCGTCGAACTTGTCCGGGTCGCGCGGGCCCGATGCCTGCAGCGTGCCGGCCGTGTTCGGATTGTCGCCGTAGCCGATGGGATTGTTCTTGACGCCGGCCGGTCCCGAGCCCGGAATCAGCGAAGACAGCGCGCCGATATTGCCGGCCTCAAAGGTGCCGGGTATGCCTCCCGTGAAGGGCAATTCATATAGCGGGTGTATCCAGTTGGTCGTGTAGTTGAACTCCCAGTAGCCATGGCAGTCCGTCTGTTGCATGCAATTGACGGCCCCCATGCTCAGCTGGATAGGCACGATATTGGTCTGGCGCGATGGAAACTGGTCGCTGGAACTGGGCAGGTGCGGCGCATTGCCATCCATCGTGAACAGCTTGCCCGGCTCATTGTTGTGCGAGCCCATCGCCCGCAGCGCCGCCGCATCGGCCGCCGTCATGGTGCCGAACTGGGCCCGGCCGTCGGCGTTCGGGGCCGCCACGGCGGGCACTTCGAGGTCATGGATCATCCAGCCTTCGTACCAGCCGCTTTCATTATTGATCACGAACAGGTTCGACAGGTCGGTGAAGACATCGATGAAGGCGCGCACGTTCTGCGGATCGGTGGGCAGGTCCGGCTTGGGCTCGACCACTAGGCGCACGGCGCCGATGGTGGGCAAGCCACAGTTGCCGCCGGTGGCCGTCAGCATGGCCTGGTCGTTGATGCCGGGAAAACGCGCCGTAAAGGGATTGGCTTCGAACCCGGTGGTATCGAGCAGGTAGTACTGGAATAGCTGGCTGGGCTTGTCGGCCTCGGCGAACGCCTGCATGGGCAGGTAGGTATGCGGCCGCTCGGCCATGCGTTCCAGCCGCTCCTGCAGCCGCCTGGGCAGGTTGCGCACGTCGCCGCGCAGATGCACGATGGCCCGGTCGAACAGGGCGTGGGGATTGGGGTGGCACGGCGGCGGCGGCTGTTCCGCCAGGGTGGAGCCTGACGCGCTCAGCGCAAGGAAGGCCATGGTGGCGCGCACGGCGGCCATGGGCTTGAAGGAAATACGGGTTTGGTGCCGCACAGGCGCTTTCATCATGCCTCCCATTTCAGTTGGTTCCCGCAGGGTTGGCGCCGCCGCGATGACGCGGCAGATGACGCCGTTTCAATTATCTCAACAGCGATGGCGCGGGAATTGATCTGCGACAGGCGGGAAGCAAAGATGCGGACCCGGCCAGGAAAATACGCGGCGCAGGCATGTAAATAGAGTAAGATTGTGTTTTCATATATGGAAATTCAGCTAGGAATCCACGATGTCTATCCGCATGCAGCCTGGCCTGCGCATTCTACTTGCCGCATTACTCGCCGCAGGCACCGCGGCGGCCGCCGTACCCGCCGCCACGTCCCCCAAGGCAGGCCTTGCCGTCGATGCCGGGCAGCAGCTGGCTGCCTTCCTGCAGGACGAGATGCGCGAACGCCAGATTCCTGGCCTGCAAATTGCCGTCATACGGCGTGGCAAGGTTGTGCTGTCGCGCAATTTCGGCCTGGCCAGCCTGCAATACCAGGTGCCCGTGACGGATGCCAGCATG
This sequence comes from Janthinobacterium sp. FT14W, assembly GCF_009208755.1. Lineage (NCBI taxonomy): Bacteria > Pseudomonadati > Pseudomonadota > Betaproteobacteria > Burkholderiales > Oxalobacteraceae > Janthinobacterium > Janthinobacterium sp. FT14W. The sequence continues at coordinate 132,086 of NZ_WFLL01000005.1, read as the reverse complement.
TTTTCCATCAATTCGGCAACGAAAGCGTTTGCGGGGGTGGCCGTGATGCAGCTTGTGCAGCAGGGCAAGATCGACCTGGCGGCGCCCGTCAGCCAGTACCTGACGGGCTTGCCGCCAGCCTGGCAAGCCGTGACCGTGACCCAGCTGCTCAACCATACTTCCGGCTTGCCCGATGTGCTGGACCAGCGCAGCGGCAAGCTGGTGGGGCCGCAGCCGGACGACGCGGATGCCGCATGGAAAGCCGTGCTGGCGCTGCCCGTGGAAGCCCGGCCAGGCGAGCGCTACCGCTACAACCAGACCAATTATGTGTTGCTGGCGCAATTGATCGAGCGGCAAGGCGGCCAGCCGTTTACCGAATTCGTCCAGCGCCGGCAGTTCGACGTGGCGGGCATGCGGCACAGCGGCTTTGGCGATGCGAAGGACGTGGTCGCCAACAAGGCCAGTTCCTACGTGCTGAACCGGGGCGGCAAGGGCTACCGCAACGTGATCGAGGATTTTCCCGTGTTCATGCGGGCCGGGGCCGGCATCAACAGCAATGCGGGCGAGCTGGCCAACTGGCTGATCGCGCTGCAATCGGGCCGCCTGCTGGCGCCCGCCAGCCTGGAGCGGCTGTGGCAGCCGACCAGCTTGAATGATGGCAAGCCGGGAGCGTGGGCGCTGGGCTGGCCCACCATCGGCCGCGATGGCCACCGGGCCGTGGCCGGCATCGGCGGCGCCCGTTCGGCCTTTTATGTGTATCCGGACGATGACCTGGCCGTCATTATCCTGAGCAACCTTGCCGGCGGCCAGCCGGAACAGCTGATCGATACCGTCGCGGGCTTTTACGTTCCCGCCCTGCGCCAGCAGCGCGGCGGCGCGTATGCCGCGCACCTGCTGCGCAACCAGGCGGCCAGCGATGGTTTCGACGGACTGGACAGGAAACTGGCGGCCATCCGCCGCCAGCACGGGCTGTCCGCCCCCGGCGAAGACGACTTGAATGCCTGGGGCTACCGCCTGCTGGGCCGGCAGCAGCCGAAACAGGCGGCCGCCGTCTTCGAACTGGGCGTGCAACTGTACCCGCAAGGGGCAAATGGCCACGACAGCCTGGCCGAGGCGTACGAGGCGGGCGGCGCGAAGACGCTGGCCATCACGCATTACCGCCGGTCGCTGGAACTGGACCCCGGCAATACGCACGCCACCGAGCGCCTGCGCGTGCTGGCCGCCGATTAGGCTGCCTGGACAGCCTGAACAGCCTGGCCGTGCTCGGCCCCATGCATGGCCAGGTAGGCGGCCAGATTGTCGTCGTCGATGCCCAGGGCGCGCAAGACTTCCTGGGTGAAGGTGACGGGCGCCGTGCCGGGCGCCGTGATGACGCGCTGGTCGGCCACGGCCCAGGGCACGTCCTGGTACAGGGCGGCGCCCCCGTAGCCGGCATCGACCAGGTTGCCGGCGCTGTTGGAAGTGTGGCGCACGGTGTCGAGCACGCCAGCCTGCGCCAGCACGCGCGTGCCGTCGCAGATGCCGGCCAGCACCACGCCCTTGTCGCGGGCGGCGCGCAGCAAGGGCCCCAGGTCGGGCGCCTTGCCGCTTTGCCAGTGGCTGCCGCCGCATACCATCAGCAAGTCGAGTTCATCGAGCGAAATGGCTTCCAGCGCCAGTTGCGGCGTGACCAGCATGCCGCCGGACGACGTGACGGGCAAGCCGCCCGGCGTGGCGAACTGCGTGTAGAAGCCGTAATACAGGCGCGCCGTGGAGTTGAGCAGGGCGGTTTCCCAATCGGCAAAGTTCTCGGTCAGAATGGTGATGGCACGTGTCATGAAAAGTCCTGTCGCAGGTGGAGATATCAATAGTACAGGCTGGTTAGCCCGTTGGTGCCGAAAGCATAATAAAAGGCACTGACAATTTCTGTCAGGAGCGTGCGCGCGCGACCTGCCGTGCCGGCACGGCGCGCCGCGCAGAAATGGGGGCCATATTGCCGGCGACTGCGCTACAATCGCTGGCCCGTCCGCGCGGGCCTGCCCCTGATCAATACCTACTCTTTGCCGCCTCCATGCTGATTCTGTTTTGCCGTGTCCTGTTGAGCATTGCCGGCCTGCTGTTGTTCTTCCTTTTCGATCAATTAAGCGCGAACGAATGCCTGAAACTGAGCGTCTTGCTGGCCGCGTTCCTGCTGGGCGCGGGCAGCGTGCTGCATGCGTGGCGCTGCCGTGCCGGCGCGTTTACCGTACTGCTGCGCGTCGTGGTGCCCGTGTTTTACCTCGACGCCGCCGTCAAGGGCTTCTTGCGTGGTTATTTTGGCATGCGGCCGAATCCCAATGCGGTTTTACAGGCCATGTTTGCGACAGATCAAGCCGAAACGGGAGAGTTTTTCCTGCATAACAGCATCGCGCTGGCGCAAGTGGCCGCCTGGTTCGTGCTCGTGACGGCGGCGGTGCTGCTGGCCGACCGCCAGCTGCAGCGCTGGCAGGCGGGGCGCGACAGTGCGGCGCCGGGCTTGCTGCAAAAGGGCTTTGCCGTCTTCATGGCCGCCTTTCTCGTGTCCTTGCACGTCAATACCACCATGCGGCGCGAGAATCCTGCCCTGTTCTGGCCGCTGCGCTACCAGCAGTACAGCGCGCAGCTCGAGGCGATGAAATCCATGCAGCATGCGCTGACGGCCGCCATGGCCGCGCCGGACGACTGGCATGTGCGCTATGCGGGCGAAGACGCGCGCACCGTCATCCTGGTGATCGGCGAGAGCACCAACCGCGCCTCGATGTCGCTGTATGGCTATCCGCGCGCCACCACGCCTCAGCTCGACGCCATGCGCTCGAAGCTGCTGGTATTCAATGACGTGATTTCGCCCGCGTCCAGCACGGTGGAATCGATGATGACGATGCTCACGCCGGCCGACATCGGCAATCCCGACGCATGGATGGCCAAGCCGAATTTGCTGATGCTGGCCGAGGCGGCCGGCTACAAGACGTTCTGGGTGTCGAACCAGACGCGCAACGACGGCTGGATCGGGCTGCTGGCGGGCGAGGCGGATGAAAGCGACTTCATCAACTACGGCACTGGTCGCGGCGAAAACAATTTCGACGGCAACCTGTTCCAGCCGTTTTCCCACGCGCTGGCCGATACGGCGCCCAAAAAGCTGATCGTCGTGCACTTGCTGGGGGCGCATCCCAGCTACGACATGCGCTATCCCAGCCGCTTTTCGCATTTCGGCCAGGCGCATGACGCCGTCAGCGCGCAAATGGCCAGCCAGGGCCGGTCCAGCTGGATACGCAGCCAGCGCGACGAGTACGACAACGCCATCCGCTATGGCGACTACGTGCTGGGCACCCTGATCGGCATGGCGGAAAAGGCCAAGTCCGGCCGCGCCGCCTCGCTGCTGTTTGTCTCCGACCATGGGCAGGAAGTCGGCTACAGCCGCAACCACGCTGGCCATTCCGCTTCGGACAAGAGCGGCTATGAAATTCCCATGCTGATCTGGAATAACCAGCAAGCGCCGCAATCGACGGCCGCGCGCGCCGCGCTGGAAAGCCGGCCGTATCAGACGGACAAGCTCGATGCGACCGTGCTGGGCTTGCTGAAGATCGAGACGCGCTACTACGCGGCGCACGACGATATCCTCAGCAGCGCCTTTCAGCCCGTGCAGCGCTTCATGAACGGCTTGCAGTACCAGCGGGGCGCCCCGGCAGCGGCCCGCGGACCTGGCGCCAGCTGACATGCAAAAGGCCCGGCGCCGCCGCAGGTAGCGGCGGGGCCGGGCCCCGGGAGCGATGCCGCTTACTTCTCGGCGAACGCGCGCTCGACGACGAAGTCGCCAGGCGTCGAGGTATTGCCTTCCTTGAAGCCACGCGCTTCCAGCATGTCTTTCAGGTCGCGCAGCATGTCCGAGCTGCCGCAGATCATGACGCGGTCTTCGGCAGGATTGAGTGCCGGCACGCCCAGGTCTTCGGCCAGCTTGCCGTTCTCGATCAGTTCGGTGATGCGGCCCATGTTGCGGAAGTCTTCGCGCGTCACGGTCGGGTAGTAGCGCAGCTTGTCGCTGACCATTTCGCCCAGGAATTCATGCTTGGGCAGATGCTCTTCCAGCAAGTCGTGGTACGCCAGCTCGTCGACCTGGCGCACGCCGTGCACGAGGATCAACTGGTCGAAGCGCTCGTAGATGTCCGGATCGCGCACGATGCTGAGGAATGGCGCCAGGCCCGTGCCCGTCGACAGCATGTACAGGCGCTTGCCTGGCAGCAGGTAGTCGGATACCAGGGTGCCCGTCGGCTTGCGGCCGACGATGACGGTGTCGCCCACCTGCAAGTGTTGCAGGCGCGACGTCAATGGACCACCCGGCACCTTGATGCTGAAAAATTCCAGGTGGTCTTCGTAATTGGCGCTGGCGATACTGTAGGCGCGCAGCAGGGGCTTGCCATCGACGCGCAGGCCGATCATGGTGAAATGGCCATTCGAGAAACGCAGCGACGGGTCGCGCGTGGTGGTAAAGGAGAACAGGGTATCCGTCCAGTGGTGCACGCTTAATACGCGCTCTTCATTCATCGAACTCATAGTGTTTGTTGGCTGGTCAAAAAAATGGTTAGTTGCTGGCAACTGCTGGCAAAAGTGAAACCCTGTGTAGGCCCAGACGCTATTGTACTGGCCTCCACACGAAATTGTTACCGTCTATCGCCGCCATTGCTGCCGCACGCGGTGCCGACATTATAGTGCGAATGGCAAGGCGGGACTGAAATTCGCCCGGAAACGGGCGCCGGGCATGCGGACTCTTGACCTGGCTCACTTTTTCGCCCGGGGGTGCCAGGATGGGCCAGGATGGGGCCCGGGGCGCAGGCGCCCCGGGCCTGCCGCAGCGGCGGTGCTAGGCCTGGAGGCCTGCGGCAGCGCCATGCCGGCCGGCCCGGCGCTGCCAGAATGGCGCATCGGGCCAGCGCTGCTCGGCGCCGTAAAAGCCGCGCCGCATCTGCAGATAGGTTTCAAACGAGGCGAACACGCTGCGCCGGTAGCCCGACGCCATGCCGCGCTCGCCCGCCAGGTAGGCTTCCGCCACGCGCGCCGCATGGATGCCCGACGCCATGGCCTGGCCGATGCCCAGCGAAGAGATCGGGTCGAAGCAGGCGGCCGCATCGCCAGCCGCCGTCCAGTTCTCGTCCGCGGGCAGCGACGCCACCCGGCTGTGGATGGCGTAGTGGCGCAGGGCGTCCGGCGCGGGCAGGCGCGCCAGGATATCGCGCACGTGCAAAGTGCCCATGCCGGCCTGGCGCCACGGCGCCGGCTCCTTCAGCCGCAGGTGCTTGAGGATGTCGGCATCCGTGATGAAGGCCAGCGCCACGCGGTCGCCGGGCAGGGGCGCGGCGTAATACCAGCCGTGCTGCGTCGTTTCCACCAGGGTGCGGTGCGGCAGGAATTGCGGTTCCGCCAGCTGATAATAGGCGTACAGCGCCACCAGCGAGTCTTCCGTGTGGATGGGGCGCTTGCGCTGGCGCACGATGGCCGCCTGCTTGCCGCTGCAATCGATCAGGTAGCGGGCCGTCAGCGCCGTTTCCTGGCCATCGGCCAGGACGCGCAGATGCCATGGCTCGCCGTGTTCAAGCTGCACCAGTTGCGCCGGGCGCAACAACGCCACGCCCGCCTGGCGCGCCTGTTCGAGCAGGATGGCGTCATACTGCCTGCGGTCCAGGTGCAAGCCGTGGCCGTGGCTGCTGAACACGGCGTCGCGCGACATCAGTTCGGCGCTGCCCCAGGCGGCAGCGTGGGAAAACGCGGGCAGCTGGGCGCCGTCCAGCAAGCCGCGTCCCACGCCAAGGAAGTCCAGCATGGAAAAGATGGACGACGATACCGTTTCACCGGCCCGGTAATCGTCGAACAGCTGCTTTTCCAGCAAGGCGATGCGCAAGCCCGTGTACCGGGCCAGGGTCAGGGCGGCGGCAGTGCCGGCGGCACCGCCGCCGACAATGACGACGTCGTAGCCGCGTGCTGCAGCCGCGCTCAATGGGAAAACCGGCGCCGGTTGGCGGGCATGATTTTCTTCGGCGTGTCCTGCAGGGCCACATGCGCGCCGCCGCTGGCAAACAGCTGCGATGCCTTCTCGGATGCCGTCTGCGGATCCTCGTCCTTGAGGAACCACGCGGGCAGGTAGTTGGCATCGTCGCCCGTGACGAAGCTGCTGGCATTGCCGACCCCGACGCTGGCGGCCACGAATTTGGCGTGATTGCGCTCCTTTTCGACAAAGTACGGGTACTGGCGGCCCGACTCGGCATCCTGGTTCTGGTTCACGATGAAACCCAGGTAGTGCCAGGAGCTGATCATTTGCGAAAAACTGTTCATGCCGCGGCTGTACATCACTTGCATGCCGGCCGGCACGCCGGCGAGCGCCTGTTCTTCCTTGGTGGTGGCGCCGTTGATCACGTTCCACGGACTTTGCGGCGGCCACCAGTAGGCGTAGTAGGTGGGCGGCACGGGGATCAGCGAATCGGGATTCTTGACCAGGTCCGGATTGTCGAAGTTGATCATCTGCACGGAGCAGTCATAGAAGTCCGCCTGCCACGGGATGGCCATGCGCTTGGTCAGGTCGCCCGGTTCGCAGCCGGTGCCGATGCTCGGGTCGTTCCAGTCCAGCGGTTCGCACTCGTCGCGGCCAGCCGACAGGCCGTTCTTTTCGTAGTCGGCATCCACGCGGTGCAGGATGGCGTACGGTTTCGCGTAGATGACGGGATTGCGCACGCTCCACGTCACTTCGATGCCGGGGCACATGGGTTCGCCGACGCAATTGCCGATGGTCGCGTGGTCGAGCGGGTCGATGCCCGGCAGGGCCAGGCCCGGCGCGGTGGGCGAGAATTTGCCGGCCGCCCATTGTTGCAAAGCAAAGTATTGTGTATCCGTCAGTACCGAAAACTTGCTGATGACGTTGTTACGCACGGAATTGCTGCCCGAATTCAAGGGTACGAGGGGAATGCCCGCGCCGGGGTTGTCCGTGGTGGCGGCGCTGAACAACTGTCCGCCCTGGCCGCCCGTGAATCCCGGCACCTGTTCTGCCGTGCCGGGCCGGATGGCCGACGGCTTGCGGAAGTAGCTGAGGAATTTTTCACGCTGCGGCCGGTTCGCTTCCGAGGCATCGGCCACGTCGAAGGCAGGGCGGATGAAGGCCGTCATCGACGGCACCGTCGCCACCCACTGATAATCGCCTATCCTGGCGAGGAAGGGGCGGATATCCTGCTCGTAATTGACGACATACTGGGGGTTCCAGCCATCGCTGCTGCTCCAGCGGGCCGCGTCGTAGGCTTCGGGCAGCGCGTTCTTGTATTTGATGGCCATGTCGGCCACGACATCGTCCCAGGTGGAAATATTTACCAGTTCGGGCGCGAACTTCGGCGAGCCGATGACCACCCACGCTTTCAATTCCACGCAGGGGCTGCCATCCTTGAAATGGATGGTTGCGGTGACGGGGCCGTCGCCCACGTCGTCATTCCACGTATCGCCGCCGCCAAAGCCCGTGATGCTTTCGGAGCCGCCGGCGCGGCCATAGGCGCCGATCACCAGCAGGTTGCCGCGCGAGTCCGTGCGCATTTCGCCCAGGGTGCGCACCGGATAGCCTTGCGTGATGGCTTGCGGATCGGGGAAGGACACATATTTATAGGCGCCGGCGCCATCCTTGTCGAAATGGGCCTTGCGCAGCGGCGCGTCGAGCGTGCGCGGTCCCGGATCGACGATCAGTGCCTGCCGTGCCGCCGCACCCGTGACGTCGCCGTTGCGCAGATTGGTCCAGGAGTTGGGCGTCAGCTTCCAGGCGGGCGGCGTATTTTCCCACGTTTCATAGCTGTTGTACGGGCCAAACATCAGATCGCCCAGCAGGGGAATGAAGTTCCACCAGGCCGCCTTCTTGTTTGCCACGTGCACTTTCCACTCGATGCGGGCAATGCTGGGGTCTTGCATGTCGACCACGGTCTTTTCGCCCGGGCGAGCCGGGTCGGACTTGTAAATTTTAAAGCTGGCCGCCTGGCGCCGCACGCGGCCGGCCGCATCCTTGAACTGGGTAACGTGGACGGGCTTGCCATCGGCCAGCTGCGGATCGTTATTGCCGTCCGCTTCGATCGGCAGTCCGCCTATCGTTTCCGGCGCCAGATAGAAGGAATCATGGCTGTTGCCCACGCGGGCAATGCCGATCGATGGGTGGATCGAGTACTGTTCTGTGCTGGTCATCAAGTTTTCCCTTAAAAGGTTGTCATCCCTGGTGGCATATCTGGCGGCGGCTACGGGGGACGATACAGAGAAAAATTGACAAAAAAGTCACCCATTGTCACTTGCCGTCAATATTTTTCGCCCCTGTGATAGCGCTCAAGTCAACGATTTGGCAATTTGCCCGCACGTGCAGGCGTAATGGAGCAGGGTACTTGCGCATGAACTTGTATGATGTTGCTAAAAAGAATTATCACCAGTCTGCGCGGGCGCGACTGCCCGCCTGGATGCCTGTCCCAGTAAAGGAAATCATGATGTATAAAACAGTGCGCGACCTGTTCCTGCATTTCAAGGAAGCCGTCCCATTCCGCCTCGTCCCGGCCCTGATCTGCACTGCCTTGCTTGTGAGCATGCTATTGCTGCCGGCGCCGGACGGCTTGCCCCCCAAGGCCTGGGGCCTGGTGGCGATTTTCCTGACCACCATCCTGGCGATCATCCTGAAAGTCATGCCCATCGGCGTGATGGCCATGATGGCCATCGTCATCGTGTCCTTGTCGCAAGTGACGTCGACCTCGTCCAAGGGCGCCATCACGGATGCGCTCAGCAGTTTTTCGAATCCCCTGATCTGGCTGATCGTCGTGGCCATCCTGATTTCGCGGGGCTTGAAGAAGACGGGGCTGGGCAGCCGCATCGGCCTGCTGTTCATCTCGCTGCTGGGCAAGCGCACCATGGGCATCGGCTATGGCCTGGCCATCTGCGAACTGGTGCTGGCGCCATTTACGCCAAGTAACACGGCAAGGGGCGGCGGCATCGTCCACCCCGTCATGAAATCGATCGCCAATGCCTTCGATTCGGACCCGGCCAAGGGCACGGAAAAGAAGGTCGGCACCTATCTGGCCCTCGTCAACTACCATGCCAACCCCATCACGTCGGCCATGTTCCTGACGGCCACGGCGCCCAACCCGCTGGTGGTCGATTTCGTGGCCAAGGCCAGCGGCCAGAGTTTCCACCTGACGTGGACCACCTGGGCCCTGTGCATGCTGCTGCCGGGCCTGGTCTGCCTGCTGGTGATGCCCTTGATTATCTACTGGCTGTCGCCGCCGGAACTGAAAGCCACGCCGGACGCCGTTACCTACGCGAAAGCCGAGCTGAAAGGCATGGGGCCGCTGTCGCCGGCGGAAAAAGTCATGCTGGGCACCTTCGCTTTGCTGCTCTTGCTGTGGGCGAACGTGCCCGCCATGCTGTTCGGCCCCGCGTTCTCGCTCGATGCGACGGTGGTGGCCTTCGTCGGCTTGTTCGTGCTGATCATTACCGGCACCATCGACTGGGACGACGTACTGTCGGAAAAGAGCGCCTGGGACACCTTGGTGTGGTTCGGCGCGCTGGTCATGATGGCCGAGCAACTGAACAAGACGGGGGTGATCGCCTGGTTCTCGGCCGGCATGAAGGCGGCCATCGTCGCCAGCGGCATGGACTGGCTGCCCATCGCCGCCGTCCTGGTGCTGGTGTTCGTCTTCTCGCATTATTTCTTTGCCAGCACGACGGCCCACATCAGCGCCATGCTGCTGGCCTTCCTGACGGTGGGCCTGCACCTGATCCCGGCCGCATACCACGTGCCGTTCATGCTGATGATGACGGCCGGCTCGGCCATCATGATGACCCTGACCCATTACGCGACGGGCACCTCGCCCATCATCTTCGGCAGCGGCTTCGTGACGATGGGCAACTGGTGGCGGGTCGGCTTCCTCATGTGCGTGGTGGAACTGCTGATCTTTGCCATCGTCGGCACGACCTGGTGGAAGGTGCTCGGCTACTGGTAACGCAGGCTATCACCGCCGCTACAGCTGGCGCGCCAGGCTCTGCACCGTGGCCAGGCACTGCTTGAGCTCGCCGCCGGTGGCGCGTTTCCACAGGACGGCCGCCTGCGACCACGCCTGTTGCGCCAGCAAGCCGCTGATTTCCATCTGCTGCTCGGCCGGCAAGCCGCCGAACTGGCGCAGCTCCAGTGTACGGGGCTGGCCATGGCGGCCGGCCGGGTCCTGTTCTTCCAGCGCCGCATGCAGGCTGCCGGGCCGGTGCGGCGCGCCGGTTTCATCCACATACGCCAGTTGCACGTCGGGGGCATCCGCGACGTCGTAACCGAGGTCGCCGCAAGGTTCGTCGATCAGCCGGGCGATGTTATAGATAGTCAATACCTGGGCGGAACGCACCACGTCCGTCAGGTCGTGCACGTCGACGCCCCCGTCCAGCAGGCGCTGCAGGGCAGGGGAGTTGATGAACGGAAAGTCCGACTCGCCCAAGGTGCGCCAGCGTTCCAGCCATCGCGGCTGCGGCATGCTTTCATCAACCACGTCGGACCACAGGCCCCGCAGCAGCAAGTGCTGCAGCACGGGGGCCAGATCCTTGCGTTGCGCCGCGTCCGCCAGGTCCTGCGCCTGGCTAGCCGTCAAGCCCAGTTCCTGCAAGCGTCGAGAGATCGATGTCATGGTCCAGCCTTCCTTTCACGATAGGCGGGCATGATAACCGCTGCGGGGTTTGAGGCACGGGCAGCCGCACGATTGACCCGTGCCACGGCACTGGTGAATAATGCAACAATGACAGTGATGTATTCGAGGCAGGCAAACAAGACAGAACGACAAGGAGCGGCAATGGCAACTCTTCCAGCGGAAGCGGCAGAACACCTGTTTTCCTACGGCACCCTGCAACAGGCAGACGTGCAGCTGGCCACCTTCGGGCGATTGCTCGACGGCCGGCCCGACCGGCTGCCCGGCTACCGCCTGGCGCTGCTGGCGATAGCCGATGCGCAAGTGGTGGCGACCAGCGGCAAGACGCATCACCCGATCGCTTCGCGCAGCGGCGCGCCGGCGGATTGCGTGCCGGGCGCCGTGCTGGCCGTTTCGGCGGAGGAATTGCGCCAGGCGGATGGCTACGAGGTGGCCGCCTACCGGCGCGAGCGCGTCACCCTGGCGTCGGGCATGCAGGCCTGGGCCTACGTGGATGCGCGCGATGCGCCGCGGTGAGGGCGGCGCATCGCTTTCAGCGTGGCCCATGACGGCTTGTAAAAACGCCAGCAACGGTGTTAGTCCCAATCGCGCGGGATGGCGCATTGGCTTGAGCGATGCAGCGAGAATTTGTCGCAGATCAAAGTGTGTTTCACACGCATGCGCTAATATCCGTTATTAGACGAATTTAAATATTCAATCCACATTCAGTCCATATTCAATCTTATGCGCGGATATTTCAAGCGGCGCCAAACATTTTCCCCGCGCCGCTTGAATGTAATAAAGAACGCCTAGTTCTTGAGGCTGCAGAAAGAAGCATAATGGTCCTGCGTGTAATAGCGCTCCACTAATTTCCGTTTTCCTGTCGGAGTTTGTACGAGCAATACCGCGCGATGCGATCCCGCACCGCCATCGCCGCCAATCCCCAGATAGTACTCATAATAAACCTCGTCCTTGCCGGCGGCAGGGAGGCGCTTTTCATTATTATTGAACACGGTATTGCCAGGACCGCCCGCCACCGCGCTCGTTTTCGCGTTGCGGTAAGCGTCATACTCGCTATTTTGCGGGGTGGGCAGGGTCTTGCTCGGTTCCCGCTTGCCGCAATCGGGAATTTTTGCCGCATGGGCATGGGAAGAGAGCAGGGCGCCAGCCACAATCAGACCCAGCGACCAGCTTGTTGTACGTTGAGCTTTCATTGCTAATCTTTCGTTAATGCTGCGTTTAATGGAATGTTTCCTTGAATACGGCCAGTATTCGGCTGGCCGGCGCAATCTCTGCAGTACTGAATATAATTAAATTTTCAAAACTTTTACTATCCAATTGTCACGCGGCTATGGATAGCCATATGTTTTCATCAGAAACTCCCAGGCGAAATATCGAGGAAAATAAATACAGTGCGGATTTTGAATCAGTCGCATCGTCATTTTGATGAACGTGACAATGTTTGAGTTTTTTTGACGGTTAATTCGTTATGCTTCAATGCAGTTACTGGCAACAAGCAAGCCAGTCCAAACGTAGCGTTCTCCCGATATTCTGTTGTTGGGTATATGCGAGCCAGAACAAGGGATGAATTCATTGATCTAAATCATCAACTTCTGATAGGAATCTGCATGAGCCATGACCATCTCGGTTGCGCCTGCTGCAACCTGCCTCACCTTCCTGCGCTGACTAGCGGCCTGTTGACGGGAACCGCACTCAGCGGTGAACTGAACGCCGCGTTCCAGCACGCATATTCCCAGCAAGCCCAGAAACTGGCGCCGCAAGCGACGATTTTCCATAACGGCCACATCCACACCATGGCCGCGGACGGCAGCGACCAGGTAGAGGCGCTGGGCATCGCCGGCGGCACCATCATTGCCACCGGCACGCTGCACGCGGTGCGCCAGGCCATGCAGCCGCACCAGCCAAGCGAGGTGGACCTGGACGGCCGCACCTTGCTGCCGGGCTTTGTCGAACCCCATATGCACATCCTGCCCAGCGCGCTGTACAGGAGCTGGCTGTCGCTCACGCCGTTCCTGGCAATACCCCGGCAGCAGGAACTGGATCCGGAATACAGTTTCCAGAGCATCAGCAGGCGCATCAGCGCGGCCCTGGAGCAGCCGGACCAGCTGCCGAAAGACAAAAAAGGCAACCCTTGGGTACTCGGCTTCGGCGTCGATCCTTCGCTGATGATGTCGTGGGAAGACATCGGCGCCAGCCAACTGGATAAGCTGAGCCGCACGGTGCCTATCCTGCTGATGAACTCGTCCGGCCACCTTGCCTATCTCAATACCGCTGCGCTGAAGGCGGCGAACATCGAGGACAGCCCTTCCGGCGTGCTGACCGAAATCAGGATCGCCAAGGCGCTGCTGGTCGCACCGCTGCCCAAGCTGCCGGAATTTATCGCTTGCCTGAAGCAGGTGCTGGACAACGCTTCGGCCATGGGCTTTACCAGCGTATTCGACGCCGGCGTGGGCGCCACCGATGCGCCGCTGGTGGAAATCGGCCTGCTCAAGCTGGCGGCGCACCTCGGTCCCGTGCGCATCGGCGCCGCGCTGTTCACCAAGCCGGAAGAAAAAGCACTGGACAATTGGCTCGATCATTACAAGCCGGACCTGCACAACCACGGCGACCAGCGTTTCAGCATCAAGGCGATCAAGCTGATCGCGGATGGCTCGAACCAGGGGTTGACGGGATACCAGAGCCAGCCCTATGCGTGCTCGCACGAGCATTCGATACCTGAAGTGCCGCCCACCGGCTTGAGCAACTACCCCGACACGTCCGTGTTTTCCCGCATGCTGGACAAGGCGGTGGGGCGCGGCTGGCCCGTGCTGGTCCACGCCAACGGCGACCAGGCAGTGGAATATGTGCTGCACAGCTACGATCAGGTACTGACGCCGCGGCCAGGCGGCATCAGCGAAGAAGAGGCGAAAAAGCGGCGCCAGCTGCGCCTGCGGGTGGAGCACGCATCGCTGCTGAATGATGAAGCCATCACGAAAATGGCGACACTGCAGTTGAACCCCAGTTTCCTCATCGGCCACGTCGGCTATTGGGGACACACGTTCCAGCAGACCATTTTTGGCCACGAGCGGGCCCAGTTGCTGGACCGCTGCTATTCGGCATTGAGTGCGGGCATGCCCATCAGCTTGCACTCGGACCATTTCGTCTCGCCGCTGGGCCCCTTGCGCATGATGGAGCAGGCCGTGTTCCGCACCATGGAAGCTGTGCCGGGGGACCAGGTGCTGAATCCGGGCGAGCGGATCAGCCGCATGGCGGGATTGCGTGCCGTCACGCTGGATGCCGCCTGGCATTGCCACATGGATCATCTGGTGGGCTCGCTGGAAGCGGGCAAGCGGGCTGACCTGGTGATTCTTGCGCAAGACCCGCTGGACGAGAGCGTGCGCAAGCTGCGCGACATCGTGGTGCAGGAAACCTGGCTGGCAGGGGTGAAAGTGCACAGCGCGGCCTAGTCTCCAGGGAAAGTTGCGCGCTAAGCGGCTGTCAACGTCACCGCCCCCGACCGCTGCAGGCAGCGCTCGGGGGCGGTCATCCGTTCGGGATAGAAACGCCCGTGCCGGCGCGTTTCCAGGGCGGTTTACAGGTCAGGCTGGCTTGCGCTTGCCTGCGGAAACGCGGTTCCAGCCGTAGCCGGCGGCGATGATGGCCAGGATGGCCGCCTGCGCCAGCAAGGTTTCCGCCGTGGGCAGGATGCCCAGCAGGTCGATGCGCATGAAGTCGACGGGGGTCACGCCCACCCAGCCCGCTTCCTGCAGCGCGGCCACGCCTTTGCCCATCAAAATGACGGCCAGCACGGCCACGAAGGCGGACGTCCACGAGAAGAACTTGCCGATTGGCATGCGAGCACTGGTGCGCAGCAAGGCCCAGGCGATGACGACCAGCAGCACGATGGCCACCGCGAAGCCGCCCAGCAGGGCGCCGCCATTGCCGTCCGCCGCCAGGGCCGAGTAGAACAGCACGGTTTCAAACACTTCGCGGTAGACGGCGATGAAGGCCAGGGCGAACAGGCCCCAGGCCGAGCGCCGGCTCATCGCTGCCGTGAGTTTTTCGTGCAGGTATTCCTGCCAGCGCCCGGCGCTGCTCTTCTGGTGCATCCACAGGCCCACGCTGAGCAAGACCAGGGCCGCGAACACGGAACCAAGCCCTTCGCTCACTTCGCGGCTGGCGCCGCTGATGGTCACCAGATACGTTGCCGCCACCCACGTCAGGCCGCCTGCCGCCAGCGCGCTGGCCCAGCCCGCGTGCACATAGGGCAATACATCGTTGCGCTTGGCCTTGCGCAGGAAGGCGATGATGCCGATCACGATCAGCAGCGCTTCCACACCTTCGCGCAGCAAGATCGTCAGGGCGCCGATAAAGGTGGTCATCGGGTCCGCCTTGGCGTCGCCCAGCTCCGCTTCCACGTGGGTAAACAGTTGCTGCAGCGTTTCGCCCGCCGCCTCGGCGTCGGCCACCGTGCCCTTGGCCACGGCGGAACGGTAGGCCAGCATGGCGTTTTCCACGGCCAGCAGCAAGGACTTGTTGCGCGCGCCGACCATCGGCTCGATGGGCTCGAAACCGTCCAGGTAAGCGGACAGCCCCAGGCGCGTGGCGCCCGCGCGGTCGCCCGCGTGCATGGCGGCCAGGCTTTCCGCCAGGCGCAGGCGCGACAGGGCCAGGCCGGCCGGCTTGTGCGCCTCGGCCTTGTCCGGATGGCTGCGCAGGTAGGCCGTCAGCGCCCGGGCTTCGTCCGCGCCCAGCTTGGCGGCCGCGGCTTCCTGCGTCAGGGTCGTCACGGCGGCCAGGTCCGCGTACAGTTTTTTGCTGCGCGGATCGTCCTGCCACAGCGTTTCACCGCGCGCGCTTGCCGCCGCGTCGTGCGACATGCCGCCCACGAAGAAGGCCAGGTCCCAGCGCTCGTTTTCGGACAGCTGGCCGAAACTGGCCATCGAGGTGCCGGCCACGCCTTGCGAGATGACCTGGTACAGCGCCATCAGGCTGCGCGACTGCGCCCGTTCGCCATCCGTGAAGGCGATCGGTTTCGGTTCCAGGCTGGCCGCCAGCGGGCCGTCGCCGCCGCCGGTCACGCCGTGGCAAGACGCGCACTGGGCCGCATACAGGGCCGCTCCCCGCGCCAGGTTGGGCAGCACCTTGGGGGCCACGGGGATCGGGTAGGCGGCAATCAGCAAGCCATTCGCATGGTGCGCCAGGCGCTTGACTTCCACGCCGTCCGCCTTGGACACGACGGCCGCGCGCAAGTCGGCGATGGCGGCGGCAATGGCCGCCTTGGAAGCGTGGGCGGGCAGGGCGGCGATCTGCGTCGTCGCGTTGTCCGTGAAGTCGAGCATTTCCGCATATTCGGCCTCGCTGACCACCTTGCCATGCTCGACGGCGCCGCTGTAATCGACGGCAACATAGTCAATCAATTGCCACAACTGCTTGGCGCCGGCGCCAGGATCCGTCGCCTGCGCTTGCGCGCCGCCGGCCAGCAGCAAGCTGGCGGCCACGAGCGGATAGCATACGAGCCATTTCTTGATAGAACTGAACATGATTCTCATTCTCATTTGTCGTTAACCCGGCGACTATAGGACAGACGGTGCGGGGTGTCAACGGCGCACGGGTGCGCGCAGTGGCAAACATCGCCGTCCCGATCAATATGCTTGGCCAGGACGGCGAGTCTGGAGAATGGAACGAGGGGGGAAGCTTATTGCTTCGATGCCGGTTTCGCGTACAGGCCCCTGGCCAGTCCGCTGTCCGCATCGTCGACTTTCAGGCCTCCCTGGACGACGCGCAAGGCCAGCTTCTGGAATGCCTGGCCCCGCAACCACTGCGGGTCGGTGACGGCGAATGCGGCGAGGCGTTCCTGCGCGCGCTCCGGCGGCACGGCCAGCCATTGATAGTCGGCCTTCGAGCCCTGGCGGCGCAAGCCGGCGCGCACCCAGCGTTCCGACGCGGGCATGGAGACGATGGCGTCGCCGTTCGCCACGCTGACGGCCGTGGCCGTCTTGCCGCTTTGCGCTTCGAACTTCACTTCCACGCCGGCCATCGGCCCCAGCCGGGGAAAGCCGACGATGGCCACCCACACACCCGCTTCGGCGGGTTTCTGGATGTTCATTTCCGTTTCCTCGAACACCCGAAACAGGGGGGCCTTGCCGCCGTTGCCCGCCACCAGGGTCACCAGGTCCCCGGCAAGGCGCCACTCGCCGCTGGCTTGCTCGTCGGTATTGCCATAACTGAGCATCCATTCGAACGTGCCGTCCTTTTTCAGCAGCAGTTCGGAGCCCGTTTCCATCACGCCTTGCAGGTAATAGTGGCCGGGCAGAGCGGATGCGGCCCCGTCGGCCGCGCCGGCCGGGATGGAGAAGACGAGCGCGGCGCAGGCCAGCAGGTGGGGAAGCGAGATTTTCATCGGTGTATCCTGTCGATTATGAGATGCCATCATAACAACGGCCACTTCAATGCCGTCGCACGACACACCGCACGGCCGGCGGCGCGCCGCTCAGCTGCCGCTGAAATCGAGCACCACGCGCGCGGCAACCTTGCCATGTTCGAGCCGGCCGAAGATCTCATTGATGGCCGACAGCGGCTGCAATTCCACGTCGGCCTGGACATTGCCGGTGGCGGCAAAGGCGAGCGCCTCGGCCATGTCCTGGCGCGTGCCCACAAAAGAGCCGCGTATCGTCACGCAATTGGCGACCACGTCGAACAGGGGCGTCGGGAAGTCGCCTGGCGGCAAGCCGACCAGCACGCAGGTGCCGCGCTTGCGCGTCATCGCCACGCCTTGCTGGAAGGCGTCGATCGACGGCGCCGTGATCAGCACGCCGTGCGCGCCGCCGCCCGTCGCCTCGCGCAGGGCAGCAACGGGGTCGCCCTGGCGGGCATTGATGGTCACTTCGGCGCCCAGGGCGCGTGCGTGTTCCAGCTTGCCTTCATCGATGTCGACGGCCGCCACGCGCAAGCCCATGGCCAGCGCATAGTCGATGGCCAGGTGGCCCAGTCCGCCGATGCCGGACACGACCAGCCACTGGCCCGGCCGCGCGCCCGTTTCCTTGATGCCCTTGTAACTGGTCACGCCCGCGCAGATGATGGGCGCCGCCTGCACGGCGGACAAGCCGGCTGGAATGTGCGCGACATAGCGCGGGTCGGCCAGGATGTATTCGGCAAAGCCGCCATTCCTGGTGTAGCCGCCGAACTGCGCTTCGGCGCACACGGTTTCCCAGGCTGCCAGGCAATGTTCGCAATGGCCGCAGGCCGAATAGAGCCAGGGCACGCCGACCCGGTCGCCCAGCTGCACTTCCGTCACGCCCGTGCCCATGGCCACCACCAGGCCGATGCCTTCGTGGCCGGGAATGAACGGCGGCGTGGGCTTGACGGGCCAGTCGCCGCGCGCCGCATGCAAGTCAGTGTGACAGACGCCGCACGCTTCCGTCTTGACCAGGATCTGGCCAGGGCCGGGAACCGGCACGGGTACGTCGCGCAGCACCAGCGGCTGGCCCAGTTGCTCGACTACGGCGGCTTTCATGGTAGTGGGTGTCATGTTATTCCTTGTGAAGTGGCGAATGCGTAATGCAGGACGCAGGCGCTCTGCCATGGTCTGTTCAGCAGAGACTTGCGAATGATCATATTCTGCTGCACACAATAGGAAAATTGATTGATCTACATCAACATATACCGGGAGGGGAGAGGATAAATAGAAGCAGCTGGAACGATGCTTTTTCGCTGCCTGCTGTTTAGCAAATCACTTGCCGGTACCCAGGGCTTGTAGCGGCTGCGGGGCAAATAGCGCACTCTGGAATTCCGGCACGTATTCATATTTCATCATCTTCCCCAGCTTTAATGACTTGATATAGCGGGAGAAGCTGCCGTCGCCCAGTTTCAGGCCGACGGCGTCCGTGCTCGTACTCGATGCGTAGCTCAGCTGGCGGGAAACGGCATAGCCATACGTCAGCTTGCCGGCCAGGTCCTTGTTGGTGAAGCTGTTGCTCACCAAATCGGCCTTGTGCGACAAGTCGCCCAGTTTTTTTCCTTCAAAAACAAAATCGAGCTTTCCCGTTTCGCTATCCGTGACTTCGAAGGCAATGCCTGATTCGGTTTCCTTCAGCTTGATATCCGTCAGCCACTTGGGCAGGTTGTAGCCGACGACGCCGCGCACCCGGGCCAGTTCCGTGTTCACGGGCAGCTTGAGCACATAGCCCCAGAAGTCCTTGGACAGCGCTTGGCCCAGCAAGGTGAAAGGGCCAAAGCTGCTTGCGCCGGGTTGATTGGTCACAATCGCCAATGAGATTTCATTGTAGCTGTCGTTGTCGCAGTAATCATAGGCGTAGGCCGTCAATGCCACGGCGCCCCGGCCTGGCCATACCTGCAGCGGCTGCACCTGCTTGCGTATGTCTTCCGGCATCAGTTCCTTCAGCCTTTCCAGGTCCGCCGTAAAGACGGCCGTGATCTTGCGGTTCTTGTAATAGAAGTTCGGCGAATACGATTCAAAGCCGATGGCCACCTTTTCTTTTTTAATCCCCTTGAACCAGCTCAGGTCGACGTCCGGCGCTTCCGCCGCAATGACCGATAAAGGGGGATTCGAGCGAAACCGGTCATACAGGCCGCCAGCCTTCACGGGAACGTCATGGCCCGCGATATTCATGACGACCTGCGTGTTTTCCACGCCAGTGTCAGCCCAGGAAACGCTTGCTGCCGTACTCAAGATCAATCCCGTGGCTGCCGCGGCAATTTTCATTGTCATTTCTCGTACCTCTAATGATTGATTTGGAAAAGTTAATTTAAGACCCACTACGGCCATTACGCGGCAAGCGCATGCCTGTTCATCCTGCGGCGATACTGGCGATTCCTGACGATGGTTTCCAATTGCTGAACCAATAAGGCCAGGGCAGGGGCCACATTCGGCTTGGTACGCCTGCCCTGGCTCAGGCGCCGCAGCTGATACTTCACCATCGCCATATAGGCGATGGACGACAGCACCTTGTTTTTCCAGGTGATGGCCCGGAGCGACGGACTGGCCGATCGATTGGAACGCCATGCTTCAGGCAGCTGGGGATCGAGCGCCAGCGCCGTCCCCATGCCGGCCATGGCGATGCCGCTGTCCAGCACTTGCCCGACCACCTGGTAGCGGCGTATGCCGCCCGTTACCATGAGCGGCATGCTGGCCACCGTGGCGATGTCCTTGGCGAATTCGAGGAAATAGGCTTCGCGGGCCAGCGTGCGGCCATCGCGGGTCTGGCCGTGCATGGCCGGCGCTTCATAACTGCCGCCAGACAATTCAATCAAGTCCACGCCCAGCGTGTTGAGCATGGATACGACCTGCCTGGCATCTTCCGCACTGAATCCGCCTTTCTGGAAATCCGCCGAATTGAGCTTCACCGCGACGGCGAAGCCCTTGCCGACAGCCTGCCGCACCTCGCTGACGACGTCGACCAGCAGGCGCGCCCGGTTTGTTATCGATCCGCCCCAGCGGTCGCTGCGCTTGTTGGTAATCGGGGAGAGGAACTGGCTTATCAGGTAACCGTGCGCTGCATGGATCTGCACGCCCGTAAAGCCAAACTGCTCCGCCAGCTGCGCGGCCCGGACAAAGCGCTGCTTCACGTCGGCAATATCGGCCTCAGTCATTGCGCGCGGCGCCGCAAACTGCTTGGAGAAGTTGCCCAGGTCCATGGACACGGCTGACGGCGCCATGGTTTCCTGTCCCATGGCGGCAGGCATCTGACGTCCCGGATGGTTGATCTGCATCCATATGTGCGCGCCCCGTGAACGGGCCGTACGGGACCAGTTCTCGAAGCGGGCGCCAAATTGCTCTGACTCAAGCACCACTCCGCCGGGGCCCGTCATGGCGCGGCGATCGATCATCACGTTGCCAGTGATCATCAGACCAACGCCGCCGTCAGCCCACGACTGGTACAAACGGATCAGCTCCTCCGAGGGGGCGTGGTCCTGGTCAGCCATGTTCTCTTCCATGGCGGCTTTGGCGAGGCGGTTGGGAATGACTGCTCCATTGGGCAATGTGAGTGCGGTAAAGGGGTTCATGCTTATCTCCAAGGTTGCGATAGCCTCACGATAAGCTTTAAGCTAACTTGAAGGTCAAGCACTAAAAAGTAAAAAAGAAGCGGCATGTGTCCCTTTTCAGACACTGTTTGGAGCAGTTGCCGGTTTGTGGAACAGCAAAAGTCTTGCGATTGTTCCTCAGTGCTTGACATTGAAGCTGGCTTTAACGTTATAGTTCACCGTGCTGTGTCTGGCGGACATGGCTCGGCATGCTCAACCATTCAGCAGGAAAAATCATGAAAATTGGTGAATTGGCCAAGCGCAGCGGCTTGGCAGCGTCAACGATACGATTCTATGAATCCAAGGGCTTGTTGAAAGCCGTGAGCCGGCAATCGAACGGCTACCGCGACTATCCGCTGGAAGCGGTGGCAGTACTGTCGATTATCAGCGACGCGCAGCAGGCGGGATTTTCCCTGGACGAAATCAAGCAGGTCTTGCCTGAGGATATATCCGCATGGAAACACGATGAACTGATGGCCGCGCTCAAGAAGAAGATTGCGGATATCGAATCGCTGGAAGTGCGATTAGCCCAGAACAAGGCGCATCTCTTGTCGCTGATTCAATTGATAAATGCGAAACCTGACGATTTGAATTGCAAGGATAACGCTGCCAGAGTCATGGAAAGCATAGGTATTGCCGGCAAAAACTAAGTACAAATTGGTTTTATCCGGTAAAACGAGCCATGACAAAACCGTAGCGAGCGCAAGGGAGTTGTGGCTGAGAAGCGCCACGCCACTGTACGAAGGAACAGGGACGCCGGGTCAGTGGGCGATGGAGAGAATGAAAAAGAC
Source organism: Janthinobacterium sp. FT14W (assembly GCF_009208755.1). Taxonomy (NCBI): domain Bacteria; kingdom Pseudomonadati; phylum Pseudomonadota; class Betaproteobacteria; order Burkholderiales; family Oxalobacteraceae; genus Janthinobacterium; species Janthinobacterium sp. FT14W. The sequence continues at coordinate 110,623 of NZ_WFLL01000005.1, read as the reverse complement.
GGGCCCTTCCTGATCAGAGCCCGTCGGCAAAACCCTACTCGGTACGATCGTAGCCAAATTGAAGGCCCGCCGTTCCGCCGGTTTCAATGAACAGATTGATAAAGGCCGGTACGGTTTCCGAACGCTGCCAATCGCGCTGCAGTTCGCAGAAGAGTTGAGCAACACTGATCATTTTGCCCCCCGCCTGCTCGATGCGACGCAGGGCCATTTCGTGAGCCGTGACCGAAGTGCCGCCGACGGCATCCGCCACCACATACACGTCATAGCCTTCGCGCAGGGCGTCCAATGCGGGGAAGGTCAGGCAGGCCTCGGTCCACAGCGCGGTCATGATCAGTTTCTTTCTGCCAGTGGCTTCCACGGCCTGGCGAAACTCTACGTCTTCCCATGAATTAATACTGGTACGATCATAGGTGGGAAAGCCGGCCAGTGCCTTGCCTACCTGGCTGATGGGCGGCTTGTTGAGGCCAGTCCGTACGTTAACGGTCGAGTGTACGATAGGCAGCCCATAGGCCACAGCAGCCTTGCAAGCGCCGACAATGTTGTTGACCAGCAACTGGCGGTCCATCGACGCGATAGAGTTTACTTGCACCGGCTGATAATCGATGATGATGAACGCCGAGTTCTGAGGTGTGAGCAAGTCATCCTTTTTCGGGTCACGCAGTGCTTCGCTTGTCATAATCGTCTCCTTCTGGTTAAAGTTGGTGTGCGTCTTGCACACAGAAAAGTACTTGAAATGCCACTTACGCTATCGGTTCGAGAACGTAAAAGAGTTCGCGACGTTCTACGTCAGCATCGCCAGTCTCGTGAAAGTGGCGAATGTGTTCACTGAAATTATGGTGTTGCTGTTGTGCCTCCGGGTCCGCCCAGCGTTCAATGAAGACGAACCGTCGCGGGTCGCCAGCGTCAGCATAGGCTTCGTAGCGCAAATTTCCGCGTTCCTGTCTCGATGGAGCAACCAAGGCCGCGAGGTTTCTCCGCAGGGCCACCTCTCTGCCTGGCTTGGCGTACAGCACGACAATCTGATTAAGCTCTTGCATCATGGCCTCCTGTTTTTGGTCATGGAAAGACTGCGTAGTTGCAGCCGTGCATTGTTAACTTGCGACGGCGTTCCATGTGCGACGCAGTCCATGTACGCATGATGACTCCCCAGCTTGTAGCGATGCCGGATGGCATCGCCGGCTTGAACTCCATTGCCGCCTACTTGGCCGGCGAATACTTGAACGCGATGATCGAACCGGGGTTATCCAGTTTGAACAAGGCATTGCCTGCGTTGGTCGTGCCAAGGTGGCTGGTGTCGGTCGCCACATAAATCGTATTGCCGTCCGGGCTGATCACAAGGTCGCGGTAGCGGTTCGCCGAACGGAACAGGGGCTCCGCGTCGCCCAGTGGCAGCGTGCCGCTAGGATCGAGCTGCACGCGATAGACAAGGCCGCGTTTCAGGCTGGTGATCAGCAGTGAATTTCCCCAGCCGGGCACGCCCTGTTTGCCGCCGCGATAATAGGCGATGGAGGAGGGGGCGATGGTTGGCCAGCAGATGTAGTACAACTCCTTGTCCGCGCAGACCGGGTTGGCGAAGTTGAAGTCGTTGCCGACGCTAAAGAAGGTCTTCAGCGGTTCCACGAAGTCGGGGTCTGACCATTGCGATTCCCGTGTCACAGGCACTTCCGGCGGCGCTGTCAAGCCATTCTGGTAGGTGTCCTTGACCTTGTCGCAGCCGCCCTTGGCCGCCGAATAGTTCGCATAGGCATAGCCCTGGTCATCCTTGCGTCCGGCGACGTTGGGCCAGCCGTAATTACGGCCCGGCAAGATCATGTTCAGTTCATCGTCGGTGTTGGGCCCCTGGTCGGTGGCAAACAGCCGGCCTGCCGGGCTGAATACCATGCCTTGCGTATTGCGGATGCCCCAGGCGTAGATATGGCTCCTTACGCCATGGATGGCGGGGTTGTCGGCCGGGATTGAGCCATCCAGGTTCAGGCGCAGGATCTTGCCCATGTAATGCCGGTAGTCCCTGCCTTTGACCTCGTCCTCGGTGGGCAACACCTGCGCCTGGTTCGGCAGGCAGAGATAGGCAAGCTGGTTGCGGCCCTGGTCGCCGATCGAGTAATAGAGTTTCTGGTCCGGTCCGAACAGCAGGCGCGCGGACTGGTGGTCGTGAGCGGAGGGCAGGCCTTTCAGGATGTCCACCGGCGATCCCAGCTTCTGCGTCCTGGCGTCATAGGTGTAGCGGCGGATTGCCGTGCCGTTCGGGAAGTCGCCCCCCTTGCCGGTAGCGTAGGTCATCGAAACATAGACGTAGTCGTGACCTTTGCCCTTCAACAGGTCGGGATGGAGTGCGAGGCCGAGGACACCGTCTTGCGCATCATCCGAATAGACCGCGTCCGCGATTTCAATCGCCACGGTAACCTTGCCATTGCGCGTGTCAACGCGGCTCACGCGCTTGGAAATCTGTTCCGTCAGCCAAAGCTGTCCGTCCGGGCCGAGCACCATATTGTGTGGATTGGCCAGGCCGGTTGCGATTACCGTCTTTTCGAAATGCTGCGGCAACTCCGGGACAGGGGTACCCGTCATAGGGGGCAGATCTGCCCAGGCTGCTCCTCCAGTCAACATAAGCGGTAAAGCGAATGCGCTGATTATCCAGTGTCTCATGTTTCACCTCCCTTTTTTTAAAGACAAACCATCCCCAAGCCCACGAATTGTGGACTCCTACCTGACGTAGCGTTAGAAAAGTCAGGAAATCAGTGAGCTTGTTTGATTTCCATCAATATGTGTATATTGAAAATGTGTCAAAAGAATGCGTTCAGTGTAGAAAGTCTTCTGGAAAGCAGGAAGAGAGTGAACACGAAACACGGTGTTCTGTTTTAGAGAACACCGCGTGTTGCACAACTAAGGCTGATTTTCCCAAGGCAGTGGCAGGGAAAATTGGAAGCGCAGAAAGTCGATCACGGCACGAACCTTGCGGCTTTGAAAGCGTCGACTTGGGTACAGCACATAAATGCTGTCAGGCAGGGGCGTATGAGGCAAGACCACTTCGACCAGTCGTCCATCGCGCAGCGCGTCGGCGGCAATAAAGCGTGGCAGCAGGCAAATACCGAGACCTGCGATGGTCGCGTCGCACATCACTTCCCCATTGTTGAAAACCTGCGACGCCGTCACCAGTGCGGTGCGTGCAGGGCTGTCTTTCGAAGCGGGTTCGAACTGCCACAGCTGGCCTGAATGGACATAGGCGTAACCGATGCAGCGATGGTCCGCCAGCTCGTCCAGCGTCCTGGGCGTGCCGTGCCGCGCCGCGTAATCAGGACTGCAGACTACGACGCGGCGGCTAAGGCCCAGCTTGCGCGCGACCAGCGACATATCCTTGAGCGAGTGGGTAATCCGCAGCGCCAGATCGTAGCCGCCGCCTTCCACGTCGACCTTCTGGTCGTCAAGGTCGATGACCAGATTCAGGTTGGGATGCTGTTGCATCAGGCCGAACAGCATCGGAGCCAGGTATTTCCGGCCGAAAGTCATCGGTGCGGCGATGCGTACCTGACCGCACAGGTTGCCCTCATCTTCGACAGTCGAGCTGGCCGCATCTTCGAGCTGCAGCACCAGATCACGCGCCCGCAGGTAAAACTGCTGTCCGCGGTCGCTTGCCACGGCACCACGCGTGGACCGGTGCAACAGTTGGGTACCCAGCGCCTGCTCCAGATCGCCTATCCTTTTGCTGATCGCCGACTTTGAGATGTTCAGGCGCAAGGCGGCCGCAGTAAAGCTCCCGGTCTCGATAACCAGCAGGAAGGCCTCAATATCATTAAGCCGATAGCGCATTTTTAGAGCTAGAGTTCCCCGTAACTTCCACGCGCAAAATCGGCCATGGCTTGCGCAATTTCTGCTCTTCAGCGCATGACGGTGTCGCGGCAAGAAAACAGCAGCCGCACCGCATCCCGGAATGCAGGTCGGATTATTGTCTGACCAGTATGACGTAAACAGCAAACTTCCTCAAGGAGTGCAGCAGATCTGTCCTGCATCTGCATCGTCAGCGCCTGCGGGGAGCGGATTTTTACGAGCGATGGATGGGGTGAAGGGGTAAGGGCTGGGGAGGTGCGTTTGAATTAGTTTGCATTAAGCTGCTATTCGCACGGAAAATTCTCAAAGATTGATAATGTGCTGCAGGTCCGCCGCAGCGCATAAAGAAACTGCTTAACCACAGCATCGACATGAAACTCGGCGCGTCAATGCATCGTCCGGTGTTGCGGCTCGATTCTCGAAGATGAGGGAAGACCTGCGCGGTCAAGTGCCATCACCGCACCGAATGGATGTGCATGCTTCCGAAGTAGCAATGCCCTACGTACCCGTAATTTTACATAATATAAATTATGCGAAATTAACGATGGATTTGAGAAAACCCCCATTTGGCCAACTCTCCAATCGCAAATGCGATTTCCCCATCTGCGCGTTGCTGTCTTTCCCCATCTGCGCGTTGCTGTCGCCGCCGCTGCGGGCCTTCACATGTACAAGCTACATGAAATACGGTTTGTCCCCGTCCGTGTTTGGCTTGTTCACGCCCAGGTTGGCGTGCCGGTGCAAGTCTGGCGCTGCGATGATGCTGGCGATCAGGTCGGCCACGCTCTTGCGCGATACCACGGTGCCTTTGAACGGTGCGTGGCGCGTGGTCAGTTCGTAGTCGACTTCGTCTTCGTTCGTCATCCAGGCTGGACGCACGATCGTGTATGCCAGGCCGGACGCTTCGATGGCGTCGGCAGCGCGGCGGAATGGTTTCAGGTCTTCGGCCAGCATGGCGTTGTTCCATGCGCCGAACTTGCCGGGAACTTCGTCGTAGATGCCCATCGACAGGACGAAAACCAGGCGCTCGATACCAGAGGCCCGCATGGCGGCAATGATGCTGGTGGCCTGGTCGTCCATGTCGTCGCCCACGAGATTGGCGTAGACCAGGTCGTGACCTGGCATCGCTTGCCGCAGCAAGGCCTGGTCCAGCACGTCTCCGGCCAGCACGGTACCGTTGGGCGGGACTGGCGTGGGCAGCTTGCCGGGATTGCGCAGCAACAGCGTCAAGGCGATGTCGTCACGGCCCGCCAAGGCACGGATGACCCACTGCGCCACTTGTCCGCCTGCGCCCAATATCAATATCTTTTTCATTATTTCCGCTTTCATCATGGCACGGCGCCATGCAGGAAGTTACAGGCTTTCTTTGGCGAAAGGAATACGGTGCGCTTGAAAACAGGATATCGCCCGGTGATGCGTGCCGGTCGATCGCCTGCTCTCGTGCTGCATTGCCGCCCTGACAAGCTTGTCAGGGCCTGTAGTCTATCAAATTCACTATGAAATCAATCTTTTATCGGCTATTGCGAATGAAAAATCTCAACATTGAAACCTGATAATCAAGAGGCCCGCATGACCGAGGCGCCTCGCCGCACCGCGCTTTTGCCACCGTGCGGCAGGTACAGACGCGCAACCTGGCCGGCATTGTCGCGCTTGCCATATGCCGATTTACGCAAGGAAACCGCGCCGTAGCTGCCGCACGGCGTCCTCCTCCCTTCCCCGCCCTGCCCCCTGGCGCTATTCCGGACACCATACCAGCGCGCCAGAAAACAGCCACTGGTATGGCCCGCATTGCCCTTCTGCTGGGACCAGATGGAAATTGGTATTGTGATCTTGCGCAAAGAATAAAACCAGTTGACTACCACCTGCAATGCTTGCACTCTGAAACAGCGGACGGTGTCCAGCCGTCCGGCCATATAAAAACACACAAGGAGATGCGATGAACCGGACAGTCATGAATACCCTGATCATTACCCTTTTCGGCGGAACGCTGGCCGCCTGCGGCGGCGGCAGCGACGGATCCAGCGCTGCCGCAAGCCAGCTGCTGGCAGGCGCGACCGCAGCGGTGGCTTGCTATACGCCATGGAACAGCGCCACCGCCTACAACGGCGGCGGCCAGGCCAGCTACAACAACGTCAATTACACGGCCAACTGGTGGACGCAAGGAAATAACCCGTCCACCAGCAGCGGCGGCGCCGGCAGCGGCCAGCCCTGGACGGCGGTGGGAGACTGCGGCACGCCGACTCCAACACCTACGCCAACTCCGACACCTACGCCCACCCCGACACCTACGCCAACGCCAACTCCGACACCCACGCCGACTCCTACACCGACGCCAACGCCGACGCCGACGCCGACGCCAACTCCCACACCAACGCCGACGCCGACGCCGACGCCTACCCCCACGGGCTTGGCCAAGCACGCGCTGATCGGCTACTGGCACAACTTCACCAACCCCAGCGGCGCCACCTATCCGATCAGCCAGGTCAGCGATGACTGGGATGTGATCGTCGTCTCGTTCGGCGACAACGCGGGCGGCGGCAATGTCAGCCTGACCATCGATCCGGGCGCGGGCACGGAAGCGCAGTTCATCGCCGACGTGGCGGCCAAGCGGGCCAAGGGCAAGAAAGTGATCCTGTCGCTGGGCGGGCAAAACGGTTCCGTTTCCGTCGGCAACACGGCCGAAGCGACGAATTTCACCAACAGCCTGTACGCCATCATCACCAAGTATGGCTTCGACGGCATCGACCTGGATCTGGAAAACGGCGTGGCGCAAGGCGCGGCCATCCAGACCTATCTGCCGATCGCCGTGAAAAACCTGAAAGCCAAGGTCGGCAACAGTTTTTACCTGTCGATGGCGCCGGAATGGGTGTATGTGGAGGGGGGATATACGAGCTACGGCAGCATCTGGGGCGCCTACATTCCCATCATCAACGCCTTGCGCAGCGAGCTGACGGTGCTGCATCCGCAGTACTACAACAATGGCGATATCTACACGCCGTACGCGACGGGCGCCATCAAGGCGGGCTCGGCCGACCAGCTGGTGGCCACGGCGCGCATGCTGATCGAAGGGTTCAACTATGGCGGCAACACCTTCGCGGGCCTGCGTCCGGACCAGGTGGGCTTTGGCGTACCGTCCGGCCGCAGCTCGGCCGGCTCGGGTTTCACGACGAATGCCGACGTCGGCAATGCTCTCAATTGCCTGACGCGCCTGCTCAATTGCGGCACCATCAAACCGCTGCAGGCGTATCCGGACTTCCGCGGCGTGATGACGTGGTCGATCAACTGGGACCGCCACGATGGCTATAACTTCTCCGCGCCGACGAAGAATGTGCTGAAAACCCTGCCGTAAGGCGCCAGGCAGGCCGGAGGCGGACTGCCCTCCTCCGGCCTGCCGCTACGCCACCATATATATGGTGGTGTGCTCAAGCCCCGGCCTGGTACACCAGCCGGTTTCGGTCGGCAATCAGGCAGTCATGCACGCGGTCGCGCCAACTGGGCTTGCCGTCATGGGCCAGCACGTGCCGCGCATACGCGCAAAAACGGGCCGCATCGATATGTTCGGCGCGGGCAATACCACCAAAACGCCGGTCGTAAACAAAGAACCGCAGCCGCCATGTCATGTCTGTCCCGCCAGGCACCGCGCTCGGGCGCAGCTCTTCCCGTTCGACGGACACGGTAATCGCTTCCGCATGGCGCTTGCTTGACTGGCTCAGCTGGCAAAATAAGTTCCAGGCCTGCATGTCTGCGTGGTAGTGGCACGTCGACACGCCGCGCACCAGCGGATACTGGCCCGTGTGGCGCGCAATGCGGTCGCAGGCAAACCTGGCCAGCACTGTGCGGTGATTCCCGCCGCCGTCCGTATACCAATGTGTGCCGTCGATGGAGCCGAGCATGATGCCGTTGTCCAGTTCGCCGTTGAAATAATAGCCGGGGTTGCGCTCGAATCGGGCAAAGACGCCGCGCATCTTGCCCGGCCGGTATTGCGGTTGCAGCGCCGCCTCGCGCCACGATTGTCCCGCATAGTGGCCGGTCTGGCCCACCACGTTGCGCATGTCCATGTGCACGTCACGCCGCCGGCACGCGCGCACGACGAAGTCTTCCAGGCTGGCGCCATGTTGCGTAGGAAACATATCGCGCCATTCGGCAATCTCGCGCAGCGACCAGGCCTGTACCGTGGTCAGGATGTCATCAAAAAGAGTCGTCATTCGTTTCTCCCGTCACCAGAAAATACTGGCCTGCCTGGTATAGGGAGCACGGGCGCTGTGCGAGGGCTAAAATGCGCAATTTTATAAAATACAATGATAATGCTATTTCAATAGTTAATATCTATGAGTTCAGTTGAGATATTTTACTTCCTTTTGTAAATGAGAATCGTTACTATCTAATTCAAGGATAAGCGATTTCAACAGAAAGGAGCATCCCTTGTTTACAGCGATCAAAACATTCAGCCAGGTCTGCACGCACATGTCGATTGCCTTCGGCCTCGCCTATTTGCTGACGGGGTCCCTGGCGCTCGGTGGCTTGGCCGCCATCATCGAACCGATCATCAACGTTGCCCTGCTGCCCGGGCATGAAAAAGCCTGGCACGCGATCCGCCGCCGCCATGCGGCCAGCCGCCTGGGCTTTGCGGCAGTGGCCGGCGAAAAGCTCAGCCAGACGGCCCTGCACATGGGCGTGGCTTTCGGCGTCATGTACTGGGCCACGGGCTCCATGGCCTTCGGCGGCTTGCTGGCCGTGGTCGAGCCGATCTGCAACGTGATCGTCCTGCCCTTCCACGACCGGCTGTGGGAAAAAGCCCGCTTTCGCCTGGCAAGCCGCGGCGCGGCCCGCCTCGCCTCCCTGTAAATACCGTTCTTAATTCCCCGCCCACACGGGCGGGCGCCGCTGCCCCCACGGCGCCGCCCGCTCCAGCTGTCCCGCCAGGCGCAGCAAGGCGCCATCGTTTCCATAGCCCGCCATAAATTGCATGCCGATCGGCATGCCATCGGGCGACTGCGCCAGCGGCACGGACATGGCCGGCAATCCAGCCACGTTGGCCAGCGGCGTGTACGGCGAGTGTTCGAACAGGCGCGCCGTCCAGCCCAGACCGTCGAGCTGTTCCTCATTCTCGCCATAGCGCCCCAGCTGCCACGGCAAGTCCGGCAAGGTGGGCGTCAGCAGCACGTCGTACTGGCCGAACATGGCGCCGGCGTGGCGCGTGACCGTGTTGCGCACGTCGAGGGCGGCCACGAAATCGACGGCCGACACCGTCTGCCCATGGCGGTAGCAAGCCAGGGTCGCCGGCTCCAGCGTAGCGAGCGACACGGCGCGCCCGCTTTCGCGCGCCAGGCCATCGATCCACGGCACCAGGTTGGCGCACCAGATGCTGGCATTGGCCTGCACGAACGCTGCCCACGATACCCCCAGCGCGGCCGGCACTTCTGCCACGTGGTGGCCCAGGCTTTCCAGCAGGCGCACGGCGGCGTCCAGCGCGGCATCGATGGCGGGCCCGGGCCGGGCGCCATTGCAGGCGGCCCGCTGCACGGCGATGCGCAGCTTGCCGGGCGCCACGCCTACCTGCGACAGCCAGCTATGGCCGGGCGCACCGGTCACATACGGCTCGCCCGGCGAGATGCCTTGTACGGCATCGAGCAAGGCGGCGCTGTCGCGCACCGTGCGGCTCACGCCCAGCTGCACGCCCAGGCCGCTGAAGATCTCGCCCATGGCGGGGCCGTTCGACACCCGTCCCCGGCTGGGCTTGAAGCCAAACAAGCCCGTCGACGCTGCCGGCACGCGGATGGAGCCGGCCGCATCCGTCGCATGGGCCAGCGGCACGATGCCGGCCGCCACGGCCGCCGCCGCGCCGCCGCTGGAGCCGCCCGCGCTCAAAGCCAGGTCCCACGGATTGCGCGTGGCGCCGTACAGCACGGGTTCCGTGGTGGTGGCAAAGGCCATTTCCGGCGTGCCCGTGCGGCCCAAGGTCGCCAGTCCCGCCTGGCGGAACTGCGTCATCAGATGGGAGTCAAACGTGGCCACATGGCCGGCGCCCAGGCGGCTGCCCGCTTCGCTGCGCTTGCCCGCCATCGTGACGGCCACGTCCTTGATCAGAAATGGCACGCCCGCGAACGGCGCGGTGCTGACTGTGCGGTCGATGGCTGAAACATCCGCGGGCCACAGCTCGACCACGGCATTGATCTGCGGGTTGACGGCGGCGCAGGCGCGCACGGCCGCGTCCTGCAATTCGGCCGCCGAGACGGCGCCACCGCGCAGCAGCTGGGCCAGTCCCAGACCATCAAAGCTTGCATATTCATGGAGTTGCATAAGTTAGTTCCTGTAAAAGATGAAGAGTGGAAAGCACAGGAACCACTGTAGGGCTTGCGCTATCATAGTGGAAATGAATAGTTGATATACAAGGTATAGCCATGAACAATTTGCACAAGCTGGACTTGAACCTGCTGCTGACCCTGAATGCCTTGCTGATCGAGCGCAACGTCACGCGGGCGGCCGCGCGGCTGCACCTGAGCCAGCCTTCCGTCAGCGTGCAGCTGGGCAAGCTGCGCGCCGCCTTCGACGATCCGCTGCTGCTGCCCGGTCCGCGCGGCATGCTGCCCACGGCGCGCGCGCTGTCCCTGTTCGCACCGTTGCAAGCCGCGCTGGCCCAGCTGGAACAAGTCTTGCTGCCGGAACAGGCGTTCGATCCGGCCACATCCGACGTGCGCTGGAACCTGGCCGCGGCCGACGCCGCCGAATATGCGATCCTGCGGCCCATGCTGCCAACGTTGCGCGCGCAGGCGCCGCTGTCGCGCATGGCCGTGTTTGAAGCCGTGCCGGCGCGCATGGCGCAAGAGCTGGAAAGCGGCCAGGTCGACCTCGGTTTCCTGGCGCAGGAAGAAGCGCCGCCCGGCTTGCGCCACCGCACCCTGTTCACCGAGCATTACGTGCTGGCGGGCCGCCACGGCCACCCGCTGCTGCAGACACCGCCCGATCTGGATCAATTTTGCGCATTGGAATTTATCGTCGTCTCGCCCAATGGCGGCGGTTTCCGCAGCAGCGTCGATACGGTGCTGGAACAGCTGGGACGGACGCGCAAGGTGGTGCTGTCCGTGCCCCATTTCCTCATCGTCCCGCCCCTGTTGGCAGAGTCCGACATGGTGGCCTTGCTGCCGTCGCGCCTGCTGAAGAACGCGCTGGGCGCGCTGCGCACCTGGGAGCCGCCCGTCGCCCTGCCCGATTACGACATGGCCATGGTCTGGCACGAGCGCATGCACCTGGACCCGGCGCACCGCTGGCTGCGCGAGCGCATCATGGAGTGGAACGGCAAGCCCGTTTGACGCGCGGGCCCGCGGCCCCGCCGCATCGGCAGTGATCGAAAATCCGCATACAGTCTCGCTTTATTTACGCTTCGAACAGGGCGGCGAACAGGTCTTCGCTCTCGTCATCGACGCCGAAGGCGTGGGTACGCATGCGCGCAAGCTGGTGTTCGGCAACGAAGTCACGCGCCGCTCGTTCTATCTCTGCACGGCCTATTTCACCATCCCCCGCGCGCCCGGCGATGCGCGCCAGATGCGCTGGTTCAATGCCCCTGGCGGCCTGAGCGTATGTTTGCGCCCCGATAACCTGGGCACCACGCGCGCCTTGCTGTCGTAAACGGCGCGCTGGTCGAAAGGCCGCATTGCGCGCCTGCCTGCGCGCCGCGTGCCGCCATACACGAATTTTTTCCGTGATGCACTAGGCAAAATTACCTAGTTAATCGAAAGAAACTCCCAATTTTCGCCATGGCGGCGAATGCGTAAGCTTGGCCCCAATAATAAAGGGTCACCATGAACGCCATTTCCATCCCCCCTCGCGGTTCGCACCGCCCTCGCGCCACTTTCTTCCCGACAACTACCTGGCTCGCGCTCATCTTGCTGCTGGGCATGCTGGGCATGCTGGCCTGTTGCGCCAGCGCCCGGGCCGCGCCTGCCGCCACGCCCGCCGCCTCTGCCGAACTGATCAAGCGCGGCGAATATGTCGCCCGCCTGGGCGACTGCGTGGCTTGCCACACGAGCCCGAACGGCGCCCCCATGGCGGGCGGCCTGGAGCTGAAAACGCCTTTCGGCACCATTTACAGCACGAATATCACGCCCGACGCGAAGACGGGCCTGGGCAGCTACTCGTTCGCGCAATTCGACCGCGCCATGCGCAAGGGCGTGGCGGCCGATGGCCACAACCTGTATCCGGCCATGCCCTACCCTTCCTACGCGAAGATCACGCCCGACGACATGCAGGCCCTGTACGCCTACCTGCAGCGTGGCGTGGCGCCCGTGGCGCAGCAAAACCGCGAAACGGACATGAAATGGCCGTTCAGCATGCGCTGGGGCTTGTCCTTGTGGAATGCCGTCTTCCTCGACGACGCGCCGTTCAAGCCCGACAGCGCCAAGTCGGCCGTCTGGAACCGCGGCAGCTATATCGCCCAGGGCCTCGGCCATTGCGGCTCCTGCCACACGCCGCGCGGCGTGGCTTTCCAGGAAAAAACCATGGGCCAGGATGGCAGCAGCGGCAAGCATTACCTGTCCGGCTTCACTTTCGACGGCTGGCATGCGGTCAACCTGCGCCAGCTGTGGACGCCGGCCGACATCGTGCAATTGCTCAAGACGGGTCGCAACAGCTTCGGCACGGCGGCCGGCAGCATGACGGAAGTCATCACGCACAGCACGCAGTACTTCACGGACGGCGACCTCGATGCGCTGGCGCACTACCTGCACAGCTTGCCGGCCAAGCCGGGCGCGCCAGTGTCGCAGAGCAAACCGGCGCTGCCCGTGGCGGCCAGCAACGATGCGCTGTACAACACGCGCGGCGGCCTGGGCTATCTGCAGTTTTGCGCCACCTGCCACCGCCGCGACGGCCGCGGCGTGGAAAACATCTTCCCGCCGCTGGCGCAGAACGATTCCGTGCAGTCGAAGGATGCCACTACCGTCATCCATATCGCGCTGACGGGCTGGCAGTCGGCCGTCACGCAGCACTCGCCCCGCTCGTTCGGCATGCCGTCGTATGACCGCCTGTCGGACAAGGAACTGGCGGAAATCCTCACCTTCGTGCGCGGCAAGTGGGGCAACCACGGCGCGCCCGTCACGCCAGCGCAGATCGCCAAGGTGCGCAAGGAACTCAAGCTCAAGGCGCCGGATGCGGGCGGCTTCGTCACGCCCCGCTTTGCGGCCCTGACGGCCGATCCGAATGCCAGCCAGTTGATCCACGGCATGCAGCTGATGACGGAAACGCGCGCGCGCCTGCCGAACAACGTGGGCAACGACCTCAATTGCAGCAGTTGCCACCTGAACGGCGGCACCGTGGCCAACGGGTCGCCCTTCCTCGGCATTTCCGCCTTCTTCCCGTCGGAAGCGCCCCGTGCCGGCAAGGTCATCAGCCTGGGCGAGCGCATCAACGGCTGCTTCCGCCGCTCCATGCACGGCAGGCCGCTGCCCGTGGACGGTCCCGACCTGCAGGCCATGGTCGCCTACATCGACTGGATGAAGGGTGCCACGCAAGCGAACGACAAGGTGCCGGGACGGGGCGTGGCCAAGATCGACCGCGCGCTGCTGCCCGATCCCGTGCATGGCAAAAAGGTGTATGCGGAGCAATGCGCCGTCTGCCATGGCGCGAATGGCGACGGCATCCGGGGCGCCAACGGCGAAGTGGCCTTCCCGCCGCTGTGGGGCGACCGTTCGTTCAACATCGGCGCTGGCATGGCCCGCACCTATACGGCGGCTGGCTTCGTCAAGGCCAATATGGTGATGGGCCACGGCCAGAAATTCCCGCTGGGCCAGGGCAACCTGTCCGACCAGGATGCCGTCGACGTGGCCGAGTATTTCACCCACATGCCGCGCCCCGACTTCCCCGACAAGGTCAAGGATTGGCCGAAGGGCGGCAAACCCACGGATGCGCGCTACTGACGCCCTGTCCCCCGCGTAATCTGCTACGCTCATGCCACGACCACGCCTGGGAGTCATGCATGAGCAGCAATATCCATCACGCGGCAGCCGACGGCTACGCCACGGCGGCCGCCACCTACGTCAAGGGCCGGCCCGATTATCCACCCGCCGTGTCGGCCTGGCTGCACGATAGTCTGGGCCTGGCGCCGGGCGCCAGCGTACTGGACCTGGGCGCCGGCACGGGCAAGTTCACGCCGCGCCTGCTGGACACGGGCGCCACCGTCGTCGCCGTGGAACCCGTGCCTGCCATGCTGGCGACCCTGTCCGCAGCCTTGCCGCAAGTGCAGGCCCTGGCGGGCACGGCAACGGCCATTCCCTTGCCCGACGCGTCCGTCGACGCCGTTGTCTGCGCACAAGCCTTTCACTGGTTCGCCACCCCGGCGGCGCTCGATGAAATCCTGCGCGTGCTCAAGCCGGGCGGCAGGCTGGGCCTGGTGTGGAATCTGCGCGACGCCAGCGTGCCCTGGGTGGCCAGGCTCGACGCCATCGTCAACCGGGCCGAAGGCGACACGCCCCGCTATTACACGGGCGCCTGGCGCCTGGCATTCCCCCACGTGGGCTTTGCGCCCTTGCAGGAAACACAATTTTCCCAGGAGCATACGGGCTCGGCCGAAGACGTGCTGTTCAACCGCGTGCGCTCGACCAGTTTTATCGCCGCCTTGCCGCCGCAGGAGCGCCAGCGCATCGACGACGAGATCCGCCAGCTGGTTGCCTCGGAGCCGGCCTTGCGGGACCGGGACAGCATCAGCGTGCCCTACCGGACGGCCGCCTTCGTGGCGCAAAAACAGGCTGCATAGATGCCGACCGGGAAAAATGGCGGGCAAGCAGGCCAGCCGGCAGCCCCGTCCGACACCTGGCTAGGCAAGCTGGGCCCTGGCCTGATCACGGGCGCGGCCGACGACGACCCCAGCGGCATCGCCACGTATTCGCAGGCGGGCGCCCAGTTCGGCTTCGGCATGCTGTGGACCGTGTGCCTGACCTTCCCTTTGATGCTGGGCATCCAGGTCATCAGCGCCAAGATAGGCCGGGTCAGCGGGCACGGGCTGGCGACGAATATCCGCCGCCACTATCCCCGCTCCCTGCTGTACGCCATCGTCGGCTTGCTGCTGCTGGCCAATGTCATCAACATCGCCGCCGACGTGGCCGCCATGGGCGATGCATTGACCCTGATCATCGGCGGCCCGCCCCACGCGTACGCCATGGGCTTCGGCCTGCTGTCCCTGCTGCTGCAAGTATTCATTCCCTATCAAAAGTACGTGCGCATCCTGAAATGGCTGACCCTGGGCTTGCTGGCCTATGTGGCCACCGTGCTGACCGTGCATATTCCATGGGGCGAAGTGGCGCTGCGCACCGTCTGGCCCCGGCTGGCCTGGTCCGCCGCGTCGGTGACCATGATCGTGGCCGTGTTCGGCACCACGATCAGTCCCTATCTGTTTTTCTGGCAGGCATCGCAGGAAGTGGAAGACTTGCAGGCCGATTCCAGTGCACAAGCCTTGCGCCGCACGCCCGAGCAGGCGCCACGGCAATTCCAGCGCATCAAGCTGGACACGGCCATCGGCATGGGCTTTTCCAATCTGGTGGCGTTCTTCATCATGCTGACGACGGCCGTGACCCTGGGCGCGCAAGGCATCACGCATATCGACACGTCGGCCCAGGCCGCTTCCGCCCTGCGCCCCATTGCGGGCGAGTTCGCGTTCGCCCTGTTCAGCCTGGGCATCATCGGCACGGGCTTGCTGGCCATACCCGTGCTGGCCGGCTCGGCCGCCTATGCCATGGCCGGCGCCTTTCACTGGAAAAGCAGCCTGGAACTGGCGCCCCGGGCCGCCAAGAAGTTCTACGGCATCATCGTCACGGCCACCGTGATCGGCGCGGCCCTGTGCTTCACGCCGCTCGACCCCATCAAGGCCCTGTACTGGAGCGCCGTCATCAACGGCGTCATTTCCGTGCCCATCATGGCCCTGATGATGGTGATGGCGTCGCGCCCCGCCATCATGGGCACGCTCACCATTTCGCGCCGGCTGCGGGCGCTGGGCTGGCTATCCACCATCGTCATGGCAACGGCCGTGCTGGCCATGTTCGCCACCATGGCCTTCTGAGCGCTACGCCGTTTTCGGCTTGAGCATGCCTTCCACGATGCCCAGCACGGTCTGGCGGGGAAGCAGGCGCGGCAGCCAGGCCAGCAGCCGGTTGGGCCGCCCTGCGACATGGCTGCTGCGGCCCCGGTCCAGCGCGCGCAGCGCTTCGTCGACCACGGCTTGCGGCACCATGCGCCGGCCCACGGCCGCTTCGGGCGCGGCCACCACGTCGAAGAAGGCCGTGTCCGTCGCACCGGGGCACAGGGCCAGCACGCGCACGCCGCGGCGGCGGTTTTCCGCCCACAGCGCTTCCGAAAACGCCAGCACGAAGGCCTTGCTGGCGCCATACACGGCCATGTAGGGATCGGGCTGCAGGGCCGCCGTGGACGCCACGTTGATGACGGCGCCCCGCCCCTGGGCCAGCATGTGCGGCAAGGCGCGGTGCGTGAGTTCCATGAGGGCCGTGCAATTGACGGCGACCTCAAGCGTCTGGCGCGCCAGGCCGATGGTCTCGAAGGGGCCATGCGTGGCGAAGCCCGCGTTATTGATCAGTACATCGGGCGGCAGGCCCAGCGCGCAGGCCCGCGCGTACGCCTCGCTGGCGGCGCCGGGCTGGCCCAGGTCGGCCACCAGCGCATGGGCGCGGATGCCGTGGCGCCGGGAAAGGTCGGCCGCCAGCGCATCAAGTACGGCGCCGGAGCGGGCCAGCAGCAGCAAGTGGGCGCCCCGCGCGGCCAGGGTTTCCGCAAAGACGCGGCCGATGCCGGACGAGGCGCCCGTGATCAGCACGGTTTGATTGGTATAGTTGAAGGCGGTCATGGCAATTGAATCGTAGTGAAGAGGATTTCACTGTAAACTGTGGTCTTTAGTCCACGGTCAAGCGTGGAACGTAAAAAAGTGCGCATGCCTTGCCCTGCACATTTTCGCGTTCCACAAATGAATAGAAAGTCAAAAAACATGCGCATCGGTGAAATCACCCGCCTGACGGGCGTCAGCAAGGATACGGTGCGCTTCTACGAGCGCCAGGGCCTGCTGGACGAAGCGCCGCAGCCGGGCATGACAAATAACTACAAGGAATATTCGGCGCAAGCCTTGCGGCGCATCGAGCTGATCGGGCACGCCAAGGCCCTGGGGTTTACCTTGAAGGAAATCGCCGAAGTGATCGCCGTCTGGCAGGAAAATACCCTCGATGCGGCCACCAAGCGGGTCATGCTGGAAATGAAAATTGCCCAGATCGACGACAAGGCCCGCTCGATGGCCGTGCTGCGCGCCGGCCTCGTCGATGCGCTGGCCAAGGTGGAGACAGGCTGCGACGATGCGGCGCCCGTGCATACACAAGGATAATCAATGAATCATTCAATCGCTAACTATTACACGCAATACCGCCACCTGGCCATCGAGGGCGCCAAGCCGCCGCCCACGGCGCAGCAGATCGCCGCCATCGAAACCCTGCTGGAAGCCCCGCTGCCGCCCGCCTTCCTGGCCTTCCTGCAGGCGGCCAACGGCGCCTGGTTCGATTACACCTGCGATGTGCCGGACGGCAATGGTGGCGTGGAAAAGATGGGCTTCAATACCTTTTTCAGCGCCGACGAGGGCGATTTCTGCGATGAAACCCTGGTGGGTGAAATCCGCGCGGCGCGCCAGCACACGGCCATGCCCCCGAAAATCCTGCCCTTCGCCCGCGATGGCGGCAATTCCATGGTCTACCTGGACCTGACGGAAGACGGCGGCGGCCGCGTGCTGGCCTATGTGCAGGAGTTGCCTGAGTGGACGGGCAAGCGCGCCCACGGTTTCATCGAACTGGCGCCCTCGTTCGACGCCTGGCTGGACAGTCTGTATATCGACCGGGAAACAGTGCTCGATGAACTCGAGCACAGCGTGTCGGAGCCCTCCCACCTGGAAGCGATGGCGCAGTGGCTCGATATCGGCATGCCCGCCTGGCGCCGCGATGCGGGCATCGCGGCCTTGTTTGCTCTGAAACAAGTCGAATTGTGCGCTAACGAACAGGACTAGTCCTACGGGCATGGCCGCGACGGTCCTATTCGTGTGCGCAGGCCGGTGGCTTAACATTGTCATCAGCTTGCAGAAAAAACCACACTTGAAAGGATTTCCCATGCCCATCTCCACCACCAGTTCCCGCACGCCATCCCTGAAAAGCGTGGCCATCGGCGCCGCCGTGGCACTGCTGAGCGGCATCGCCATCAGCAGCATTGCCGCCGCCGTGCCCGCTGCCTACGACAGGCAATTCCTCAGCAAGGCCGCCGACGCTGGCAGCACGGAAATTGCTGCCAGCAAAGTGGCGCAAAGCAAGAGCAGCAATGAGGAGGTGAAGAAATTCGCCGACGCCATGGTGAGCGGCCACACGAGAGTGGCGGAGGAATTGAAACAGCTGGCCAGCAGCAAGCAGATCGAGGTCAGCGACCAGCCTGCCGCGAAGCACAAGGCGCAGATCGACAAGCTGGGCCGGCTGGAAGGCCCGCAATTCGACAAGGAATATGCGGCCAGCATCGGCGTGGCCGCGCACCAGGAGGCTGTAAAGCTGTTTACGGATGCCAGCCGGAAGGCCAGCGATCCCGACATCAAGGCCTTTGCCGCCAAGACCTTGCCGGCGTTGCAACATCACCTGGAGATGGCGAACGCGCTGCACGGGGCGCTGGCGAAATAAACAGCAGTAAGAGGGCAGTACGCGGGGAAATGCTTGCCGTACGTGCTGTACGGCAAGTATTTCTGCTCTTGACATACAATGCGGCAACTTCGTTTTCGGCCATGCCATGACCTCATGCAGCTACTCAAGAAAACCGGCCTGATCGCCGCCGCCATCCTGTTCGCCATCCTGCTGGCAGGCTGGCTGTTCATCAAGGTGAGCGCGGCGCGCAATGCCACCGTGTATGCCCAGAAGTGGAACGACCTGGGCACGTGCGTGATCAAGACCTACGTGCCCCACTACGGCGATGGCGTAGCGCAGAATATCGTGCGCGCGCTGAGCACGACGACCTTCTTCCGCGTCTATCACAAGGACGGGACCTTGCTGGAAAGCACGGAATGGGTGCTGGACATGCATGAAGACGGTATCCTCGACTATGCGCGCTGGGGCCAGAACCGTGCCATCTATCCCACCGACCTGGGCTACGAAGGCTGGACCTTGCCCGAGTGCGCGTAAAAGGACGTCGCCATGCAAAAGCAAAAAGGACTGCGCGGCCCCTGGAGCGATGCCCTCTACGTTCCCACCTTGCACCATTTCCTCGGTCCTTTCGACGTGTATGACCGTGAGGAAACCCTGGGCGCGGAGCTCGATGGCTGGGACATGAACGACCCTGCCCGGCGCGCGGCGCTGATACGGCGCGACATCACGTCGCAATACAGGGAACTCGGCTACCGCCACCGCCATGCGCTGGTGGCCGTGCTGGCGCAGGCGCTGCAGGACCCCGCCTACGATTTCCAGGCCATCCTCGAACATGACCCCGAAAGCACGCATGCCCTGCCCTGTCGATGGGATGAAATGGACGACCCGCGCGCCTTCTTTGCCGATATCTACCGGCTGGTGCAGCAGGACTGGCGCGACGACCTGGCCCGCGCGGCGGCGGAAGACCCGGCCACCTGGTAGCGCGGCGCCCGCGCCACACTAGCTTGTCGATAGCCTGCAGCACGCTTTTCCCTCTGAAAACCGCGTTGCGGCATTACGCGCACGACGTTGCAAAAACGCCCCATTCAAAAAAAAACTGTTGCACCAGCGCATGCCCGCTGGCATCGCGCTACCATGACCTGTCGGCACTCCGATAGGTACCGCATGCGGTGCCGCTTCCTTGCCGGCTCCCCCCAGCCGCCATTTGAAGGAGACTCTCATGCCCCAGTTCGCCCCTGCCCTTTGCCTGTCGCTCGCCGTGGCCGCCCTGCCCCCGTGCGTCGCCAGCGCCGCGGAAGGAGGCGCCACGCGCGCCGACGCCGAAGCCATGGTCAAGAAAGGCGTGGCCTACATCAAGAGCGCCGGCGACGCCAAGGCGTATGGCGAGATCACGGCCAAGTCGCCGCAATTCATCCTGCACGACCTGTACCTGGTCGTCTACAAGCTCGACGGCACGGTGGTCGCACATGGCGCCAACCCGAAAATGGTGGGCAAGAACTTGATCGACTTGAAGGATATCGATGGCAAGGCCTTCGTCAAGGAAAGAGTCGACCTGGCCAGGAGCAAGGGCACGTTCTGGCAGGAATACAAATTCACGAATCCGGAAAACAAGAAGATCGAGCCGAAGGTGATGTACTGCGAAAAGCTGGCCGAGACCGTCGTCTGCGGCGGCATCTACCTGTAAGCAGCCGCCGCGCCGCCAGCGCCGGGATGGTTTTCCGCTCTCTTGACGATAGGGGCTCCGATGAAAATCGCGCAGAAGATGTTGATCGTGCCGGTGGCCGCGCTGGCTTGCCTGCTGGCCATGGGGGCCTTGTCGTATTTCGCCATGCAGCAAAACGAGCAGCGCATGCGCGAATTGAAAGACGTCACCTTGACGGCCGAGCGGCTTGCCAACCAGCAAGCTATTGCCCTGGGACAGGTGCACGCCGATGTGTATGCAAAGATCGCCATTGCCGCCAGCCTGTCGGACGAGCAGTTCAAGCAATTCGGCACGCAAACGGATGGCCAGCTGAACGCCATCGCGCAAGGCTTGACGGAACTCAAGAAGTTCTCGGGCGCCGCCACGGAAGCGGGCCAGGCCCTGCCAGGCGTCGAGCGCTACCGCAGCAGCGTGGCGCAGGCGCTGGACCTGGCCTCGATGGATGCGAACACGGGCGTGGCCGCGATGCAGAATGCCGCCACGCATTACCAGCAAGTGCGCGGGCAGCTGCGCCAGGTGCTGCTCAACCTCGACCGCCACACTGCCGATGCATTGCAGGAGACCAAGAATGCGGGCCAGCGCGCCGGCTGGCTGTCGCTGGGCACCATGGCCATCGGCTTTGCCCTGCTGGCCCTGATCGCCACCTGGGTGGCGCGCTCCGTGCTGGGCCCCATCGACGAGGCTTGCCGTGCCGCCGAAAGCCTGGCCGCAGGCGACTTGACCACGCGCATCGATGCACGGGGCGACGACGAGGTGGGCAAGCTGTCGCGGGCGCTGGCCACCGTGCTGAAGAACTGGAACGCTGTATTGGGCGACATACGCCAGGCAGGCTCCACCATCACGCTGGAAGCGAGCGAAATCGCGCTGGGCAATGCGGACTTGTCGGCCCGCACGGAGTCGCAAGCCCATTCCTTGCAGGAAACGGCATCGTCCATGCATGCCTTGACGGATACCGTGCGCGAGAACGCCAGCCATGCGCACCAGGCCAACCAGATGGTGCGGTCGACATCGGACGTGGCGCTGGAAGGCGGCCGCGTGGTGGGCCAGGTGGTCGAGACGATGGGTACGATCAAGGCCAGTTCCGGGCGCATCGTCGACATCATCGCCGTCATCGACGGCATCGCGTTCCAGACCAATATCCTGGCCTTGAACGCGGCCGTGGAAGCGGCACGCGCGGGCGAACAGGGACGCGGCTTTGCCGTCGTCGCCACGGAAGTGCGGGGCCTGGCCCAGCGCTCGGCCACGGCGGCGCGCGAAATCAAGCAGCTGATCGAGGATTCCGTGGCCAGGATAGAAACGGGCAGCGAGCTGGCCGACAGCGCCGGGCGCACCATGGGCAACATCGTCGCGTCCGTCCAGCAGGTGACGGAGATCATGAACGACATCACGGCGGCCAGCGAGCGTCAGAGCAAGGGTATCGAGGAAGTCAACAATGCCATCACGGAAATGGATGAATTGACCCAGCGCAATGCCGCCCTGGTCGAACAGTCGGCCGCCGCCGCGCAAAGCATGCAGGACCAGGCGCACGATCTATTGCGCGTGGTCGACGCTTTCCGCCTGGGCGAAGGCGGCCCGCCATTGCTGGCGCCTTAGGGCGGCGACTGCATGGCCGCTGCCGCGCAATCGAGCATGCGCCTGCCTGCCGCCACCAGCGCCGGATCGTCTTCCTCCAGCAGCAGCGTCCCTACGGTGCGCTGGTCCAGAAAGCTGCCCTGCATGGCCGCCAGGCCTGCCACGCGGTCTTGCGTGGCGCCGTGGCCGAAGGTGCGGGCGCTGAAAAAACTGTACAGGCCGGCGATTTCGCGCCGGTGCAGCCATTCCATCAATTGCACCAGGCGCGCTTGCTCCACATAGCTCAGTTCGCTCACCTTGCGCTCCGCCAGCGCGTCATGCACTTCCAGGCGCGCCATCCAGTTGCCCTCGGCGGCCGCGGCAAGCAGCTGGTCCCAGACGGCGCCGGCGTGCAGCTTGGGAGACGGCTGCAATTGATAGGCCAGCACGGCTTGCTGCTGCGGCAACGCGCCGTAGGCCGTGGGAGGCTTGCAGGCGAACTCGCGCACCTCGGGGTCGCCTTGCCGCAAGCCGCTGGCGATATGCCGCTGGATCTTGTCGCCGATGGACAGCAGGCGCCTGGCGTGTTCCTCCATGGACCACTGCGGCGGCAGCTTGCCCAGCCAGGCCAGCGCATCGTCATTGGCCCTGGCCGCCAGCACATAGGCCGCTGCCCTGGCCTGTTGATCTTTCTCTCTGGCCAGTTTCGCCGCATCCTGTTCGATATCGTAGCGGCTGGCGCTTTGCTTGAGTTGCAGGCAAGACTGGAAGGCGGCAGGCGTTTCCTGCCAGCAGCGAGCCGGTACTAGGAAGGTCCAACGCATGCTGAGCGTTTCCAGGATATACGTATCTTGCCCCTCCTCGCCCTTGAGATAGGCGCGCCCGTCCGCCTTCGTCACGCCTTGCGCCAGCTGCCTGCCGCCGGCCGTGCTCCAGGTGTACGGCTCATCGTCCTGCGGCACGTCGGGCGCGGCGTACAGGATCAGGTAGTGGCCGGCTGCGGCAGGCGCATCGGCGGCATGGCTCAGCGGCGACAACAACGACAAGGCCAGTGCAGTACTTTTTGACAACATTTTCGGCATGAAGCAATCGTCAATGCAGTTCGGTATGGCAAGCGCAGTCGTGGCCGCTGGCCGCCTCGGACAGGTTTTGCAGGATGGCGCAGTCTTGCGACGGCTTGGGCTGGTCGCACTGGTGGCGCAAGGTGACCAGTTGCTGCTGCAAGGTTTGCAGATTCGCCATCTGCTCGGCGATGCGCAGAATATGGTGGTCGAGCAACTCATTGACGCTCTGGCAGCCCTCGGCCGGGTTGTTCTTAAATTCCAGCAAGGCGCGGATATCCGTCAAGCCGATCTGCAGCGAGCGGCAATGGCGGATGAATTGCAGCCGTTCCTGGTGCTCTTCCCGGTATTCGCGGTAGCCGGCGCTGTTGCGGCCAGGTTCCTGCAGCAAGCCCGCCTTTTCATAGTAACGCACGGTTTCCACGTCACAATCTGTCCGTTTGGCCAGTTCTCCGATACGCATGGCATCTCCTTTTTCATTCCAACTTGCAAATTCCGCTTGACCCTGTAGCGGCTACAGGGTTTCTAATGGAAGCATACACGAATCCTGAAGGATGATGCGATGCCGCACGACAGCCATAACCACGCGCAGGACCATGAGCATGACCACGCGCACAAGCATGCGCACGAGCCCAGCCCTGCGCCCAAGGGGGCCAACTGCTGCTCCAGCCAGCATGCGTGCTCGTCCGCGCCTGCCGCCCCGTCCGCGCCCGCCCTGCCCAGCGCCCCCATCGCTGGCGCCAGCACGGCCAAATACCGTATCGCCAATATGGATTGCCCGACGGAAGAGCGGCTGATCCGCAACAAGCTGGCCAATATGGCCGGCGTCGTGGGCCTCGATTTCAACCTGATGAACCGCGTGCTGGACGTGC
The DNA here is from genome assembly GCF_009208755.1 of Janthinobacterium sp. FT14W. Classification (NCBI taxonomy): domain Bacteria; kingdom Pseudomonadati; phylum Pseudomonadota; class Betaproteobacteria; order Burkholderiales; family Oxalobacteraceae; genus Janthinobacterium; species Janthinobacterium sp. FT14W. The sequence goes on along the minus strand of NZ_WFLL01000005.1, from coordinate 86,970 downwards.
ACCACACCCTGCCCTCGCTGGCCACGGTGGAAGCGGCCCTGCACGGCATCGGCATGCAGGCCATTCCCATGGAAGCGGACGCGGTCGTCGCGCGCGATCCGGCCGAAGGCAGCCTGAGCGGCCTGCAAAAGGGCTTGCTGGCCGTGTCCGGCCTGGCGGCGGCGGGCGCCGAGGCGCTGGCGTGGAGCACGCACGAAGACAGTTCGCCCCTCGTCATTGCCCTGGCCCTGCTGTCGATCGCCACGGGCGGCTGGCCGACCTTGAAGAAGGGCTGGATTGCCCTGAAAACGTTCACCCTGAACATCAATTTCCTGATGAGCCTGGCGGTGTTCGGCGCCATCGCCATCGGCCAGTGGCCGGAAGCGGCCATGGTCATCTTCCTGTTCGCCATTGCCGAGCTGATCGAAGGCTTGTCCCTGAACCGCGCGCGCAATGCCGTGCAAAGCCTGATGCAGCTGGCGCCCGACACGGCAACCGTCGCCGACGCCAGCGGCGCCTGGGGCCCGGTGAACGTTTCCACGGTAGCCATCGGCACGGTGATGCGCGTCAAGCCGGGCGAACGCATCGCCCTCGACGGCATCGTGCAAAGCGGCGAGTCGTCCGTCAACCAGGCGCCGATCACGGGTGAAAGCATGCCGGTTGACAAGGCCGTGGGCGATGTCGTGTATGCGGGCACCATCAATGAGCGGGGCTTGCTCGACGTCACCGTGACGGCCAACAGCGGCAACAGCACCCTGGCGAAAATCGTCAAGGTGATCGAGGAAACCCAGGGCAAGCAGGCGCCCACGCAGCGCTTTGTCGACAACTTCGCCCGCTACTACACGCCCGCCGTCGTCGTCTTCGCCATCCTCGTGGCCGTGCTGCCGCCCCTGCTTTTCGACGCCCCGTTCATGGCCTGGGTGTATAAGGCGCTGGTGATGCTGGTGATCGCCTGCCCGTGCGCGCTCGTCATTTCCACACCGGTGACGGTGGTCAGCGGCCTGACGGCGGCCGCGCGGCGCGGCATCCTGGTGAAAGGCGGGCAATTCCTGGAAACTGGCTACCGCATCAAGGCCATCGCCGTCGACAAGACGGGCACCTTGACCATGGGCAAACCGGCCGTCACGGACGTGGTGGCCCTGGAAGGCAGCGACCGCGACGCCATCCTGCTGCTGGCCGCCAGCCTGGACGCCAATTCGGCCCACCCGCTGGCCGCCGCCATCGTCAAGGCAGGCCCGCCCGCCAGCAGCCACTTGCCGGTGACCCAGTTTGCCGCCCTGCATGGGCGCGGTGTGCGCGGCAGCATCGATGGACAGACGTATTACCTGGGCAATGCCCGCCTGATGGCGGAATTGAATGCCCTGACGCCGGAATTGCAAGCCATCCTGGCGCGGCTGGAGCAGCAAGCCTATACGGCCATGGTGCTGGCCAGCTCGGCGGGCGCGCTGGGCGTGATCTCTGTGGCCGACGTGCTGCGCCCCACGGCGGCGTCTGCCATTGCCCGCCTGAATGCGCTGGGCGTGACGACCGTGATGCTGACGGGAGATAACTTGCTGACGGCGCAGCGCATCGCCGCCGAGGTGGGCGTAGGCCTGGTCAAGGCGGAATTGCTGCCGGAAAACAAACTGGACGAAATCAAGGCCCTGCAGCAGCAGTTCGGCGTGGTCGCCATGCTGGGTGACGGCGTCAACGATGCGCCGGCCCTGGCGCAGGCGGACATCGGCTTTGCCATGGGCGCGGCCGGCAGCGACACGGCCATCGAAACGGCGGACGTGGCCCTGATGGACGATGAACTGGGTAAATTGCCCGAGTTCATCAGCCTGAGCCAGCGCACGCGCAGCATCCTCGTGCAAAACATCAGCTTTGCCATCGGCATCAAGGCCGTGTTCTTCGGCCTGGCCCTGGCCGGCATGGCCACCCTGTGGATGGCCGTGTTTGCGGACGTGGGCGCCAGCCTGCTGGTGGTGGCGAACGGCCTCAGGTTGCTGCGCGGCAGCAAGCCCAATTAAGTTGCCATAGAAATATTTCCATCTGGACAATTGGTGTAAAAAACGCTACTTTGGCGGCTGTCCCCACCGCCACCAAAGTAGCCGATGACCTTTCTGCCCCGCTTGACCCTGCTGGCCGCCTCGCTGACCTCCCTTCTCGCCAGCGCCGGCCTGCATGCCGAACCCCTGTTGTTTACCCCTTGCTCCGATACGGCCGTTCCCGGCAGCCTGTGCTCGGGCTTGAACGTGCCGGGCAGCTACGATGCCCAGGGCCGCGCCGTGGGCGAGCCGGACGCCATGCACGTCTTCGTGCGCAAGATCACCGCCGATGTGCCTGCCGGCAAAGCCGCCAAGGGCAGCTTGTGGCTGGTGGCAGGCGGCCCCGGCGAATCGGGGGCCTCGTTCTACAGCCTGCTGCCCACCCTGCGCCGCAGCTTTCCCGGCTTTGAATTCCTCATCCCCGACCACCGCGGCACGGGCCACTCGTCGCGCATGTGCAAGGTGGAAGAGTCGGAACAAAGCCCCGGCGGCCGCGCCCTGGCGGGTGCCGAATGGGGCAGCTGCTTTGCCGGCATCAATCTGATGCCGGAATACGCGGGCCAGTTTTCCATCACCACGGCCGCGCGCGACTTGAAAGCCTTGATAGACGGCGAACACGGCAAGAACAAACCACCGGTATATGTATACGGTGTGTCGTATGGCACGCAGCTGGTCCTGCGCACCTTGCAGCTGGGGCGGCTGCCCGTCAAGGGCGTGATACTCGACTCGCTGGTGCCGCCGCAAACGGATGCGCGCTGGGACTTGAGCCAGCGCTCGCACGTGGTCAACACAGTCGGCATGCAGGTACTGGCCCGCTGCGATGCGGATGCGGCTTGCCACGCGGCATTGGGCGAGCCGGCCGCCAGCGTGTACCGGCGCGTGCTGGAGAAGGCGCAAGCGGACCCTGCCATGCTGGCGAAAATCCCCGGCAAGAACCTGAAACACTTTATGGGGGGCATGCTCGACGTGCCGGCCACGCGCGACCGCATCCCCTACCTGCTGCACGAGCTGGAGCAGGGCAAGGATGGCGAGCTGACGGCCGTGCGCGCCACCCTGGCACAGGCAGCGGCCAGCCTGGGCAGCTATCCCCAGTCTCCCCTGTCGATTCCGCTGGTCAACATCATCAGCAATTCGGAAAACAATCTGCAGCCCGCGCTGCGCCCCGGCTGGACGGCGACCGATATCGACCGCGACGAGGCCGGTTTGCTGTTTACCAGTCCCCTGCCCCGCATCCTGCTGGGCGGCGGCTTGCCCACCTACGCGCGCGATGGCTATTTCGGCGCCTTGCCCGCAAAAGTGCCGCCTACCCTGGTATTGCAAGGCACGCTGGACCCGAAGACGCCGTACGCAGGCGCGCAGGCCCAAGTGCAGACTTTGACGCAGCGCAAGGCTGGCAAGGTGGCCCTGTCCACCGTGCAGAACGCCCCGCATTTCATCCTGTGGACGGCGCCCGCCTGTTTTGAACAGGCCAGCACCCGTTTTATCGCCGGCAAGCCGGCGCAGGATTGCACGCTGCAGTTCCCCCCAAGCATCTGAAAAGGACGATATGCGCATCACAGGCCTGGCATTGCTGCTGTTATCTTGTTTCGGCGCGGCACAAGCGGCGGCGCCCGCCACGCAGTCCATCTGCACCTCGCCGGCACAGTCCGTCCGCGAGCAAGGCTATGTGTCCATCAATGGCATCGAGCAATGGATCACGGTCACGGGCGCGGCCTGCGGCAATCCCGTGATCCTGTTCATCCACGGCGGCCCCGGCAATGCGCTGAGTCCGTACGCGGATGCCATGTATGCCGGCTGGGAACGCCACTACACCCTGGTGCAGTGGGACCAGCGCGGCGCGGGCATGACGTATGCGAAGCAGCGGCCGGCGGACGATGTGCCATTGAGCGTGGAACAGATGCGCGACGACGGCATCGCCGTGGCCCGCTATATCGGCCAGCATCTGGGCCAGCAGAAAGTCATCCTGATGGGCAGTTCCTGGGGCTCCATCCTGGGCGTGCACATGGCCAAGGCACAGCCGGAACTGTTCCACGCGTATATCGGCACGGCGCAGGTGGTCAATGCGCGGGCGAACGAGGCCGGCATGTACCGGGAAGTGCTTGCGCTGGCACAAACGGCCAACGATGCGCCCACGCTGGACAAGCTGACGGCGCTGGGGGCCCCGCCCTGGCGCGATCCCCGCAACTTCGGCATCCTGCGCCGCTTCGACCGCAAATATGAGGGCTTGGCCACGGATGCGCCGCCCAGGCGCTGGTGGCAGCCGGCACCGTTCTACGCGACGCCGCAAGCGCTGGCCGATGCCGAGGCGGCCGACGACTACTCGTACATCCAGTTCATCGGCATGCAGGGCGACGGCATGTTCGCCAAGGTCGACCTGCCCGCGCTGGGCACGCGCTTTGCGTTGCCCGTGTTTTTCATCATGGGCGAAGCGGACCTGCTGACCTCGCCCGCCATCGCGCGCAGCTACTTCGACAGCATCACGGCGCCGGCCAAGGGTTTTACCGTGGTGAAACGGGCCGGACACGACCCCAACCAGGCCGTGCTCGACGCCCAATGGACGGTCTTGCGCGACCAGGTGGCGCCCTTGCTGAAATAAAGCGCGCGGCGCGCCCCATTCACGGCGCGCTGTCCCTGTCGATCCGTGCCGTGAGCTGGCGCTGGAAATCCATCAGTTCCGCCACATTCAGGTCCGAGATGAGCCGATAGTCCATGCCGGACCGGCTCCAGCGCAGCAAATGATAGCCTTGCCTGACAGTCAGGCGCGGCGGCGCGTCGCGCTGCGCGCCGTCGGGCCAGACATACAGGTTCAGCACATGCTGGTGCCGGCGATATGCGAGGGCGGCGACGGGACGCGCTTTGATGTAGTCGAGGCGCCCGCCGATCAAGGGAAATCCCTCTTGCGCCAGGTCAACCACGGGCGGAGAAAAATCGAGCTTGCCGCTGAACCATGGCTTGACCGTGTGCTGGTCCGATGACGCCACATCGGCCAGGTGATCGGGCATCAGCGAACGGAAATGACTGGCAACGATCTCCTGGTCGAGCCGTTCTGCATCCGATGGCACGGACAGGTACAGCGCCAAGGTGACGGCCAGGGCCGCCGTACTGGCGCTGGCCACGCCAAAATTGATCCATGCCCACGGCAGTTGCGCCCATTTGCGGCCGCGCGGGGTTTGCTTTACCTGCTTTGTCTCCTTCGTTTCTTCCTGCAGCGCCTGGCGCAGGCGCTGTTGCAGGAAAGCGGGCGCGGCCTGGCCGACGGCATGCCGTTTCACCGCTGCGCGCAGGGCAAACAGCTGTTCGCTGGCCCTGGCGCAGTCCGGGCACAGGGCCAGATGCCGCGCCAGTTGCGCCATGGCCGCGGCATCGAGTTCGCCATCGGCATAGGCTGACAGCTTGCTGTGGGATTCCGTGCACTCCATTTCAGTTCTCACCGGTAGCTTGTTTCAGGCAGGCCAGCAACAGCTTGCGCCCGCGGGCCAGGCGCGACATCACCGTGCCGATCGGTATGCCGACGATGTCCGCAATCTCCTTGTAGGATAAATCGTCGATCTCCTTCAGGACCAGCACTTCCCTGAAAGGCCGCGGCAATGCCTGCAGGGCACTGTCGATCGCTTCCTTCGCGTCGGAGCGGGCCAGGATCTCTTCCGGGTTGCCGCATCCTTCCTCATCGTATCCATGGACTTCCTCGTCAAAGCCGATGTCATTGTGCTCCGCGCGACCATCGCGCAGGGACGTGTAATAGGTGTTGCGCACGATCGTCAGCAGCCAGGCGCGCGCGCCATCGCCATGGTAGCCATCCATGAAGCGGTAGGCGCGCAGGAAGGCCGTCTGCACCAGGTCCTGGGCATCCTGATCATTGCGCGTGAGCCATCGTGCCAGCTTGTAGGCAGAGTCCAGATGAGGCAAGGCCATTTTTTCAAAGAACCTGGTTTTATCGATGTCATTCAAATCAACACCCATCCGCCTGTCTGGCGTCTCAACTCCTAAGACTCGGTTTGCCTGCCATTTATTCCCGAAATGACGGCTTTTTTGCGCAAAAAAAAACGGCACAGGCGGGAATATTTGCCGCGCCTTCGGAGTTATAGCATGTGCAGGCCCCGATTGCAGCGGGCCGGCACCACGCAACTGCCCAGCGAAAGGAGCTCGACATGCAATACCCATACTTCATCCCTGGCCTGGCCGCGGCCATGCTGATGGTTTCCAGCGGCCCCGCCACGGCCGGCGGCGATGCCATGCGCGGCCAGGTGCTCTACAAAACCATGTGCATGTCCTGCCACTCGATCGACTACAACGGCGTGGGGCCCGCGCACAAGGGCGTGTTCGGCAGGAAAGCCGGCAGCGCTGCCGACTACAACTACTCGCCCGCCGTGAAATCGTCCGCCATCGTGTGGAACGGAAAAACGCTGGACCAGTGGCTGTCGAACCCGGAAAAACTGATTCCCGGCCAAAAAATGGGCTACATGGTGCCGTCCGCGCAGGACCGCGCCGACCTGATCGCGTACCTGCAAAAGGACGCCGGACGGGCTGGCCCGCCGCCGGCCGCCGCCACCCAATAGCTGCCGTGCTGCCACCGCCTGCTGGCCAAGTCAGGCATTCAAGGAAATAAGGAGAAATATCATGATGGACCGCAGAAGTTTCATGAAACTGACCGCCATCGGCGGTGGCGCCGTGTTCATGTCCGGACTCTACGGGCATGCGCCGGCGGCAGCGGCCGGCAGCATGGCCGCCGCCCCCTACGAGGATTTCTATTTCGTCCAGTTGTCCGACGTGCACTGGGGTTTCAGCGGCTCCGCCAATCCCGATGCCCTCAACACCTTCAGGAAAGCCGTCGCCACCGTGAATGCGCTCGAAATGCCGCCCGATTTCATCATTTTTACGGGCGACCTCACACATACGACGGACGACCCGAAGGAACGCCGCCAGCGCATGGCCCAGTTCAAGGACATTGCGGCGGGTTTAACAGTGAAAAACGTGCGCTTCATCCCCGGCGAGCACGACGCCTCGCTCGACAACGGCGCCGCCTACAAGGAAAACTTCGGCCCGTCCAATTACGCGTTCGAGCACAAGGGCGTGCATTTCATTGCCCTCGATAACGTGTCCGACCCCGGCGCGCGCATCGGCGACACCCAGCTGGCGTGGCTGAAGGACGACCTGGACAAACAGGCAAACGATGCGCGCATCGTCGTCTTCACCCACCGGCCCCTGTTCGACCTCGTCCCAAAATGGGACTGGGCCACGCGCGACGGCGACAAGGCGCTTGCGTTGCTGGCGCCCTACAGCAATGTGACGGTGTTCTATGGCCATATTCACCAGGAGCACCACCACATGACGGGCCAGATCGCGCACCACGCCGCCAAGTCGCTGATCTTCCCCTTGCCGGCACCGGGATCGCAGGAAAAGCGCACGCCCTTGCCGTGGGACCCGGCCGCGCCGAACAAGGGCCTGGGCTTGCGCGAGGTGGAGGCGGAAGCGAACAAGGACTACAAGCTCACGGAATTTCCCGTGACAAGGAGCTGAACCATGGATCGCGCAAGAAGACAGCTATGTGCAAGGCTGGCCTGCGGTATCGGCGCGCTGCTGACGGTGGCCGCCATCGACGCCCAGGGCCTGAAGAAAATTATCGCAAAGGAAAAGGTCATCGCCATCGAGGCGAAGAAATTCGTCTACACGCCGAACGAGATCAGCTTGAAGAAAGGCGAGCCCGTCGTGCTGGCGTTCACGGCCATCGATTTCATCCATGGTTTTTTCATCCCGGACATGAAAATCCGCGCCGACCTGACGCCGGGCCAGGTCACGCAAGTGCGGCTGACACCGGACAAGGCCGGCGAATACGCCTTCCTGTGCGACAATTTTTGCGGCACTGGCCATGAGGAAATGAACGGAAAGATCATCGTCACGGAGTAATGTGGAGGTAGCATAAAATTCGACGCAAGCCGCCCATGAGGCAAGCGATTTCGACGCGCCGCGCGTGCACCAAAGTTAGGTCGAAGCTTGCCGAGGCCATGGCTGCAGCATTTGACGCAGGCTGCTGTTTCCTGAGCTTATACGAGCGGCTGCTTTCGCCCATAGCGGACGTTGGCCACTATTGCGGATCACCGGGTATATGCCACGATTTAGCATGGGACACATACGTTAGAAACGGGCTTTTCTCGCAATTTTCAGGGGTGATGTCCACAGGAAGTTCTAGAGTCTCAGCCAGGTTTTCAACGAATGACAGGACCTGCTCATGCTGCAAAGACCCAGCAACTTCCTTCGGTAAGATATCGAGTTCTAACTGCTCGGGGACGAAGAAATGACAGCAGATTACAACCGGGCCATCCAATAGAATCGACAACAAATGTGAACCTTCACGATTCGCCAAAACGTTGCGCGATCCCGGAAATGGGAGTGCAGCCCCATCAAAGCTGTGCGTGCATTCGTATTGGTAAAATAGGCGGTCAAAGCGATCCCAGTGGATAGCTTCAGTATTCTGCACGTAGACGTCTCGAAGCGATCCATCTCGTTCCCATAGTCCTGCTATATCGTTGAAGTTTGGTCTCATGCGGGTAGCTTGTGGACTGCCGGTTTTTTGAATGTTGGCTTCTGATCGATAGCTGCTGTGAGATCACACGTCACGGGGCAGTTTCGCCAGCCAATCCTCGACTCGCAAAAGAATGGGACCTAGCTCAGGAACGAATCCATCTTCATCGTGCCACTGAGCGATATCCAGGTCCATGGCCATGTCCTCTATTTCTTTTATCAAGGCGTATGGCATCGCCTCTAATGCTTTGCCGTTCCCTCTAATCGAGTCGGCTAAAGCCTGTGCGGTATCTTGCTGTGCCTGGACACGTTTCAAAGAGGATTCAATCCGAGCGATTATCGATTGGTTGGACATGAACGTATTGAGTTATAGAAAAATGATCGGTGCCGTGCGTGACTCTGTCCGCTTCTGGCCGATAGCAAGCATAGCCGCCAAGCTTACTTGTATCAAATTTATTAATTTTTGTCTAAAATTATTGTTTTGCGTCCGACCGTTCGTCCAAAAGCAAATCCTGCTGGCGCCGCCACTCATGGCGGCGCCAGCGTTTTCCTTGGTCTCAAGCAGCGCTCGCTCAGGCCGCGCGGCGTGCCCGCAGGTGCAGGTGGCGGATGGTGGCGGCGGCGGCCATCAGGATGGCGGACGCCGTGGCCAGCACGACAATGAACGCCTTGTCGAAGGCCGAGCGGGCCAGTTCCGACACTTGCAGGCCCAGTTCGGCCGGCAATTGCTCGGCGGCCAGCAGCGCGGCGTCGAGCGTGTCATGGGCATTCGGCAGCAGGCCTGCGCTTTCCGGGATCACCAGGGTAGCGCTGTAGACGGCCGACAAGATGGTGCCCAGCACCGTCACGCCGATCACGGCGCCCAGTTCATACGATACCTCCTCGATCGAGGCGGCCATGCCGGCTTGTTGCGGCGCCACGTTCAGCATCACGGCGCTGGACGCGGCCGTCATGACGGCGCCCAGGCCCAGACCCAGGATCACCAGGCTGGCCACTTGCGCCGGGACGGTGGCGTCATGCAACAGCAGGTAAGACGCCATGCCGATGCCGGACAGCAGCAAGGAACCCCACAAGACCATGGCCTTGTCGGCGCGCGGCAGCATGAAGCCCGTCAGCGGTCCCGCAAAGACGGACGCCAGCGGCAAAGGTAGCAGCAGCAAGCCCGCTTCCAGCGGCGACAGCTCACGCACCAGCTGCATATGCTGGCTCAGCGCCAGTTCCATGCCGATCAGGGCGGCGGAAGCCACCATGGCGGCGGCCACGGCGCTGGAAAACGGCAGTTCGCGGAACAGGGCGAAGTCGATCAGCGGCTTGGCCTGGCGCTTCTGGCGGCGCACGAAGGCCAGCATAAAGACGGCACCCACGGCAAAGGCAAACGCGGCGATCGCATACGATGGCTGCGGCTTGCCCAGTTCCTTGATCGCATACACGCCACCAAGCAGGCCCATCATGATTTGCAGCGAGCCTTTCAAATCCCACGGCTTGTCGCGGTTGCCGGCCCGTTTCGGCAGGACGACGGCGGCCAGCACCAGGGTCAGCAGCACGATGGGCACGTTGATCAGGAAGACGGAACCCCACCAGTAATGTTCCATCAGGAAACCACCGAGCACCGGGCCGAACGCGGCACCGCCCGAGGCGATGGCCGCCCACACGCCGATGGCGAACGAACGCTCGCGGTTATCGGTAAAGGTCAGGCGGATGATGGACAAGGTGGCCGGCATCATCAGCGCGGCGCCCAGGGCCAGCAGCACGCGGGCAAAGATCAGCCATTCCGGCGCGGGCGAAAACGCGGCGCACAGCGAGGCGATGCCGAACACGGCCAGGCCGGCGAGGAAAACGGGTTTGTGCCCCAGGCGGTCACCGAGGGTGCCGAGGCCGGGCAGCAAGCCGGAGACGACCAGCGCGTAGACGTTGATGATCCACAGTTTTTGCGAGGAAGTGGCCTGCAAGTCGCGCGTCAGCGCGGGCAAGGCGGTGTAGAGCACGGTCATGTCGACCACGATCAGGAACAGTGCGCTGGAGACGATGGCCAGCGTCAGCCATTTTTTCATTGGATGCATAAATAACTCATGGAGTTTGGTGTAACTTTTAACAACTATCGGTATGGATAAATTTAGTGCTGCGCAAATATTTACGTTCCAGGCTGCCACGGGCCTGGGCTGGTCGGGGGCGGCGGGCGTCAGCCACGGTCGCCATCCTTGTCATCCACGGCGGCCGTCGCTTCCGGCACGTCGAGTTCGCGCAGCATGACGACGGACACTTGCTTGAAGCCGCGTCCCTTGAAGAATGTCTGCGCCGTCAGGTTGTGCGCGCCGCATTCGAGGAACAAACGGGCGATGCCGTGGCTGCGCAATTCGCCAGCTACCCATTCCACCAGCAGGCTGCCGATGCCGCTACCCCGCACGGAGGGCAGCAAGACCAGGTCGTCCAGCGCGGCAAACGATTTCGAGGCGCGCTGGCGCGTGTCGATGGAAACGAGGGCCATGCCGACGATGGCGTCGCCCGAGGCAGCCACGGCCAGCAGGGTCGAATCGCCATGTTCCCAGTCATGCGACAGGGCGGCGCGGATTTCGCTGCGGATGACCTCAGGCAAGTCCGCGCGCCAGTTGCCGGGCGCATCGGCGCGTTCGCCCTGCAGCTCCGAATGGGAGATGTAGTCGGCGCTGACGTTGTCGAGGTAGAGCTTGCACAGCGCATCTTCGGCGGTGGCGTCGTGACACCAGCTAAAGCTGATGGCGGGGGTACTGGCTTGAGCGTTTTTCATGGCGGATCTCGTGTTATTGAAAATGTAAATGCATTTTATGTCGCCCCTGAATGGCATTCAAGTTAAAATCCATCTGTAAAACAGATGGATGGATGCCATGCAATGGACTTTGGAACAAATGCGCTACTTCGAAGCGGCCGTCGCGGCCGGTTCTTTCTCGGGCGCCGCACGCCGGCTGAGCCGTGCCCAATCGGTGGTCAGCACCTCGATCGGCTTGCTGGAAGCGGAATTCGGCGTGGAACTGTTCGACCGTTCGCGTCGCAGCGCCGTGCTGACGGAAGCGGGCAAGGTGATGCACCTGGAAGCGTGCGAACTGCTGCGCCAGGCCGAGCGGCTGCAACTGCGGGCGCAGCTCTTGAGCGAGGCGCCCGAAGCGCAGCTGACCCTGGCGCTGGACGAAGCCCTGCCCTACCTGGCCATCAGCACCCTGGTGAAAGAACTGGCGGCGCGCTACCCGGCGCTGGAACTGGTGATGCTCAACGCCACGGCGTCGGAGGTGGCGCAATACGTGGAGCAGCAGCAAGCCGACGTGGCGTTCCACTTCGACCGCGGCCCCATCTCCCCCGTGCTGGAACAGCAGCACATCGGCAGCGTGGCGCAAGGCGTGTTCGTGGCCAAGGGCCACGCCATGGCGCACGGCCAGGAAGTGAGCCGCAACGAGCTGACCCGCTACCGCCAGCTGATCATGGATTCCGAGCTCAACCGCGAACACGCGTTCAGCCCCGCCGTCTGGTTTTCCGACAGTTTTTACAGCATCGCGGAAATGGTCGCGGACGAGCTGGGCTGGGCGATCCTGCCGCTGAACATCGCCAATTACGACAATTACAAGGGGTATCTGCAGGAAGTGCCCTGCCCTGCCCTGGCCTTGTCGCGCCTGCCCGTGCGGCGGCTATCGATCCATGGGAAGAAGCTGAGCGAGACGAGTCTGTGGCTGACGACCAGGCTGGCGGAGTTGTTGGCGGACGGGCCGCGGGCTTAATGCGTGCTGCGCTCGTTCTGCTAAGTCAATGAAGGAAAAGCTGGCGCGGACATGTTGATGGCATGGCAATCTCAGCATGATGGCCATCATTAAAGCATTGGCATGAGAAGATATCCAAAAGATGAGACGCAGGGACACAGCATGGATTTCAATTGGCATGGGGGCCTCATCACCCGGCACACTGCCGTCGACGCCCACTATAAAAACACGCAAAACGTCAGGCGTTTCCTGTTGAAGCAGTGCGGTCCCGATTTCAAGCTTGACCGTGATTTCATGGCCTGGATAGGCGATGGTACAGTCAAAACCATGGGCGAAGTCGCGGATGAGTGGACGCGTCGGCATCATTCAGCCGCTGATGCGCAAATAAACAAATATCGATAAGTACTGAAAGCTTGACATGATGCATTCAACTGTCGTCAACAGCTGGCTCGCCATGGCCAAAGACGATGCTGTCGAGATTGATCCCGATAACATCAATCACGAAGCCATGAGCAATATGTGGCGCTTTTCGCCCACGGACGAGGAAACGCCGCAGGTGGAAGCGGCCGATATCGTTGCATTCATCGGCCAGGTGATCGCGGCACGCAGCAGCGCGCTCGCTGGCGAGCAGATGCTGTTCTATTGCTGGCACGATGCGCAATGCCGCCAGTTGCGCTTCAGCCTCGTGTCGCGTTCGCACGGGCGGCTGCCGTTCCGCTGCGAGGTGCGCGAAACGCAGGATCTGGCGCTGATTGCCGAGCGCGTGGTGAACGGGGACTGGCGCAACGAGGATTTCATGCAGGCCCCGTCGGAGGACGGCGATGAGCCGGAGCAAGCACCGTTCATCCTGCCCGTATTTGTCGTGCCCGTGCCGTAGGAATCGGCGCGGCGCCGGGTCTTTACGTCATTTATGCCAGGAAACGAGCGGGCCGGCAAGCCTCCAGGGCTGACGCTGGCTGGCCGTCGACGATTTCCCCGCTGGCAAGCTGGCCCACGATGCCTGCCAGCACGACGCCCGGATGCATGGCGCACACGTACGCGCCTTCCACCTGCGGCAAACAACCGATGACGGGGACGCCATCGGCAGGCATGGGGCGCAGGCCGACACAGGAAAATTCCGGCGCTATGGCATCGGCCCCTTCCAGTTCACTGCGGATCGCGATGGCCGTGCGCTGCGCCATGGCGGCGGGCTGGTTTTCCGGCGCGTCGTCCACGTAGTCTTCCGCTGCCAGCATGGTCCCGTCTTCGGCTTGCCGCACTTCCATTGCGTGGCTGGAAATGATGCCGCGCACGAGGCCGGGCGGCGCCTGGTAGCGCAGGAAGATGGCGGGTGACGCGTGGATGGGCAGGCTGGCGCCCAGTTGCGCGGCCAGCGCGGCAGTGCCCGTCCCCGCTGCCAGCACGACCGTGTCCGCCTCGATGACGCCGGCGGCCGTTTCCACGCCCGCCACCTTCGCTTCCAGGACGGCAAAACCCCGCACGGGCGTGTGCGTGCGGACGGTCGCACCCAGCGCCTGGGCTGCTGCCAGCAAGGCGTGGGTCGCGGCAACGGCATCGATGGCGCCCTGCTCCGCCTCGTACAGCGCTTGTTCCGGCGGCTGCTTCAGGCGCGGTTCAAGCTGGGCGATCCGGGGCCGCTCTATCACCATGCACGAGGGGGATACGCGCCCGTCCTGCGTGCCATACGACAAGGCGCCATGCCAGCGCACCGCCAATCCCGGCACCTGCGTTTCCAGCCGGCGCCAGGCGGCGATGGCGCCGCCCCGCAGGGCCGCGATGGGGTCGATCCCCGCGCAGGATGCGTTAAGCCAAGCAAACGAGGTGCCCGTCACGCCGCAAGCGATGCCGCCTGCCTCGACGACGGTGACTTTCGCCCCCTTGCTGGCCAAGTGGTACGCGAGCGCCGCGCCGACGATGCCGGCGCCGATGACGATGATGTGCTGGGGGGTTTTGCGTTTCATATCTGGCAATTTTGCATATTTATCATAGGTCAGAGTCTACCCCAGCCGCCCGCAAATCCAGCGCATACGCATGGCCATCGACGACGTTGCCTTCCACGATGGCAATATCGGGCATGGCAACGCCCTGCGCGAAACCGCAGCGTTCCAGCACGCGGATCGAGGCCACGTTGCCATCGATGGCGTAGGCGCACAGGCTTTGCAACTGCCATTCCTCTTGCGCCAGGGCGATCAGGTAACGCAGCGCGGCCGTGGCCAGGCCCTTGCCCGCCTGCTGTTCGCCGATGCGGTAGCCGACTTCGGCCGTGCCCTGCTGCCGGTCGATGCCCTTGAGGTTGGCGCGCCCGATCAATTCTCCGTGCTCGTCCACGATGACGCAGGGATGCAGGCGCCCCTGCGCGTGCTGATCCAGAAATTGGGCCACGTGCGCGTGGATGCCGTCGATGCTGTAAAAATCGTCCGCGCGCGGGTCGATATGGCGCTCGAACCAGGCCCGGTTGGCTTGCTCGAAGGCCAGCAAGGGCGCGGCGTCGTCGGGGCGCAAGGTGCGTATCGTGTGTGTGTTCATGCAGACTCCTGGAAAGACATGAGTCTAGTGAGGCGCCGCCAGGCCCGTCAATCTTGATTCCATGAATCAATATAAAGTGACAAACGCTACAATGGCCGCCATGAACAACGATCTGTCCGCTCTCGACGCGGCGCGCCTGCTTGGCGTCAGCCTGCCCACCCTGTATTCCTATGTGAGCCGGGGCTTGCTGGCTTCCGTCAGCAATGGAACGGCGCGCCGCAAGCGCTATCCGCAGGAAGACGTGCTGCGCCTGGCAGCCCGTAAAAGTGACGCCAGGCGGGGCGGCCAGACGGCCGTGGCCGCCATGCACTGGGGCTTGCCCGTGCTGGAGACGCAGATTTCCCACATTCTCGACGGCCGGCTGCTGTACCGGGGCTGCGATGCGACGGTGCTGGCGCGGCACGCGACCCTGGAAACGGCCGCCGGCCTGCTGTGGGACGACAATGCGAACGCATATTTTCAGCAAGACGCTCCAGCCCTGCCGCCAGGGCTGGCCAGCGCGCCGGACGCCACGCCATGGATGCGCGCCATGCTTGCCATGGCCATGCTGACGACAGCGGACATGCCGCACGCGCTGCAGTCCGGCCCCGCGCTGATGCGCATCCTGGCCGCCGCGCTGCTGCAGACGTCGCCGTCCGCCTTGCCCCTGCACCAGCAGCTGGCCCAGGCGTGGCAAGCGGACGCGGAGCAAGCGCAGTTGCTGCGCGCCGCGCTCGTGCTGCTGGCCGACCATGAGTTGAACGCGTCGACCTTTGCCGTGCGCTGCGTCGCTTCGACGGGCGCCAGCCTGCCTGCCGCGCTGAGCGCGGGCTTGGCGGCCTTGTCCGGTGACAGGCACGGCGGCGGCAGCGCGGCGGCCCGGCGCATGTTGACGGCCGCGCTGGCCGCGCCCGATGCCAGGGCCGCCATCGCCACCTTTTACGCGGTCACCGCGCCGGCATTCGCCGGCTTTGGCCACCCGCTGTATCCGCACGGCGACCCGCGCGCCGCGTATCTGCTGGAAATCCTGTCTGCGATGTCGCATGGCGACCCGCAGCTGGGCGCCATCCTGGCCGCGTGCGCCACGGCAAGCGAGGTGCTCGCAGTAAAACCGAATGCCGACCTGGCGCTGGCCGCCATGGAACTGGCGTTCGGCTGGCCCGAGGACGCGGGCATGACCGTGTTTGCCCTGGCCCGCTCGGCCGGCTGGATCGCCCATGCGGCCGAGCAGGCGGCCAGTGGGGCCCTGATACGGCCCCGCGCCCGCTATATCGGGCGCCACCAGCGCGGCTGACACGCGGCTGACAATAGGCGCTTGATTTATTACGCATACGTAGTAGTATACTCCGCATGCGTACCAATACCTCCCCCCAATCCGACCTCCCCGATGCTGCAGCCTGCCCGCTGGGCGAGCGTTCGCCGCGGCTGTTCAATCTGCTCAACCTGGCGCGCCAGAACCTGTTTCGCTCGGCCGATGCCGTCTTCACCAGCGAACTGGGGTTTTCCGGCACGCAAGTCGTCGCCCTGTTTGCCCTGAAGGGCGAGGAAGGCTGCCAATTGAAGGATCTGGGGCGGGCCCTGCAACTGAAGAACTCGGCCGTCACGGGCCTGGTGGCGCGCATGGAAGAAAACGGCCTGATCGTGCGCGGCCAGTCGGCGTTTGACGCGCGCGCGGGCACCCTGCACATGTCGCCCAAGGGCGGCGAGGTGCTGGCCGCCGCCCTGCCCCTGCTCGACAGCCTGAATGAACAACTGAAGCAAGGTTTCAGCGAGGAAGAACTGGCCATCGTCGCCCGCTTCCTGCTGCATGCCTCGCGCCTGCGTTTCCAGCAAGACATTTAATCTCACCTTCACCCCACAGGAGTTACCATGCACCCCAACGACATGACCGGCTTGCAACTGATGCAAGCTTTCGCGCAAGGCCTGTTTCCCCGGCCCGGTATTTCCAAGACCATGCCCATGGACGCCCACACGATCGAGCACGGCAGAGTCATCTTCACGGCGACGGCCAATGAAAACCACACCAATCCCATGGGCGGCGTGCACGGCGGTTTTGCCGCCACCGTGCTCGACACGGTCACGGGCTGCGCCACGCATACGGTGTTGCCGGCCGGCGAAAGCTATGGTACGACGGACCTGAACATCAAGATGTGCCGCCCCCTGCCTTTCAACGTGACGGTGTATGCCGAAGGCAAGGTCATCAATGCGGGACGCAACCTGGTCATTTCCGAAGGCACGATCCGCGACGAAGCCGGTAAGGTCTACGCGCACGCGACGGCCACCTGCATGATCATCCGCCCCCGGGAGCAGGCGGCCGCATGATACGCAGCGGCGCCATGGCTGCCATCTCCGCACCGTCGGGTAGTTGGCGATCAAGCCAGGCAGGCCGCGACAGAAGGAAATTACTGCGGTTACAGGTCCGGCTGTTTGAGTGTATGCGCAGCCAGTTCTCCGCGGCTTGTGATCAGAGCAGACATTCTTGGCAGTGCCTCGGCTACACAGGCTTCCACCTTCAGACGATAAACTTGCTCTTCGGATTGCCAGTCAGTCTCACTGACGGCTTCAAGCGTCTCGCCTGGTGGGAGCGGGAAGCGTAGCGCGGCGATGTCCTGCTTCAGATCATCCAGCCATGCGGTGTAGGCGGATGCCAGATAGCTTTGGCAAAATTGCTCTACCGTTGTGTCAATGGCGGTGGGGACCTTGTCATTCAAGCTCGATATATTCTGATTAACGAGTGCGCTGGAATTGAGGTTGACGGCGTTGATATGTTCATCTTGCTCTGTTCTAAATTTGGCGATCACCTTGCCCTTGTGCTCTTCTGCCTGGCGTCTCCTGGATTCATCCTCCAGCCGGCCGGTTGCCAGAGCGGTTAGCGTATCGTCGTCGGTGTTCGCCTTAATCATTTTTTGGGTTTCCTTCCGATATGCATCGTCAATGCGTATATGCTGCGTTTCCTCTGCTCTTCTTCTTTCCTTGGATTTCAATTTGCCTAGTGATGTCCGTATTTTAATCGTAGCTGCCAGTGTCTCTTGGATTTTCGTCTTCGCATCATTTATCTCTGCATCACTGAATTCTTCGGCTACATATTCTTGCGTGTTATTTTTGTGAAAATTGTAAATTTGCATTTCGGTCAGCGCCATCCCCGGTTTGGCGCTATGCCAGCCTAATTTGGGAGCCAGCGGCGCTAGTTTTCTCATGATGCTGGCGGCAGCTTCGCTGTTAACCTGATCGATGCTGACGGAGCCAGAGCCTGGTATAACGGCATGCTCGTTCCCCATAAAACGGCTGTTGTCTCCATTGGTCGTTGCCGTTTGGATGCTTTTGTTCAGTTGTTTGGCAGTAAGGATCATGAGATGGGCGTGCATGATGATCGCGGCATGCTTATCCTTGACGTCTTTCAGGGTTTCCAGCTCACCGTCTAAACGAGGACCCTCACCTTGACTATTCAGCCAGGCGGCATCAATGCGCGTCTTTCGCGTCAAGGCCTCGAGCGTGATTGGGTTGGCTTCCTTGTACCCGCGCGCGAAAATTTTGATACCCTTCGGTGAATTGGCTTGATAGGCCTGGATGCCGCTGTTGAGCACGGCGAACAGTTCGGCGCTGACGCCTTCGACATCGTTCGGATTGGCTTTCTCACGTAAATCGGCCCATGAAACAAACTCGTGCGACTCCAGCTTGCCTTTATTGGCAGTGTAGCCTGGGCCAATCAGCGTATTGAGTTCGACCAACAGCGTCGGCGTCATGCCGTTCAGGGCTCGCAGGAAATCGCCGAAAATTAGCCACTGGCCCGCGTCCGCCAGCGGTTTCTTGACACCTCGATGATTATTTTTCTTGATTTCATCGGCGAGGTCCTGGATTTTTTTCGTCAGGGCCGCCGCCAGCCCGCCCTTCGACCGGATGCTCTCGTGATATGCCTCTACCTTCTCGCTATCAGGTGTCAACGTACCGTCGCGCAGGCGGGAATAGTTGGAATCGAGATATTCGTTGCCTGGGTCGCCGTAGCGATGACTCGCGCTTGGTCCCAGCCGCACTGCTGCCGTCGTACTCGCAGTCGCCTTACTCTCCAGTCTAGATTGGGGAACGAGGTGATGCCAAGTATAGTAACGGGCGTTTTGTTCAGCATCCGTGTGTTTGGTATATCCAGGCAGGCCGTCAAACTCCCGCATTGCCTCAATTTTATCGGCGGCCAGCAAAGTGGCATCGTAGTCGGTTCCCGTGCCAGCTTCCTGGGTGAGGATCTTGCGACGCGCGAGTTTTTTTTCGTCAGCCAGTTTCCTGGCCTCTTCAATCGTCGCGGCTTGTTCTACAACCTGTGCGTAAAGGGATTCGATGGTCGCCGAAGTCGCGTTGGCGCCAAAGATTTTGATCACATAATCCTTAATCAGCTGTTGCTGCTGAACATCTGTAATCTTGCGCTGAATAGGTCTGACTGCGGTGAGCCGCGCTTTCTGGTTCAGCAGAGCCGCAGTCTGTGCGCTGGTGCCCGCCATCGACTGCGGCTTGCGCTGGGCTGCAGCCTTGCCCATCCTGTCGGCCTCTTTTTCCAAGAAAGGATCATCGTTGATCATTCCGGCTTGCATCTGCATCGTAGGCCGAACCCGTCCCTGAGCTTGCTGCACCACATGCCAGGCTTCATGCGGCAAATGCCTTTCCTGCCCCGGCCCCACATAAATCTCACTGCCCTGGGCATAAGCCTGCGCTTGCAGCTGTGCTGGTTTACTCGAGTTATAGTGCACCTTCACATGATCCATGCGCATGCCCGCAAGTGACTCTATCCCCGACCTCAATGGATAGGGCAGGCCGATATTGTTGGTTTTGTCTTCAAGTTGCGTGGGTGATAACTCAACGGGCACTGCGCTGTCTCCCCGGCGTTGCACTGTTCCGCTATACGGGCCGTTGATTGTGCGGCGCTGCGCCACCACCGCTGGCAGGTCGTTCACAAAGCTCCGTTCCTGCATTTTTCTTGGTGCGGTATCAGAGGCGATTTTCGGCTGGAGTGGTGCTCGCATGTCGTGACCTTTGTCGATGAGGGACGATGTCGATATGACTGCACGATCATATCCCAATTTATTTGCGCGATTACTTAATTGATAATATTCGCCACTCCCTTTCGGCTGAACCGAGGGGCAAACCGGAGCTTGCCGCGCGCCTCAGCCCATCGGCTTCTTCTTCTTTGCCTTCAACAAACTGCCGGCCGCATTTTCCTCAAAGCGCCCCGCTTCTTCTATATAGCCATGCACGGTGCCGTCGTGGCGCCAGCCGCCCTGGCGCTTGATGGCCTGGAAATCGGCGCCGGCCCGGTGCGCGCTGGTGGCCATGCCGCGGCGCAGGCTGTGGCTCGATAGTTCCGGCACGTAATCGAGCGCCGCCAGCCGGGCGCAGCTTTCCAGTATGGTATTGATGCTGCTCGCGTGCAGCGCCCTGGCGCTCACATGGCCCCACTGGTTGACGGGGCGCAATAGCGGCCCCGTGCGGATGTGCGCCGCGGCCAGCCAGGCGCGCAAGGCCGTGGCCGGGCAGCAGACGCCGTCGCCGAACGGGATCGCCTTGACGATGCCCTCCCCCAGTTGATCCGTTTTCGAGCGGGGCAAGGTGATCACCATGCCCTGCGGCTCCCAGCTCACGTCTTCGATAGTCAACCCCGCCAGTTCGCTGCGCCGGAAACCGCCAAAAAATCCCAGCTGCAGCAAGGCGCTGTCGCGCAAGGCCTTGACGCTGCCCAGCGCGGCCAGGCTGGCGACGATCGTTTCCAGATCTTCCAAAGGCAGGGCCTTGGCCTTCTTTTTCGGCTTGCCGTGCAGGCGGGCGATGCCGGCCAGGGTCTTGCGCACGGTGGGCGTGGACGCGGGGTCCGCAAAGCCCTGGTACGCATGCCATTGCGACAGGGCCGTCAGGCGCAGGGCCAGGGTGCGGGCGTTCAGGCTGTCCGCATACGCCATCAGGTAGCGGATGACGGTGGACTCGTCGGCGGGCAGCGCCCCGCCCCAGGCCTGGAAGTGGCGGATGGCGGAACGGTAGGTGCGGCGCGTGTTGTCCGAGGTGGCGGCAGCGAGAAACGCCTGGTGGCGCGCGGCCAGCTCGGCATCGATCAGGGCACCGTGTAACGGTGCAACGGTGATGGCGCCGGTTTTCGGCACGGCGACACGGCGTTTCGGAAGGGGCAAATCGGGCATGGCGGCAGTGAAATCACGGTTGTGTACTGGGAGAGTCGCAGAATACCATGCAAAGCACCCCCATGACACGCGATAAGCGATCTTATCGCAGCTTATATTTTTCAAAAAACCTCAAAATTTATATCGTAATATTATGCGATATTACGTATCATGTAATACGTTACTAAATTTCGCTCATAGGTGGTTTTATGGCTCGCACCGGTATTCTGTACTCTGATGTTATGAAAGCAGCCCAAATCGTCGCTGCCGACGGGCGCAATCCCACGGTCGACAGCGTGCGCGAAGCGCTGGGCAGCACGGGCAGCAAGAGCACCATCGCGCCCCTGCTCAAGCGCTGGAAGGAAGAATTCCAGGGCGCGGGCGCCGTGAAGACGGAATCCGGCTTGCCGGCCGAGCTGATGGAAGCGATGCGCGGCGTGTACGACAAGCAGCAGCGCGACGTGGCGCAGCAGCTGGAAACGGGCATGCAGCAACACCGCGCCGAACGCGATGCGGCGCTGGCGCAACTGAAGAAAACGGAAACGGAACGCTTGAAACTGACGGAGGCGCGCACCGCCCTCACCCAGGAATTGCGCGCCACGCAGCATGCGCTGGCGCAACTGAAGGAAGAGCACCATTTCCGCGCCGTCACCCTGGCCAGCCTGCACAGCGACAACGCGGGCCTGACGCAGCGCCTGGCCGACCGCGGAGAGGAAATCGCCGCCCTGAACCGCCAGCTGGCGCAGGTGCGCTCGCAGTTCGACCATTACCAGGAAGCGGCCGCCACCCAGCGCAGCGAGGAACGGGCCCAGTCGCAGCAACAGGTCAGCCGGCTGGAACAGGACAATGCGCAGCTGCAGCAGCGCTTGCAAGGCCAGCAAGCGACGCTGGTGCAGCAGGACATGCGCCTGGCGCAGCTGCAGGCGGAGCAAGCGGCGCTGGCCGCCCAGGCCGCGGCGGACCGCGAAGCCCTCGCTACCGTGCGCCCCGAGCGCGACCAGTTCGAATTTCAGTATCTGCAGGCGGCAGCGTCGGCCGACGCCCTGCTGGCCAAGCTGGACACGGCCCTGCTGGCGCTGAACGACGCCAGGGTGGCGCTGGCCGCGCAAGACCGCCAGCTCGACATGCTGGCGGAAAACGGACAACTATCGCAGCAGAAAATGGACGCATTGGCGCAGGAGCGCGACGGCCTGCTGCGCGAGAATGCCGGCATGGCGGCCCGGCTGGGACTGCTAACCGAGAGCAAGGAGCATCGTCGTGCTTGAACCGTGCTGATGGCCTGGGATATCTGCGACGGCCCCAGGACGGCCGACGGCGACGAATATGCGCGGCATTTGACGTTGACGCCGGCCGGCGCGCCGCTCGAGAAAAACTACAACCGCGCGGCCATGGATGCCACGTCTGGCAAAGCGGCCCCCGCTGGCGGCGCTTGCTTGCGCGCTTCCGATACGCCCAGCACGAACAGCAGCACCCCCAGCGCAAGGCCGAAATAGTCGAGGAAATCGAGGCCCGCGAGGAACACGGCCGTATCGCTGGGATCACGCGGCCGGTAATGCACGCGGATGTGCGCGCCTGGCGCCATGCTGGCCAGGCGCCAGGCAGTGACAGCCTGGTCGCGGTGACAGCCGGCGTTGCCGATCCGCGAGACGCCGATGCGCGAACTGCGGCAGGCCTTGCCATCGACGCTGTAGCGGTAGCTGAGTTTGACGCACCAGTCCTGCGACTTGCCCGTGCGCTGATACATGCTGCTGCGCACGATCTCGGCGCCGGTCACGGGCCAGGCGGGAGACGCCAGCTTGTCATAGGCGCGCCAGAAGGAAAAATACGCGGTGGGAAGAGCGAGCAGGATCAGGAAGCAGCCCATCATCCTCGCCAGGGCGGGGTCGATCGCGCCAGGGCCTTTCATCGCACAGGCGGTGCGGCACGGTAGCGCACCCTGATCCACGCGCCGAGGATGTCCACGCCGCCGTCGCCGGCGTCTTCGACCCAGCCCGCGCGCGCATAGAAACGCCGGGCGCCCGTATTGCCCAGCTGCGTCTTCAGGCTCAGGCGGGGGCCGAAGCGCGCCGCCACGGCCGCCAGCAGCTGCGCACCGATGCCCTGTCCGCTGTGCGCCGGGTGCACGTACAAATGATGCAGGAAATAGTCGGGCGCGTCGCCCGTATGCACGGCCGCAAAGCCGGCGACGATGCCGTCACGCTCGGCAACGAGGATTTCTTCGCCTTGCGTTGCTGCCGTGAACGCTGCGGCGTTGGCGACGGGGCCGAAGGTGTCGCGCCCCGCCAGCGCCAGGATGGCGGTGCAGCAAGGCGTGTCCGCCTGCGCAAATGGACGTACCGTGGCCGGCATCATGCGGCGGCGCGCAAGTGAGGCGATGCCGTGGCGAAATGAAGACGAAGCATGGGCAGGCGCGTATCAGTTATCGGAATGCCATTATACGGTCACAAACGGCGGTTCAGCACGCTGTCGATATCGTGGGTTTTCAGTTCCACGTGGACGGCGCCGTCTTGCAGCCAGTAGCCGTCGCTCCCCTGAGCCAGCGCAGCCAGATCGGGCGTGCCCAGCGCTGGCGGGATGGCGCCGGCAAGAAAGGCCGCCGCATCGTCCCATGCCGCATAGAACAGCTTCAGGTACCAGCCGTCGTCGTGGGCAAAGGCGAGGAAGCGGTTTTGCAAGGGGGCCAGCCCCGTGCGCTGCGACGGCGCGGCGCGGTAGGCGAGCGCCGCGGCCACGTCCCCATCCAGGGGCGGCGGCGCCGCGCCCCGCCAGTCGGCCCAGGCATGGCTGCCGCAAGCGTACAGGTCTTCCTGCGCCAGGGCCGGCAGTTGCTGCTGCGCCAGCGCCTGGCAAGGGGCAGGCTTCCTGGGCGTGCCGGCGCTCCCCTTGCGCAGCACGATGCCGCCCGCCTCGCCCAGGGCGGGAATAAAATCCTTGAATTCGATGCCGGAAGCGACAAGCATGCGCTCGGCCGGGTCGTGCCACAGATACAGATAATGTCTCACGTGCTCGTCCGCTTTGCCTTGGGCGCCGTATTCAGGGCCACGGCGGCGCGTATCAGCGCCTTGAACGCGGCAGTGTCGAGATGCTCGCCTTCGTGCAGGTCGATGGCCCGGCGCGTGTTGCCATCCAGGCTGGAGTTGAACAGGCCGTCCGGATCGGGCAAGGCGGCACCCTTGGCGAAGGTCAGCTTGACGGCCAGTTTATAGGTTTCTCCCGTGCAAATCATGCCCGCATGCGACCACACGGGCACGCCGCGCCATTTGACTTCTTCCACCACGTCCGGGTCCGCCTGGCGGATCAGCGCGCGCACCGTGGCCAGCGTTTTCCCGCGCCAGTCGGCCAGCGCGGCGATTTTCGCGTCGATCAGGCGAGCGGCGGACTCGGCGCTCACCGCGGCGGCGTCGGACTGCGTGTCTGGTTCTGTTTTTTTCATGGCGGCGATCTCCTTTCCTGGTGCCCGTGTGCGCCTGCCTTACGGTGCGGGATCGGCCATGCAGCGTACAAGCGAGGCAATCAATTGCATGCGCAGTGCATGGTATTGCGCATCCGTCGCAAAGTCGAGCGGATCGCCAGGCTGGTTCAGTATATAGGCGGTGGCCACCGTGCCACTGGCGGCGTGCAGCAGCGAGTACAGACTGAGGATGCCCGGCGTGTGCGCGATACTGGCGCTATTCAATCCTAGCACTTCCACGCCATCGCGCGCGTCCGTTTCCAGCGGCAGCTTGCCTTTGGCGGCCATTCCCCCCATTTGCGCCACGATGGCGTCGCGGTCGGCGGCAAAGCGGCCTGCGGCGCTGCGTTCGATTTTCAGGTTCACCAGAGGCAAGCTGCTCTTGCGGAACAACATCAGCCGGTAGCCATCGGCCGTCGATACCTGCGCCTCGCCCGTCGCCAGCCTGACGCTGCGCGTCGTCGCGTGCGCGGGCAAGCGGTCCTGCTGCCTGAACCGGAACTCGCTGCGGTTGATGCATTGCGCCAACGGTCCCAAGGGGTCGCTCGCGCGCTCTTGCGCCTGGGCGCCCAGCGCGGCGGCAAGCAGGGGAATGGCAAGCAAATGGCGGTGAAGCATGAATGGGGGCGGTCATCGAGTGAAGTTGCCGCGAGCATAAGCGTCCATATTGCAAGAAGGCAAATGTTTAGTTGCCATCCTCTAAATGCCCATGTGCATGGCTTCTTAATATGAAATTCACCTGGCCCGCGTAGCATTCAAATTGGCAAGGCTCTCATTGTGCAGCGCCTGCCATTTTCCGGCTGAATCATGAATGACATCGCTTTATCCCTGCACCACGGTGCCGCCGTGCCGCACCCCGCCAGCGGCCACCGCTTGAAAGCGGCGCTGGGCGCCCTCTTCTTTCCCCGCCAGCGCACGCGCTGGCAAGCGTTCCTGGGCAGCATGCCAGGCTTGCACTCGCTGGCGCAGCTGCATCCCTGCCTGCGCTTCAAGATATACCGCCCTTACGCCTCCCGCCAGCTGGGCTGCGCGGACCGTTTGGCCTTGCTGGAAGGACACTACCGTTTCCTGTGGCAGGCGGGCGCGCGGACCCTGGTCGAACGGGCCGCGCGCCAGCCCCTGGTGCTGGCCGCGTTCGAAGGCAAGGACGGGGCGCTGTACCGCCTGCAGCTGACGGCCATCCACGACAGCTACCGCGAAGGCGAACTGTGCCTGCGCCTCACGTGCGACGGCCAGCCCCTGTACCTGGCCAGCTTCCTGTTCCTGCCGCGCGCCGATGGCGTGTCCTTGCAGCTGGGCGCGCTGCAAGGCTTGCGTTCGGACGCGGGCGCCCAAGCCGTGAAGGCGGCCACGCGGGCCTTGCACGGTTGCCGGCCGAAAAACCTGATGGTCGCGGCCCTGCGCGATTTCGGCGATTTTTTCGCCTGTAACAACCTGTTTTTGATCAGCAATGACAACCGCATCGCCCTGAATGCGCGCCGGCGCCGCCATATTGCCGCCGATTACGATCAGGCGTGGCAGGAATTGCATGCGCAGCGCATGCCCAACGGGAACTATCACTTGCCCTGCGCCGCCTACCGGGCGCCCGACCTGGCCGGGGTGCCGTCAAAGAAGCGCGCCGATGCGCGCCGCCGCGGCGAATTACTGCAATGCATGGCCAGCGACATGCGCGCGCAGCTGGCCCGCTTGCTGGAAATGCCGGCCGCTGGCGCCTGAGGCCGGCGCGACGCCTTGCGCCAGAACAAGAATGGTAAAAAACTCAGACAACCTTCATGTTGCGCGCCTATGCTCGGCATTCATCCCAGCCACTTTATCCGGGGGCTGGCGTGAACTTGCCTTTTCCCTCATCACTTGACAGGTTCCCATGACACCACGCCTCGCTCTCCTCCCCCTTTGCCTCCTCGGCAGCGCCGCGCTGGCCGCCCCCGTCCTCGACGACGCCGTGCGCCGGCGGGCCGAAGAACTCACGCGCACGGGCTTGCACCCGAGCATAGTCATCGCCGTCATCGAAGGCAAGAACAGCGCCGTCTACGGTTTTGGCAGCGTGCATGCAGGCAAGAATGCCAAGCCGGGCGCCGACACCGTCTACCAGATCGGTTCCGTCACCAAGACCATGACGGGCTTGCTGCTGGCCCACGCCGTCGTCGATGGCAAGGTGAAGCTCGACGAACCGGTGGCGACATTATTGCCCAGCTATAAAGTGCCCGCCTTCGACGGCAAGACGATCAGCATGCTGGACCTGGCCACGCATTATTCCGCGCTGCCCCGCCTGCCCGACAACTTCGCGCCGAAAGACCCGGCCAATCCGTACGCCGATTACACGGAAGCGAAGCAGCGGCAGTTTCTCGCCGCCTACCACCTGCCGCGCGCGCCGGGCGGCGCCTTCGACTACTCGAATATCGGCTATGCCGTGCTGGGCACGGCCCTGGCCGCGCAGGCAGGCACCAGCTACGAGGCCCTGCTGCAGTCGCGCATCGCCGTGCCGCTGGGCATGCGTTCCACCTCGAACCAGCCCAGCCACGGCATGCTGGCGCGCCTGGCGCCGGGCCATCTGCTGACAGGCGAAGCAACGCCGGCCTGGGATCTGAACGTGGTGGCGCCGGCCGGCGGCGTGTATTCGAGCGCGCGCGACATGGTTGCCTACTTGCAAGCGTACATGTTCAAGCCGCTGCGCCCCTATGCGCTGGCGGTAAAACCGCGGCGCCCGCTGGCGCCCGGCAGCGACACGAAAGTCGGCCTGGCCTGGCTGCTGGAGCAGCAGCACGGACACAGCTATGCCTGGCACAGCGGCCAGACGGGCGGCTACACCAGCTATGCGGCCTTTACCACGGATGGCAAGCGGGGCGTGGTGGTGCTGACGAACACGGCGCGCACCGTCGACGCCCTGGGCTTGTCCGCGCTGCTGCCCGGCACGCCCTTGCCGCCCCTGAAAAAGCCGCTGGCGGCCATCGAGGTGCCGCGCGCGGCATTGGCCGAGTACGTGGGCGAATATCCGTCGGGGGCCGAATTCACGCTCAGCGTCACCCTGGGCAAGGCTGGCCTGGAAGCGGCCGGCACGGGCGTGGGGTCGGCACCCGTGTTTGCCAGCGCGAAAGACCAGTTTTTCTTCCGCGCCATCGATGCGGAACTGGCGTTTACGCGCGACGCCACGGGCAAGATCGTCAGCGCCGTGCTCACGCAGGGCGGGCAGGACGTGGTCTTGCCGCGCAAGCCGTAGCGTTCAGGCTGCCGGGTCTTGCATGAACTGCTCGACCCGTGCGACAAACGCCGCCTTGCTGCGCGTGCGGAACTCGCCCAGGAACACCTCGCTGTCCTTGACGGCGTTGCCGTGGCGGTCGTATGCCACCTTGCCCATTTCCAGCACGAATTCGCCCTGCGGATCGTCTTCCGGCTCGAAGTGCGAATTGAAGCTGTAACCGCTGTCGCGGCAACTGCCCCACAGCAGCAATGCGCTGCTGAACCATTGCATGGTGTCCGGGCCGGGGTCCACCTCGAACAGGGTGTTGACGGTGATGTGCCAGCCGCCCGGTACGCGCAGCGGCTGCAAGGGATAAGGAAAGCGCGTGTGTTTCATGATTTCATGATGCGGACGGCGCGCGGCGCGTCCGGTAGAAGGCCAGGAAGTCCGGGGCCGGCAGCGCCTTGGCAAACAGCCAGCCCTGGCCGAATTCCACCTTGCGTTCGCGCAGATAATCAGCCTGCTGCTGCGTTTCGATGCCTTCGGCCACGATCAGCATGGTCAAGGTGCGGGCCATGGCGATGATGTGCGGCGTGACGCTGCTGGTGGCGGCGTCCGTGCCGATGGTGTCGACGAAGGACTTGTCGATCTTGAGCGCGTCGAGCGGCAGGTTTTGCAGGCTCGACAGGCTTGAGTATCCCGTGCCGAAATCGTCGATGGCCACCGCGTGGCCCCGCGCGCGGGCTTTTTCGATGGTGGCGCGCGCCGCTTCCACGTTGATGAAGCCCCGCTCCGTCGCTTCCAGCCAGATCTGCTGCGCCTCGATGCCCGTGCCGTCCAGCGTCCGTTCGAGCACGTCGAGCACGCGGCCCGTCTCGATATCGCTGGCGCACAGGTTGATGGCGATGTGCAGGTCGCGGTCGGCCAGCAGCGCGCTGCGCATGTCGGCGATGACGCAATCGATCACCTGGTCCGTGATGGGCAGAATCAGGTCGCCCTCCTCGGCCACGGGGATGAACAGGTCGGGCCGTATCATGCTGCCGTCGGGACGGCGCCAGCGTATCAGCGCCTCGGCGCCCACGCACACGCCCGTGTCGAGCGCGATGATGGGCTGATAATGGACAAAAAATTCGCGCCGGTCGATGGCGATGCGCAGTTCGCCCATCAGCGACAGGCGGCGGCGCGACAGCCAGATGACAATGCCGACGATGAAGGCGGCCATCAGCAGGCCCAGCGGCAAGAGCAGCAGCTGTTCGCGCCGCAGCCTGTCGTTCAGCTTGCTGCGCGGCTCGATCATCACGGCCGTCAAGCCGTCGCGGTACAGGATCGCATGGATGCTGCCGTCGGGCGTGACGGCGTCCGCCGCCGGCTGGCCGGCGAGCAAGGCCTGCACCTGCGCGGGGTCCGGATGGTGCAGGGTGTCGAGCACGCCCCGCTTGCCGATGGCCACGGCCATCTGGATGTCGCTATCGACGATGACGTCGGAAAAGCGCACGGGATCGATCAGCACCTTATAGGCGCGGTAGGACAGTCCCACCATGCGCTTGCCGCCGCTGGCGACGGGGCGCAGGTTGAAATCGAGGCCCAGGCCATTGTCCAGGGTGAAGTCGGGCGGCGTGATGGCGATGCGCGCCTCCTCGATGCCCGTGGACGTGCATTTGAGAAAACCGTTTTCCACATAGCCGATATCGTCGATGCTGCGCGTGGTGATGGTGATGCGGCGCAGCTGCTGGATGTGCGCTTCCGAACACGGCGCCAGGTCCAGCGCATCGGCGCTGCGCAGGGCGGCCCCGGCCGAGGCGATCGAACGGTGGGCGCGCTCGAGCGCGTAGCCGGCCAGCAGGCGCAGGCGTTCCTGCTCGCCCTGCTCGGCCCGCACGGACGACAGGTAAAAGGCCAGGCTCAGGGGAGCGGCCACGCCGATGACGGCCACCAGCACGCTGGTGATGATGATGCGTTTTCTGCGCATGTGATTGCCTGCGGTAGTTATATGAATGCCATGTATTTCCTGATGGCATCATATTACAAGTGCAAGCGGCGCACGTGAATCTTGCTGAACAGTTACACTTTTCCCGCTGCCGATGCGGCGGGTACCGTCGGCCTGGCCAGCACGAACACCAGCGCCGCCACCACGGCCGCCAGGCCGCCAGCCAGGTACAGCACGCTGGCAAAACCGTCGATGAAGGCATGGCGCGCCGCTTCCTGCGCCACGGCCTGCATGGCGGGCGGCAGCTGGCCGAACGCTTCGGCCGCGTTGCCGGCCACGATGCGCCCTATCATTTCGGGCGAGGCCTTCAAGCCGTGCAGCCACGCCAGTTTCTCGAACGAGGCGGCCGTGCGCATGGCCAGCACGGCCCCCAGCGCGCCCACGGCCAGCACGATGCCGACAAAGCGCGTGGTGGTGCTGATGCCGGACCCCATGCCCGTGCGTTCGCGGGGGATGCAGGCGAGGATGGCCTTTTGCGTGGTGCCGTTGAGTAATCCCGCCCCCGCGCCCGTGACGACCATGCCGGCCGCCACCAGGCCGTACTGCAAACTGGCGGCGGCCAGGGCCGTGGCCACGTTGCCCGCGGCGACGATCAGCAAGCCCGTCACCAGGATGCCGCGGTCGTCCAGATGGCGCATGGCGCGCGGCGCCAGGCGGGACAGCACCACCATGGCGACGGCAAACGGCAGCATGGCGCAGCCGGCCAGCACGGCGGAAAAGCCGAAGGCGTTCTGCAGGTACAGGGGCAGAAACGTCATCATCACCTGCGCGGCGGTGGCGTAGCCGAACATGCCCAGCACGGCGCCGACAAACACGCGGCGGCCGAACAGGGACAAATCGACCATGGGCGCCCGCTGGCGCCGTTCCGCCAGCACGAACACGGCCAGCAGCGCGGCGCCGGCCAGAAAGCGCAGCGTGGTGGCGCGGCTGGACCAGCCAGCCACGCTGGCGTCGATCAGGCCCCAGATGATGCAGAACAGGCCGGCCGAAAACAGCAGCGCGCCCAGCGGATCGAAACTGGCGTTCGACGCATCTTTTGATTCATCCACGTGCCTGCGCACCAGCCACATCAAGATGGCCACGACGGGCAGGTTCAGATAGAAAATCCAGCGCCAGTTGACGGCGCTCGTGATCAGGCCGCCCAGCAGGGGCGCCACCGTCATGGCCACGCCCATCGCCGCGCCCCACACGGACCAGGCGCGCGCCCTCTCCTTTTCCGCGTGAAACGTGTGGCCGATGACGGCCAAGGCGGAGGTCAGCAGCAGCGCCGCGCCCAGGCCCTTGACGGCGCGCGCCACGTTGAGCACGAACGGCGTCCACGCCAGGCCGCACAGCAGGGAGGCCAGCGCGAACACGGCCAGACCGCACAGCATGACCCTGCGCCGCCCCAGGCGGTCGGCGATGCTGCCGGCCGGCAGCAGGAACGAGGCGAACGCCAGCATGTAGGCGCTGACCACCCATTCCACGTCGACGAAGCTGGCGTTGAGCGAGCGGGCGATCGACGGCAGCGAGACGGCCACCACGTTGGTGTCGAGCATGATCAGCGCGCACACGCCCGAGCACGTATATAAGGTCCAGTCGGTATTTTTCATGCCTGTATTTTAAGCAGGCTTGTATTATTTCCTGTTATAAGGCAAGCGCCTTATAATTTACCCATGGTGAATACAGACAAAGCGATGGAATTGCGGCATTTCCGCTGCGTGCTGGCCGTCGCGCACAGCCTGCATTTCGCGCGGGCGGCCGCGGAACTGGGCATTTCGCCGCCCGCGCTGACCAAGCAGGTGCAGGAAACGGAAAGCTTGCTCGGCACGCGGCTGTTCCAGCGCAGCAAGCGCGCCGTGGCCCTGACGGCGGCCGGCGAGCTGTTCGTCATCGAAGCCGCGCGCGCGCTGGCGCAGCTGGCGCAGGCGCAGGAAGCGGCGCGGCGGGCGGGCCGGGGCGAACTGGGACGGCTGGAAATCGGCTACGTGGCTTCGGCCGCCTATGCGGGCGTGCTGCAGGACCAGTTTGCCCGCTTCCGCGCCAGCCACCCCGGCATCCATATCGGCGCGCGCGAATATGCGATGGATACCCTGCCCGGCCTGCTGGACCAGGGCCGCGTGGACCTGGCGTTCGTGCGCCCGCCCCTGCACTTGCCGGACGGACTGGACAGTGTGATCTTGCTGCGCGACCGCTTCGTGCTGGCCGTGCAGGCAGACAGCCCGCTGGCCCGCCTGGACGTGATCGGGCCCGCCGCGCTGGCGCAGCAAGCGTTCATCGTGCCGGAACAGGAATTGGGAACCCTGGAAGCGAGCCGGCGCGGCGGCTTTGCGGCGCAGGTGGTGTCGCGTCCGGGCAGCCTGCTGGCCGTGCTGACGGAAGTGTCGCTGGGCGCGGGTTGCGCCATCGTGCCCCACTCCGTGATGGCCAGCGTGCAATTGCCCGGCGTGGTATTCCGCGAACTGGAAGGCCCGCAGATCAGCTCGGAAATCGCCGTGGCCTTCCGCCGCCACGAACAGGCGCCCGCCGCGCGCGCCTTCATCGCCCAGCTGCGCGCGGCGGCGCTGGGTTAAAGTCAAGCGCTCTTCAATACCGCCACGGCGTAGGTGCAGTCGGCCGAGGTTTCATTCCTGAACACGCAGTCCGCCGGCGGCCCCAGCTCCAGGCAGTCGCCCTCGTCCAGCACGTGGCGGGTATCGCCTTCGATGAAGACGAGGCTGCCGCTGAGCGACCAGATCAGCTGGCGCCGCGCCACATAGGCGGCGGCCGGCATCGCCACCACGGCGCCCGGCGGCAAACTGATGTGCACGAGGTCGAGCAGCATGTCGGAAGCGGGCGACACGTGCCGCCGCACATAGCCGCTCTGCGGGTCCGTCCACACGGGCTGGTCCGCCTTGCGCAGCAAACGCCCTTCGCGCATCTCGGCGCGGGCGATCAGTTCGGACATGCTCAGGCCGAAGGCGCCCGACAGCCGCGCCAGCAAGGTGGCCGTGGGGCTGCAATCGCCCCGCTCCACCTTGTGCACCATCGCGCGCGACACGCCCGAACGGGCCGCCAGCTGCGTCAGCGACCAGCCCAGGCCCTCGCGCTCGAGGCGCACCCTGGCGCCGATGCGCCGATTCAGTTCGTCTGGTTTCGTGGACATATATTGTTGGATTTCATTCCCGCTTCCATTCGGATTTTATTGGACAAGGCGTGGGCGGCAATCTATGATTTGTCCATTATAGTAGACGCCTAGCAAGGAGAGCAACATGCAGATACGCGATGCCCGGACGGGCGACCTCGAAGGAATCACGGCCATCTACAACGATGCCGTCAGCCATACCCTGGCCATCTGGAATGAACGGACGGTCGACGTGGCCAACCGCGCCGCCTGGCTGGCGGACCGCGAAAAGGCCGGCTACCCCGTGCTCGTCGCCATCGACGGGGCGGGCGGCGTGGCCGGCTACGCTTCGTTCGGCGACTGGCGCGCCTTCGAGGGCTTCCGCCATACGGTCGAGCATTCCGTGTATGTGCACCCGGATTGTCGCGGCGCAGGCATCGGGCTGGCCCTGATGCAGGAATTGATCGCGCGGGCGCGCGGCATCGGCAAGCACGTGATGGTGGCCGGCATCGAGGCAGGGAATGGCGGCTCCATCGCCCTGCATAAAAAACTGGGATTCGTGGAAGTGGGCTTGCTGCCCCAGGTGGGCACCAAGTTCGGCGCCTGGCTGGACCTGGCGTTTTTGCAGCTGACGCTGGACGCGCGCAGCGATCCGGACGGCATTGCGCCGTCCAGATAAGCTTGCGCGGCAATCAGGGATCGATGTCCGGCGGCGGGCGGCGCAGCGCCATGTGTTCCCACACGGCCACGAGGACCAGCACGCAGCTGGTGATGCAGGCCAGGGTCAGCGGCGCGTACAGACGGCCGTACGCCATCGGGATCAGCGCCAGGATGATCAGGATGCCCAGCAGGTGCGACAGCGGCGGCGCGGCGCGGTCGCTGCTGACCCATTTGAACAGCGCATTGCCCAGCAGATACAGGATCGGACCGCCCAGCAAGGCGCTGATGCCGGCGAAGCTCGCCTCATCCGGATGCACGAGGGCCAGTTCGTCGGCCACGGCGCTGACGATCACCCCGCCCACGATCAGCACGTGGATGTAGGTGTAGGCCTTGCGGGCGATGCTGCCCGGGTCTTTCGAGTGGGCGATGCGGTGGTGGCCCGCCTCGGCGCCCGTGTCGAAATAAATCCACCACATGGCGATGCTGCCGACCAGCGCCGACAAAAAGCCCAGCCAGTTGCCTGGCGTCCATTCCAGTCCCGCGAACGTGGCGCCCGTCACCAGCAGCGATTCGCCCAGCGCGATGATGACGAACAGCGCGCAGCGCTCGGCCATGTGGCCGCCGTCGACATCCCAGTCGGCCGTCGACGAACTGCCCAGGCCCGGCACGCCAAAGCGCAGCCACGGGCCGGCCAGGTCGATCGCCAGGGCCAGGCCCCAGCAGAAAATGCGCTGGGATGGATCGGCCAGGCCGCCGGCAATCCAGAAGATGCCGGACAACACGGCCCACACGCTGATGCGCTGGAAATTGCGGCGGCGCGCCAGCGCTTCGTGGCGCACGGCCCACCAGGCGAACAGGGGGCGGCCCACCTGCATGGCCACGTAGGCGCCCGCGAAGCCCAGGCCCCGCGTGCCGAACGCTTCCGGTATCGAGGCGGACATGATCAGGCCGCCCAGCATCAGGACGAACAGGCTGATGCGCACGGGAATGCGCTCGGGGTCGAGCCAGTTGGTGATCCACGAAGTAAAAATCCACACCCACCAGACGGCCATCAGCAGCAGGCCCGTCTGCAGCCAGCCCAGGGCGCTCAGGTGCGCCAGCAAGCCGTGCGACAGTTGCGTCACGGCAAATACGAACACAAGGTCGAAGAACAGCTCGATCATGCCCACCTTGCCGCTGTCCTGTCCGCCGCGCTTGCGCAACAGCGATTTTGTCAATTCCATAGCTACTCTTTCATCATCAATCCTGGCCGTGCTGGCGGTGCTGCCCATGGGCTGGCGGCTCAGGCGCGTTGTAAACGCCACCACAAAAAACCGGCCAGCAAGGCTGGCACGGCAAAAATTACTGCAAAAATCGGTAGTTCCTCGGCGACGGAATAGCCGGCCGTCAGCACGCCCGCCGCCATGTTGACGCCGGCGCCCAGCAGCCACAGGGGAATGAACGCCAGGGCCGCCTGCGCCATCGCGCCCCTGCCCCGCCCCACCAGCAGGCACAGTGCCAGCAGCGCGAAGCCCGCGCCCATCACCAGTATCGTATGCATCGCCATTCCTTTCGCCAGAACATCATATAAAAATGCTATTTATAGGATGCTAACGCATTTTGCTGGCGCCAGAGGCGATTCGCTGAAGGTGGCATGCGCCTGGCCTCACATTGGCGATAAACTGGACCTAAACCACGGGGGTGGGCAAAGGCAGGCCGGCAAAGTGGGCGCGCAGATTATCCACGACCAACTGCCCCATCGCATGACGCGTTTCCACGG
Organism: Janthinobacterium sp. FT14W; assembly: GCF_009208755.1. Classification (NCBI taxonomy): domain Bacteria; kingdom Pseudomonadati; phylum Pseudomonadota; class Betaproteobacteria; order Burkholderiales; family Oxalobacteraceae; genus Janthinobacterium; species Janthinobacterium sp. FT14W. The sequence goes on along the minus strand of NZ_WFLL01000005.1, from coordinate 51,949 downwards.
TCAGGCTGCCCACGTGCGGCGTCAGCACCACGTTCGGCAAGGCGCGCAAGGCGTCTGGTACGCGCGGTTCGTGCGCGAACACGTCGAGGCCGGCCGCGCCCAGATGGCCGTCCTGCAAGGCGGAAATCAGGGCGTCTTCATCGATCAGGGCGCCGCGGGCGATATTGATCAAGGTCCCCTGGGGGCCCAGCGCGTCGAGCACCGTGCGGTCGACGATCTTGCGCGTGGCGGGCGTGCCCGGCGCGCAGACGAACAGGTAATCGCTGTCCTGCGCCAGGGCCAGCAGCGATTCCGCGCGCGGCACGGCGGTGCCGGCAATGGCGCGGGGCTGGAAGTAGCGCACCTTGACGCCGAAGGCGGCCAGGCGCAGCGCGATGGCTTGCCCGATCTGGCCGAAACCGAAGATGCCGGCCGTCTTGCCGCGCAGGCTGGACGCGGGGGCGATGGCTTCGCGGCGTTCCCAGCCGCCATCGCGCACGAAACGGTCGAACGCCACGATGTGCCGGGCGCTGGCCAGCAGCAGGCCCAGCGCCACGTCGGCCACGTCGTCGGTGAGCACGTTCGGCGTGGTGGTGACGGCGATGCCGCGCGCGCGCGCTTCGTCGAGCGCCACGCCGTCGAGGCCAACGCCATTGACGGCGATGATTTCCAGCGCGGGCAGCAAGGCCATGTCGGCAGCATTCAAGCCCAGCGCGCCCGTCGTGACGACGGCGCGGATGGCCGGCGCCCGTTCGGCCAGCCAGGCATGGCGCTCGTCGGCCGGCACCTGCCACGCGTGATGGCAGGTGTAATGCCGTTCCAGCTGCGCGTTGACGGCAGCCGAGGGGCTGGGAGCGAGGATGAGGAGTTCGGGTAGCATGGGCGTCCTGGGTCGTGTCGACAAGATTTGCAGACGCAACTTAGCATATTTGGGACCCAGCCGGGGCTGGCCGCCCCATAATTGCCGTGAAAACTGTGTACTGCGCGCTGTGTACTGCGCGGAAACGTTATCCCGGGCAAGGCACACGTTTTACCTTGCCGCCCGTCCTGGACGGGTCGGCGCCCGCGCCCGGGTTCGCATCCATGCCATAGCAGGTGGCGCCGCCGGCGCTGACGATGCGCGTCACCGGCCGGCCGTCGGCCGACAGGTATTCTTCCACGCGGATGACGGGCCCGCCGCGGTAGGCGGAGGCGACCAGCTTCTGGAACGTGCTTTCGCTTTTGAGCTCGGCTGCGGCCAGCCACGGCTGTTCCTGCTTCCGTTCGCCGCGCAGGGCCTTGTCGGCGGCGCCCGCCGCCAGCCGGGCGCGCGTGCGCAAGTCCGTCGCGGCCGGCGCCGCCGATGGCGCGGGGGCTGCTTCCTCGGGAACGGTGATCGCTTGCGCCGCCACGGCAGGCAGGTCGGGAACGGCGGGCGGCGCACTGGCCCGCGCGCGGGGCATGGGGACAGGCATGGGCATCGGCAAGGGCATCGGCGGCGTCTGCGGCAGCGGCCGGGGCGGCATGAGCGTGAGGAAAGCCACTTCCGTGTATTGTTTGAGCTGCCGCGCCGGCAGCAGCAGGAAATACAGGCCCAGCGCATGCATGGCCAGGATCAGCGCGACGGCCGCGCCTTTCAGGCTCAAGCCGCGCTGCATGCGCCTGGAGGCGGACTGTAAGTGGCGATGCAACGACATGCGGTTTCCTGGAGGCGCCGGGCGCGATGGCCCATTTTAACGAAACTTGGTCATACGCATTAATAAATCCACAAGGTATCGCGTGTCGCGCCCTTTTCTGCCAGATTCCAGTACCTGGCGGGCCAGATGTTGTACAAATGGCGATATTTTTGCCACTTTCTCACGCTTTCCCACGCGCTGCGCTGCACTGGAATATAATGATAATCATTCTCATTAATATCCAAACAACACCATGCGCACCTTCCGCCTCGCCCCTACTCCTTTCGCCCTGGCCGCCTTCCTGCTGGCCAGCAGCACCGTCCACGCGCAAGCCACCTCCGCGGCGCCGGCCGGCGATGCGCAAACCATGCCCACGGTGGTCGTGAATGCATCGGCCGATGCGTCGGCGGAAGGCTTGTCGAAAGCCTATGCGGGCGGGCAAGTGGCGCGCGGCGGGCGCATGGGCATCCTCGGCTCCGTGGACATGATGGATACGCCGTTTGGCAACACCAGTTATACGCAGCAATTCATCGCCGACCAGCAGGCGCGCAGCGTGGGCGACTTGCTGCAAAGCGATGCGGCCGTGCGCATGTCTCGCGGTTATGGCAATTTCCAGGAAGTGTATGTGATCCGTGGTTTCGCGCTCGATTCCGATGACGTGGCGTACAACGGCCTGTATGGCGTGCTGCCCCGTCAATACGTGTCGCCGGAATTGCTTGAACGGGTGGAAGTCTTCCGTGGCGCCAGCACCTTCCTGAACGGCGCGGCGCCTGGCGGCAGCGGCATCGGCGGGGCCATCAACCTGATGCCCAAGCGCGCCGGCAACACGCCGCTGACGGAACTGACGGTGGGCGTGGAATCGGGCGGCCATGCCTATGCGGCCATCGACGTGGCGCGCCGTTTCGGCGAGCACCGGGAATTCGGCATGCGCGTGAATGCCGCCAAGCGCCAGGGAGAGACCAGCATCGGGCGCGAAGACCACGACGTGGGCATGTTCTCCGTTGGCCTCGACTATCGCGGCCGCAACTTCCGCCTGTCGGCCGACGCCGGCTACCAGAACTTCGACCTGACGGCGCCGCGCCCGTCCGTCAACATCGGCCGCGTGACCGCTCTGCCCGGCGCGCCGGACGCATCGAAGAATTTTGCCCAGCCATGGAGTTTCTCGAAGGAACACGATGTCTTTGGCACGGCGCGCGCCGAAGTCGACCTGGCCAGGGATGTGGTAGCGTGGGCCGCGTTTGGCAGCCGCTCGACGAAGGAATCGAACAGCCTGGCCGAACCGGCATTGACGTCAAGCAATGGCGACGCCAGCGTGTACCGTTTCGACAATGGCCGCAAGCAGGAAATCCGTACGGGCGAAGTGGGCGTTCGCGGCAAACTCGGCACGGGCGCCGTCCAGCATACCCTGGTAGCGAGCTGGTCCGGCCACTGGAATGAAGCGAAGAATGCCTACGCCATCAGCGATTACGCGGGCTTCCCGACGAATATCTACCGCCCCGTCGATGTGGCCATGCCGCCGACCCTGGCCGCCAATTCGGGCGGCGCGATGAGCGACCCAAGAGTCACGCAACGCACCATCCTCAGCAGCTTTGCCGTGGCAGACACCATGGCCTTCCTCGATGACAGCCTGCTGCTGACCGTGGGCGCGCGCCACCAGCAGATCAAGGATACGGGCTATGCCTACGGCACGGCCGTGCCGTCCGGCCCCACCTATGACAAGAGCGCCACCACGCCCGTGGCCGGCATAGTCTACAAGGCCGGCAAGCAAGTCTCGCTGTACGCCAACTATATCGAGGCGCTGGTCAAGGGCCCGGTGGCCAGCGGCACCTATTTCGACGGCACGACGGACCAGCTGGTGAGCAACCACGGCGAAGTCTTTGCACCGTACAAGTCCAGGCAAAAGGAGATCGGCATCAAGTATGACGCCGGCAAGCTGGGCATGAGCGCCGCCCTGTTCTCGACGGCCAAGCCCTTGCCGGCCATCGTCGGCACGCGCGCCACCCTGTCGGGCGAGCAGCGCAACCAGGGCCTGGAACTGTCCGTCTTCGGCACGCCGGTGGCAGGCGTGCGCCTGCTGGGCGGCCTGACCTGGCTCGATACGGAACAGCGCAAGACGGACAAGCCGCTCAATAACGGCAAGAACGCCATCGGCGCGCCAAAGATGCAGGCGAGCGTGGGCGGCGAATGGGACGTGCCGGGCACGCCTGGCTTGAGCCTGAACGCGCGCACCGTGTATACCTCGACGCAATACGCGGACCTGGCCAACACCAAGCAATTGCCATCCTGGACACGCGTGGATATCGGCGCCCGCTACCTGACGCAGCTGGCAGGCCGCGACGTGACCCTGCGCGCGCGTATCGACAACGTTGCCGACCGCAGCTACTGGGCCTCGGCCGTCTCCTCGTTCGATTCGGGCAGCTTGGTCCTGGCTGCGCCGCGCACCTTCGTCGTTTCCGGCAGCGTGGCGTTTTAAGCGCACCCGCCAGCCTGGCCGCAAAGCTGCTCCTTCCCCGGGGCAGCTTTTTTTTTCGCGTGCGCGCCTGTGCCAGCACGCGGGCTTGGGCGACAATGCCAACATGAAACTGTTCCCAGCCCTGCTAGTATTGCTCTGTACTTCCCCTTTTGCTGCTGCCCAGCAGCAAACCGCCTGCCCCTACGTGGCCTGGAAAAGCGGCTTCAAGGGCGATGCGCGGGCGCAAGCCACGTGCCTGCTGCGCCCCGTGAAGCTGTATGCGCGCCTGGGCGAGACCGCGCCGCTGCCCGACTTTCTTGCCGCCCGCATCGGCCAGCGCACGGATATCGCCCCGGCCCGCCTGCGCGCCTGGCTGGCGCAGCAATCGGTCAGCGAAGCGGACGTGGGCGGCGCCGTCGATGCACCCCTGTCGCGGGCCGTGGGCCGGCTGGCGGCGCCCATGGCCCGGTATTTCGTCATCCACGACACCAGCTACCCGAATTTCCTGCTCGACGCCATTCCAGCCCACATCAACGATGCCGGCTGGGATTTCAACGATTTCAATATACGTAACCCTGCGCTCGGTAGCGGGCCGAAAGGCCATGTCTACGTGAACCGCCTGGGCGGCTCCCTGCAAGTGCGCGACTTCGGCACGCCAGGCTACGCCAGCAAGCTGGAAAAGGACAAGCCGTCGCTGACGGGGCTGTTCCTGCACGTGGAACTGGTGCAGCCGCGCAACTCCGTGCCCGGCGGCGGCAAGGGCAACGACGGCCTGGCGCCCGATCCCGGCTTCACGCCCGCGCAATACGAGCGCCTGGCCCTGCTGTATATCGCCGCCAGCGTGCGCAGGGGCACGTGGCTGATCCCCGCCTTCCACGCCGTGCTCGATACGGGCTTTGCGAATGGTCATGATGACCCACAGAACTTTTCCCTGAGCGAGTGGTCAGCGGCGCTTTTCCGCCTGCATGCGGCCTTGCGGCAGGCCGATACTGGGCAATAAGGCGTTTCCCCGGCCGCGGATTAGGCGCATACTATCAGGAGCATAGCCATTCCTCTCAGGGAGTTCCGGTGAATATTGCCACTGATCGTCACACGGGTCGCCAGGCATACGCGCGCCATCCGCTGCAGCGCGCACAGCGCATCTTTGCCATGCGCGACGCCGTCCTCGGTGCATGGGAACAGCGCGTGCGCGCCAGCGTACGGGGCGCGGACCAGTTGCTCACGCCCATACTCATCAATACTTTGCCGGCCTTCTTCGACAACCTGGCCGAAGCCCTCACGCCGGGCCACCCGCGCGAAAACGCGGCCAGCAACAGCAACGTGCCCGCCGTGCATGGCAATGAACGGGCGCGCATGACCAATTACGGGCCGGAACAGGTGATCCAGGAATACCAGATCTTCCGCGACTGCTTTGCCGCCGTCGCGCATGAGGCCGGCATTACCCTGCGCAGCAAGGACTGGCAGGTGATCAACGAATCGATCGATTCGGGCATCCGCGAATCGATACGCGAGTTTACCAGCATGCACGAAGGCTTCCGGCGCAGCATCGCGGCCGGCCTGTCGCACGACATGCGCAACCCGCTGGCCGTGATCAGCACCAGCGCCCAGTTGCTGCTGCGGCCGGCGGAGCCGGAACGGGTGGCGGCGCTCGCGCACAAGATCACCGAACACAGCAAACGGCTCGATGGCATGATCGAGGAATTGCTCGATAGCCTCAGCTACCACCAGGGCCAGCGGCTGCCATTGGCGCTGAGCCGGTTCGACGTGCTGCCCCTGGTGCAGGCCGTGGCTGGCCAGGTCAACCTGCAGCGGCCCGGCAAATGCCATGTTCAAGGGCAATCCGTCACGGGCTGGTGGTGCGAGAACTCGCTGCGGCGCGCACTGGAAAACCTGCTGGGCAATGCCCTCAAGTACGGCGACGACGGCCCCATCGGCGTGCGCGTGGAAGCGACCCACGAACGCCTGTTCATTACCGTCCACAACGGCGGCCACGCCATCGCGCCGGAACAGGCCGAACGCATCTTCGACTACCTGCGCCGCGAGAACGACAGCCCCGCGCCCGGCTGGGGCATCGGCCTGCCCTTCGTGCAGAATGTGGCCGAAAGCCACGGCGGCAGCATCGCCGTCGACAGCGCGCCGGAAACGGGCACCAGCTTCATCTTCGACGTGCCCGTCGATTGCCGTCCCTTCGTCCAGCCCCCTGGCGCCCCCAACAGTGACAGCTAGCGCACCAAGTCGGTGCGACAGATGGCGCAACGCCACAAAAGTGGTCATATTTATACCGGTTCGCGCCTGCCCTGTTGGCACGCTTCCTGCTGAGCTATACCCGGACACGGCTCAAGGGACATCACAACATGGCAAATTTTTTCAATGAAATGACTGCAAATGACGTGGGTACGGACGGCAAGGTACGCGCACACTATCGTGAATTCAGCAACTGGCTGGCGCAGCAATCCCCCGAGATCATCGCCCGCAAGCGGGCCGAAGCCGACCTGACGTTCCGCCGGGTCGGCATCACGTTTGCCGTGTATGGCGACGATGCCGGCACGGAACGCCTGATCCCCTTCGATACCATCCCCCGCATCATCCCCGCCGCCGAATGGGCGCAGATGCAGACGGGCCTGGTGCAAAGGGTGCAAGCCTTGAACATGTTCATCCATGATATATATCATGAGCAAAACATCATCAAGGCGGGCATCATTCCGGCCGAGCAAATCTACAGGAATGCCCAGTACCGCCCGGAAATGCAGGGCATCGCCGTCGCTTCCGACATTTACGCCCACATCGCGGGCGTCGACATCGTGCGCGCGGGCCAGGGCGAATTCTACGTGCTGGAAGACAATTTAAGGGTGCCCTCCGGCGTGTCCTACATGCTGGAAGACCGCAAGATGATGATGCGCTTGTTCCCGGAACTGTTCGCCCGCAACCGCATCGCCCCCGTCGACCACTATCCGGACATGCTGCTCGACAACCTGCGCTCCGTCGCCCCCATGGGCGTGGATGACCCCACGGTCGTCGTCATGACGCCCGGCATGTACAACTCCGCCTACTTCGAGCACGCGTTCCTGGCCCAGCAGATGGGCGTGGAACTGGTGGAAGGCAAGGACTTGTTTGTCAACGACAACTCCGTGTACATGCGCACCACGCGGGGACCGAAGCGCGTGGACGTGATCTACCGCCGGGTCGACGACGATTTCCTCGACCCGCTGGCCTTCCGCTCCGATTCCTCCTTGGGCGTGCCGGGCCTGCTGTCCGTCTACCGCGCCGGACGGGTGACCTTGGCGAACGCCATCGGCACGGGCGTGGCCGACGACAAGTCCATCTACCCGTTCGTGCCCGACATGATCAAGTTCTACCTGTCGCAGGAACCGATCTTGAACAACGTGCCCACCTACCAGTGCCGCAAACCGGCCGACCTGTCCTACGTGCTGGCGAATCTGGCGAAACTGGTCGTCAAGGAAGTGCATGGCGCAGGCGGCTATGGCATGCTGGTGGGCCCCGCGTCCAGCCTGGCGCAGATCGAGGACTTCCGCCAGCGCCTGCTGGCCAATCCGGGCGGCTACATCGCCCAGCCGACACTCGCCCTGTCCGCCTGCCCCACGTATGTCGAGGCCGGCATTGCGCCGCGCCACATCGATCTGCGTCCGTTCGTGCTGTCCGGCAAGACGATTTCCATGGTGCCGGGCGGCCTGACCCGCGTGGCCCTCGGTGAAGGCTCGCTGGTGGTCAATTCCTCGCAAGGGGGCGGCACCAAGGATACCTGGGTGCTGGAACCCGCATCATCGGAATTAGGAGAAAAAACATGCTGAGCCGTACTGCCGATCATTTGTTCTGGATGGCCCGCTACACGGAGCGCGCGGAAAACACGGCGCGCATGCTGGACGTCAACATGCAAACGTCGATGCTGCCCCAGTCCGAGCAGGACGCGGAACAGGGCTGGCGCGCCACCCTGGGTATTTCCGAGCTGCAAAGCGCGTACGACCACAAATACGGCCGCTTCCACACGCGCGACGTGCTCGACTTCATGGTGCGCGACCCGAACAACCCGTCCTCCATCCTGGCCTGCCTGACGGGCGCGCGCGAAAACGCCCGCGCCGTGCGGGGCACCCTGACGACGGAAGTGTGGGAAATCCAGAACGCCACCTGGCTCGACATGCAGAAGCGCCTGAAAAGCAATCTGCTGGAAACGGACCCCAGCCAGTTCTTCGAATGGGTCAAGTACCGCTCGCACCTGTCGCGCGGCGTGACCCTGGGCACCATGCTGAAGGACGAAGCCATCCACTTCATCCGCCTGGGCACCTTCCTGGAGCGGGCCGACAACACGGCGCGCATCCTCGACGTGAAGTTCCACGGCGCGCGCGACACGTCGCAAGACGTCGCCCAGCGCGATTTCTACTACTGGGCAGCCCTGCTGCGCTCCGTTTCCGGCTTCGAAATCTACCGCAAGGTCTACCGCGACGTGATCACGCCGGCACGGGTGGCGGAATTGCTGATGCTGCGCGGCGACATGCCCAGGTCCCTGCTCGCCTGCATGGATGACGTGGTGGAAAATTTAAGACATATCCGCAACGACGTGTCGGCCGATACGGAGCGGTTTGCCGGCAAACTGCATGCGGAGCTGAAATTCGGCCATATCGACGACATCATGAAGGCGGGCTTGCACCATACCTTGACGCAATTTCTGGAAAATATCTATGACCTGGGCAACCGGGTCAGCCGCGACTTCCTCGTTCCCCTGGCGGCCTGATGCAGCTCACCATCCGCCACGCCACCCATTACGCCTACAGTGCGCCGCTGGCCTACACCATCCAGCAGCTGCACCTGACGCCGCGCAGCGAGCCGCAGCAGCGGGCCCTGTCCTGGCATATCGCCACGCCGGGCCGGTGCCACGCCTATACGGATGCCTACGGCAACCTGTCGCACATGCTGACGATCAATGGCAGCCATCAATCGCTGAGCCTGGTGGCGCACGGCGTAGTGGAAACCATCTACCCGCACAAGGGACGGCTGAACCTGGCCGATACCCTGTCGCCGTTGCTGTTTACCATGCCGACACCGCTGACCCAGGCCGATCCCGCCATCCTCGAGCTGACGGCCGCCAGCCTGCCGGACCGGCGGGTGACGGCGGGCACGGGCCACTTGCTGCGCCTGGCCGAGCACATCGTGGGCCACGTGGCGTATGAAAGCGGCGCCACCATGGTCACCACCACGGCCGGCGACGCGCTGGCCCTGGGGCGCGGCGTGTGCCAGGACCACGCCCATCTGTTCCTCGCCTGCTGCCACGCCTGGGGCATACCCGCCCGCTACGTGTCCGGCTATATCGATCCGGGCACGACGGGCCACGCGGCCAGCCACGCCTGGGTCGACGCGTGGGCGGAAGACACGGATTTCGCGGGCTGGGTCAGCATCGACGTCACGCATGCGCGGCTGATGACGGATGCGTATTGCCGCCTGGCCATCGGGCGCGACTACGATTCGGCCGCTCCCGTGCGCGGCGTGCGCCAGGGCGGCGGCACGGAAACCTTACGGGTCGAGGTGCAGATCGTGCCCGTGTAACAATGCCAGGAATGAGGCTGGCCGGGCCTTGCCAGCAGGTGGCGCGGTCCGGCTGGTGTAGAATGCACCCCCTTTTGACTTGATTTACGACGATGACTTATTGCATAGGCATGCGCCTGAACGAAGGCCTGGTCTTCCTGTCCGACTCCCGCACCAACGCCGGCGTGGATCAGGTGGGCACCTTCCGCAAGATGAGCGTGTTCGAGAACCCGGGCGACCGCATGCTGGTGCTGATGACGGCAGGCAATTTGTCGATCTCGCAGGCGATCCGCCAGATCGTGTCCGAACACGTGGATGCGGATGGCCGCAGCATCTGGAACGTGGCCAGCATGTACGATGCGGCCCGCATCGTGGGCGTAGCCGTGCGCACCGTGCACCAGCGCGAAGCAAAGGCGCTGGCCGACTGCGGCATCGATTTCAACGTCAGCATCATTTTAGGAGGCCAGATAGGCGCCGAGCGCTGCCGCTTGTTCCAGGTGTATTCGGCCGGCAATTTCATCGAATCGCACGATGAAAACACGTATTTCCAGATCGGCGAAGCCAAATACGGCAAGCCCATCATCGACCGCGTCATCAACCCGTTCACGCGCCTGGACGAAGCGGCCAAGTGCGCGCTGATCTCCATGGACTCCACCCTGCGCTCGAATATTTCCGTCGGCTTGCCGCTGGACTTGCTCGTCTACGAGACGGGCAGCCTGGCCGTCACGCGCTTCGTCACCATCGATGAAAAAAACCAGTATTTCCGCATGATCCGCGACACGTGGGGCGAGCAATTGAAACATGTGTTCGAGGGCATCGTCGATCCCGTGTGGAATGCGGCCCCGGAGACCACGACGAACGTGCTGTCATCGACCAATATGCACAGCAAGCCCGTGCGCGTGGCCATACCCGAACACGTGAGCCGCGGCGGCCTGACGGTAGCCCCCCTGCAATCCTTGGCGCAGCAGTTCAGCGACGACAAGCAGCATTGACCGTTGACAGGCCCGCTGCGCGGGATGCTGGACAAGTCGCTTTCCGCGTGCTTTTATGGCAATATGGGTTGACATTCAATCCAGATTGACCTGAAAGGCAGGTGGCGCATGGACTTGATCACTTCGGCCGTCGTGGCGGCCATCGAACATGGCGCGCCCGGCCATGCCCCGCAAGCCGTCGCCAGCCATTTTCAACGGCTCAAGCTGGCCATCGCCAAGTTCGACGGTGCCGCCGCCATCCTGGCCGCCATCGCCGCGCTGGAAGCGGCGCCCGCCGATCCCCAGCGGCAGCTGGCCCTGTCGGCCGCCCTGGCCGCGGCGAACGTGCCGGACGACATGGAAACCCTGTTTGCCGCGCAAGGCTTGCTCGATGCGCTGCAGCGGCCTGTCGCCCCGCTGCCCGACGTGGAAGCCGTGCCCGCGCCAGCCGATAAAGGCACGGTCGTGTCGAATTATGCCGTGGTGAAAGTGTATTTCGCCACCGACCGCCAGCGCGACGTGGGCAAGCCGGCGGCCCAGCGCTTCAGCGGCGAACGCAGCATCACGGGCGGCAATGGCAGCGGCGACGGGCCGCTCAGCTATGGCAGCTGCGACATCAGCATCCCCCGCGACCACCGCATGGGCCAGCTGGAATCGCCGTCGCTGTGGCGCCTGGAATTTCGCGACGACCCGGCCAAGCACGTGGTGCTGCTCGACGCCGAGGTGCAGGATCACGATAATTTCTTTGCAGCACTAAGAACCCAGGTCCGCGCCTCGGCCGGCAAGAGCGCATTTGTCTTCGTGCACGGCTATAACGTGAGTTTCGAGGATGCGGCGCGGCGCACGGGACAGATGGCCTACGACCTGGGCTTCGACGGCGCGCCCGCGTTCTACAGCTGGCCGTCGCGCGGCGACATCGCCGCCTACACCATCGATGAAAACAATATCGAGTGGAGCACGCCCCATATCACGGCTTTCCTGGCCGACTTTCTCGCCAGCACGGACGCGGCGCAAGTGTACCTGGTGGGCCACAGCATGGGCAGCCGCGGGCTGACGCGGGCCGTGGCCGGCTTGCTGGCCGCGCAGCCGCAGCTGGCGCAAAAGATCACGGAACTCATCCTGTCCGCGCCCGACATCGACGCCGCCGTCTTCAAGCACGATATCGCGCCGAAACTGGCCGGCGCGCGCAATCCCGTGACCCTGTATGCCTCGTCGCAGGACCTGGCCCTGGCCGCGTCGAAGGCCGTGCACGGCTACCCGCGCGCAGGCGACAGCGGCGCCGGCATGCTGATCGTGGCGGGCGTGGAAACCATCGACGCCACGGGCGTGGACACGAGCTTCATGAAGCATGCGTATTTCGCGGACCAGCGCTCCGCCCTGTCCGACATGTTCTACCTGATACGCAACCAGGCGCGCGCCGACCAGCGCTTTCTCGACCCCGTCGATACGGTGGCCGGCCGCTATTGGACGTTCAAACCATGACGCCGTTTCATACGGTGCGGCCCGCATGCTAAGATACGGCCCATAGGGTGGCAACGGGCACGGCGATGACGCCGCCAGCCGATCCCCCGCAAGCAGGCCTATCATGTTGACATCATCTTCTACACCGCAAGCCGAATCGCTGATCCGCAACACCAATGCCCGCGTCACCAAGACGCGCGTGAAGGTGCTCGACTTTTTAATGGCGCAAAGCCGTTCGCTGACCCACCATGAGATCCAGCAGGCGCTGTCGCAGGACAGCGATATCGATTCCGTCACCCTGTACCGGGTGCTGGAATGGCTGACGGAAAATGAACTGGTGCACCGCATCGCGGGTGCCGACCAGGTGTGGCGCTTCAGCGCGGGCGCGGGCCACCAGGCGCACGAGCACGCGCACTTCCAGTGCACGAAATGCGCAAACGTCACCTGTTTCAATGAAGTCAAGCTGCCGCCGCCCGTGCTCTTGCCGGAAGGCTTCAGCGGCGGCGAAGTCGATTACCTGATCAAGGGCCTGTGCCCGCGCTGCAAGTAATTTAGACAGGCATCGCCTGGCGACGTCACTTGAGCAGCAAGGCCAGGTGATGCTCGTCATAGAACAGCTCGCCCACGCGCATCGAACGCGGTTCCGTGCCATACGCGATAAATCCCAGCGATTCATACAGGCGCAAGGCGGCATTGTTTTCCGCATTCACGCTCAAGTGCACCTGCATGACGGCAGGGTCAGCCTCGGCCTGTTCGATGCAGGCGTTGACGAGACGCCGCGCCACGCCCTTGCCGCGATGCGCCACATCGACGAACACGCCCCACAGCAAGGCCTTGTGCCACAGCTGGCGCAGCGGTTCGCGCCGCAGCCCCGCAAACCCCACGAGACGTTCGCCGTCGAAAGCGCCAAACGCCCGCTGCAGGACGCCGCCGGCGATGCGCTGCGCATGCTCTTCCCGCGTGCGCGCCAGCTCATCCTCGCGCGACGCGGAAAACGAACTGGGCGAATCAAGAATGGCGCGCAGGCGCAGCGCGCAAAAGGCAGCGGTATCTGCTGGCGTCAGCAGGCGGATGACGATATCGGCTGGGGGCATGGTGGAATCCGGCAGTTTTTTTCCATTATACCCACGCCCCCGCCTCACGCACGCACGCGGCGCAAGCCCAGCAGGGTCCAGCCATACAGGGCCGCCATCAGCAGCACCATGGCCGCACCGAGCGCCGCCATCCAGCTTTCCGGCAGCGACCACGCGGGGTCCAGCTTGCCCGCGGCCATGCAGGCGGCCATGGCCACGCAGATGGCGACGATGGGCCAGCCCAGGCGGCGGCGGAACGCGCGCACGATTTCGATCTTGCCGGTGCGCATGACTTTCGCCGTGACCCAGCCATCGAAGGTATCGGTCACGCCCATGCCCACGGCAAACACCAGCCCCGTCAGCATGGCCGGCCCCATGCCGCCCAGCGCCACGGCCGCATAGCCCCAGGCGGCCGCCTGCAGGGCCGTGTCGAACACCAGCGCGAACAGCATGCCGACGAGGATGGCGCCCAGCGGCCCGGAAGCGCCCCGTAGCCAGCGCGGCAGCAGCCGGCCGCGCACCTGGGCCAGCTGCGCGCCGGCCAGCAAGCTGCGCGCATTCAGGGCCGCAATCAGCAGCAGCAAGGCGATGGGCAGCCATTCCAGCCAGCCGAACACGGCTTCGGACGGCGTGAATTGCGCCGACGCCAGGGCGGCCACGGCCACGATGGCCAGCACGCAGATGCCATGTCCCAGCGCAAACAGCGCACCCATCCACGGCGTCCAGCGCGGATGGACGGCCCGGCTGCGCAGGGTCAGGCCATCGACGGCGGCCAGGTGGTCCGGTTCCAGCCCATGCCGCATGCCGAGCAGAAAAATCAGCGCCAGGGCGGGCAAGCCCGCTTCCACGCTCATGCCGCCACCTCGAGCGCGCTGCCCGCCTTGGCCACGCAGCGGTCCAGGCCCCGGATCAGCATATCCTGCGGCAAGTCGCGGCCGATGAAGATGATCTTGCTGGCGCGCGTCTCGGCGTCGCGCCACGGCGCGCCCAGTTCCGAGCCCATCAGCATGTGCACGCCCTGGAAGACGGCGCGGCATGGCACGTCGGCCACGTACAAGATACCCTTGTAGCGCATCAGCTGGGTGCCGAACAGCTGCACCACGGCATCGAGAAAATTCTCCACCTGCAGCAGATCAAGGGGCTGGGACTGGTGGTAGACGAACGATTGCACGCCGTCGCCATGGCGGTGGCCCAGTTCCCCCAGGAAATCAGGCTCCAGCTCGACGATGGCGTTCAAATTGAAACCGCGGATGTTCAGGATGTCGCGCAAGGGCACGTTGCCGAAGCGCACTTTCTGTATGCTGGCGCGGCCATTGATGGCGACCAGCCGCTGGCGCAGGGCGGCCAGCGCATCCTTGTCGACCAGGTCCGTCTTCGACAGCAGGATGCGGTCGGCAAAGCCCACCTGTTCCTGCGCTTCCCTGTGCGCCGTCAATTGCTGCTGTGCATGGCGCGCATCGACCACCGTCAGGATGGCGTCGAGCATGTAGAACTCGCTGACGGACGGCTCCGCAAAGAAGGTTTGCGCCACGGGCCCGGGCGCGGCCAGGCCCGTCGTTTCGACGATCACGTGGTCGAAGGCGACTGCCCCGGTTGCGCGCCTGGCGTGCAGCTGGCCCAGGATGCGGATCAGGTCGCCGCGCACGCTGCAGCAGATGCAGCCATTGTTCATTTCCACGATCTGCTCGTCGCTGTCCTGCACCAGCAAGCCATGGTCGATGCTGTCGGCGGCGAATTCGTTTTCAATCACGGCAATGCGCACGCCGTGGTCGCCCTGCAATATACGCTTGAGCAAGGTGGTTTTCCCGCTGCCGAGAAAACCCGTGATGATGGTGACGGGGATCAGTTCTGTCATATTGCTTTCCTATCGATGGTTAATCTTCCAGTTCTTCCATGCGTTGCCACTGGGGGAACGGGTCGGGCAGCTTGCGCCAGGCGGCCATGCCCTGGCGCGTTTCCGTATAGTTCAATTGACATTTCTTCAAGTCCGCCTCGATGGCGGCCTGGTCCATGTCCTGGCCGATGAAGACGATTTCCTGGTAGCGGTCGCCATATGGCTCGCTCCAGCCCGCCTTCATTTCCGCCAGCGAGGCCGCGTCCGTGGGCCAGCGCTCTTTCGGCACGGACGCCCACCACAGGCCCACGGGTTCGATATTCATCAGCTTGCCCGCGCCGGACAGGCTGGCCACCCACTCGGGGCGGCTGGCCAGCCAGAAGTATCCCTTGCTGCGCACCACGCCCGGTATCGGCTGGGCAATGTAATCGTGCAGGCGCTGCGCGTGGAACGGTTCTTTCGACCGGTAGACGAAGCTGCCGATGCCATAGGTTTCCGTTTCCGGCGTGTGCACGCCCGCCAGTTCCTGGGCCCAGCCCGGCATGCTGGCCGCCTGTTCCAGGTTGAACAGATGCGTGCCCAGAATGGCGTCCAGCGGCACGACGGACTGGTTCGTCTCGATGATACGCGCGCCGGGATTCAAGGCCTTGATGACGGCCAGCACGCGCAGGCGATGGGCCGCATCGACCATGTCCACCTTGTTGAGGACGATGACATTGGCAAATTCGATCTGTTCCGTGAGTAAATTGGCCAGCTGGCGGTCGTCGCCCTCGCCCGCCGTTTCGCCCCGCTGCTCGAGGCTGTCTTCGCTGTGGAAATCGTCGAGCAGGTTGGCGCAGTCGACCACGGTGACCATGCAGTCGATGCGCGCCACGTCGTTCAGGCTGTCGCCGTGCTCATCCTCGAAGTCGAAGGTGGCGGCCACGGGCATCGGTTCGCCCACGCCCGTCGATTCGATCAGCAGGTAGTCGAAGCGGTCTTCCGCGGCCAGGCGCCGCACTTCCAGCAACAGATCGTCGCGCAGGGTGCAGCAGATGCAGCCGTTGGACATTTCCACCAGTTTTTCTTCCGTGCGCGACAGGGCCGCGCCGGCCGCCTCGGCGCTGTCCTGCACCAGCGAGGCGTCGATATTGACTTCGCTCATGTCGTTGACGATGACGGCCACGCGCTTGCCTTCGCGGTTGCGCAGTATGTGGTTGAGCAAGGTGGTCTTGCCGGCGCCGAGAAATCCGGACAGGACGGTAACGGGGAGTTTGCGCTGGGTCATGAGTATCTTTCGGATGGGGACGATGAAAGTTGATAAATAGGCTGGCAAATGCGGTTGCAAATGAGCTGGCAAATGCGGCTGCAATGCGCGGCGGCATTTTAAATGCAAGTCGATTGCGTTTGAATTATAATGCAGCTCACTTGCATTTGTGCGGCAATCTTTGCCCGCCGGCCAGCTTTCCGAAAGACTCCATGCTCAACCTCGATTCACTGACCTACGGCTATGACAGCGCCCGCCCCGTGCTGGACATCGCCGCCTTTCACTTGCCCATCGGACAGCACGCGCTGCTGCTGGGGCCGTCCGGCTCCGGCAAATCGACCTTGCTGCATTTGCTGGCCGGCATCCTGGCGCCCCAGGCCGGCCGCCTCGAAGTGGCGGGCACGTCCCTGCCCGGCCTGACGCCGCGCCAGCGCGACAGCTGGCGCGGCCGCGCCATCGGCTTGCTGCCCCAGCAACTGGCGCTGGTGCCCAGCTTGAACGTGCTGGATAATGTCTTGCTGCCCGCCTACGCCAGCGACCAGCGGCCCGATCCGGCCCGCGCCGCCAGCCTGCTGGGCCAGCTGGGCCTGGCCGACAAGCTCGATGCCTACCCATACGCCTTGAGCGGCGGCCAGCGGCAGCGGGCCGCCATCGCGCGCGCCGTCGTCATGCGCCCGCAACTGATCCTGGCCGACGAACCGACGGCCAACCTCGACGACGACGCCTGCGCCACCGTCGTGCAGCTGCTGGCCCGGCAAGCGGCGCAAGCGGGCGCCTCGCTGGTGATCGCCAGCCACGACGCCAGGGTGCTGGCCGCCTTGCCGGACGCAGCCGTGCTGCGCCTGCCGCGCGCCGGGGGGGGGCGGCATGAACGCGGCCACCCTGGCCTGGCGCGCGCTGCGCCACAAGCCGCTGGCCTCCAGCCTGAACCTGCTGCTGATCGCCATCGGCATCGCCATGATGACCTTCATACTCGCCGTCTCCGTCCAGCTGGAAGAGCATGCGGAACGCGATGCGCAGGGCATCGACCTGGTGGTGGGCGCGAAAGGTTCCCCACTGCAATTGATCCTGTCGTCCGTGTATCACGCCGATATTCCGACCGGCAATATCCCGGACTCGGCACTGGCGGCCCTGGCCGCCCAGCCGCTGGTGAAATCCGCAATTCCGCTTGCGCTGGGCGACAATTTCCACGGCTTCCGCATCGTCGGCAGCACCACGGCCCTGCTGGGCTATTACGGCGCGCACCTGGCGCAAGGGGCGCTATTCGCGCAGCCGATGCAAGCCGTGTTCGGCGCCCGCGCCGCGCGCGAGACGGGCGCGACACTGGGCGCCCGCTTCGCGGGATCGCACGGTCTGGCGGCGGGCGGCGAACTGCACGCGCATGCGCCGTACACGGTGACGGGCATTTTGGCGCCCACGGGCACGGTGCTGGACAGGCTGATCCTCACGCCCGTCGCCTCCGTGTGGCAGGTGCATGAATCGGACCCCGATGAACAGCCGGCAACGGCCCCCGAGCGCGAACTGACGGCCGTGCTGGTGCAATATGCATCGCCGCTGGCGGCCGTCAGCCTGCCCCGCTGGGTGAATGGCCAGCCGCGCCTGCAGGCGGCCCAGCCCGCGTTCGAGGCGGCGCGGCTGTTCAATCTGCTGGGCGTGGGCATCGATGTGCTGCGGGCCATCGCCGCCGGCGTGCTGCTGGTGGCGGCCCTGTCGCTGTTCGTGGCCCTATACGGCGCGCTGGAAGAGCGCAAGACCGACCTGGCCATCCTGCGCACCCTGGGCGCCTCGCCCGCCACACTGCTGCGCCTGCTGCTGGCGCAAGGCTTGCTGCTGTCGCTGGCGGGCGCGGCGCTGGGCTGGCTGCTGGGCCATGGCGGCGTGGCGCTGCTGCAGTGGAGCATGGAGGACGAACAGCAACTGAACCTGCAGGCGTGGCGCGTCGTCGCCGGCGAAGCGTGGCTGCCCGTGATCGCCGCCGGCGTGGGCTTGCTGGCCGCCGCCCTTCCCGCGCTGCGCGCCTACCGCACCGATATCGCCGCCACCCTGGCGCGCCCCTGAGGAGAGAGCCATGCTGAAAATCATTGTTCTAAGCGCCTGCCTGCTGCTGGCCGGCATTGCCGCAGCGGCACCGGCCGATGAACCGCCGTCGTTCTTCGCCCCGTTGACGGACTTGCCCGGCGTGGTGCCGTGGAAACTGCTGGGCCAGGCCACCACCGTGAAGGCAAAAAAGGGCCGCATGGTGCCGAAATACACGCCGGAAATCAGCGCGCTCGACAATACTGACGTGAAAGTGCAAGGCTTCATGATGCCGCTGGAAGCGGGCCAGAAGCAGAAACATTTCCTGCTCACCGTCACCTCGGCCAGCTGTCCCTACTGCCTGCCCGCCGGTCCGGAAGGCGTGGTGGAAGTCAAGAGCCGCATACCCGTGAAATTCAGCTACGCGCCCTTCATCGTGCAGGGCAAGCTGAAAGTGCTGGCCAGCGACCCCATGGGCCTGTATTACCGCATGACGGACGCCGCCGTGGTGGCGCAATGACACGCTGGCCCGCATTACTGCTGCTGGCGTTCGCCTGCCAGGCGCACGCCGCGCCGCTGCACTTCGACCTGCCCCGCCTCGATGGCGGCGGCCAGCTCAGGCTGAACCAGTTCCACGGCCAGGCCGTCGTGCTGAACTTCTGGGCCAGCAACTGCCTGCCCTGCATCCAGGAGTTGCCCGTCTTGCATGCCTACGCCTCCAGCCAGCCCCGGCAACACCTGATCGGCATCGCCATCGATACGCGCCCGGCCGCGCAAGCGTACCTGCGGCGTCACCCGGCCAGCTATCCGCAAGCCTGGTCCGGACCCGCCTTGCTGCCCACTTTTGGCAATAAAATCAATGGCTTGCCGTACACAGTGATTGTGAATTCTCAACATCAGATCTGCACGCGGCGCCTGGGGGCCGTCGATGCGGCGTGGCTGGCCACGGCCGTGGCCGCCTGCAGCGGCCCTTGAATCCATGCGCCTTGCACGGCTGTCATCGCGCCGTCATATGGCGGCGTTACAGTCGCGTCCTTTGAATCTCTCCGAGGGCGGTAATGAAAACAAATTGGGTCATGCTGGCAGCGCTGGCAAGTGCAGGTCTCGTCGGTTGCAACGGCAGTTCGAATACCCCGGCCACACCGGCCATTCCCGAAGGCACGACGGTCACCGTCGCATTGCTGGAAACCACGGACATCCACTCGAACGTCCTCAGTTATAACTACTATGCGCTGGCCGAAGACACGAGCCTGGGCCTGGAACGCACGTCGACCCTGATCCAGGCGGCGCGCGCGGAAAATCCGAACAATGTGCTGCTCGACGATGGCGACGTCATCCAGGGCACCCTGCTGGCAGACCTGCAGGCCGTGGCCGCGCCCGTGCCATGTTCCGGCAGCTTGGCCGTGCACAAGGCCATGAACGCGCTGAAATACGATGCGGGCGGCATGGGCAACCACGAATTCAACTATGGCCTCGCTTACCTGAGCCAGATCACCAACACGGATTTCGGCATTCCCGGCGTGGCCAAGCCGACGGGCACCTGCGGCGCGCCCGCCTTCCCATCCGTGCTGAGCAATGTCGTCGGCGTGTCCAGCGGCAAGCCCATCTTCCAGCCCTACACCGTGCTGCCCCGCGATTTCGCCGCCACGGCGCCCGATGGCAGCAAGCTGACCGTGAAGATCAATGTGGGCGTGCTGAGCTTTGTGCCGCCGCAGATCCTCGAATGGGACCAGAAAGTACTCGCTGGCAAGGTCAGCGTGACGGGCGTGCAGGAAGCGGCGAAACAGTATGTGCCGGAATTGCGCAGCAAGGGCGCCGACCTCGTCGTGGCCCTGTCGCATGGCGGCCTGGACACCAGCACCTACAGCCCGAAGATGGAAAACGGCAGCTACCACCTGACCAGCACGGGCATCGATGCGCTGATGATCGGCCATTCGCACTTGATTTTCCCGAAAGGCAAGGAAGAAGGCGCAGCCGCCCTGGACGCCTCGTTTGCCGCCTTCCCCGCCAGCGCGAAGATCGACGCCGTCAACGGTTTCGTCAATGGCGTACCCACCGTCATGGCGCAAAGCTGGGGCCGCCGTCTGGGCATCATCAAGCTGACCATGGCTTATCAGGGCGGCAAGTGGGTGGTGCAGCCGGCCAAGACGACGGTGGAATCGCGCGGCTTCAAGTACACGGATGGCAAGACCCTCGTGAAAGCCGACCCGGCCATCGCACCGCTGGTGGCCACCGAGCATGCAGCCACCATCGCCTACGCCAAGCAGCCGCTGGGCATCAGCACGGATTTCGAGATGTCCGCCTATTTTGCCCTGGTGGGCGACGTCAGCGCCATCCAGCTGGTCAATCAGGCGCAGCTCGACTACGTGAAGAACTTCATCGCCACCAGCACGGATGCCACCTTGTCGAGCTACAAGAACATCCCCGTCATCTCGTGCAGCGCGCCGTTCAAGGCCGGCCGCAACGGGCCATCGGACTTCACGGACGTGGCCGCTGGCGCGACGCCGGCCGCTCCCGTCGGCTTGCAGGTGCGCAATCCGGGCGATCTGTATTTATATAGCAATAACAACCTGCAAGCCGTGAAGATCAAGGGTTCGGACTTGAAGGCATGGCTGGAAACGTCGGCCAAGCAATTTGCCCAGATCGACCCGGCCAGCAGCGCCGAGCAGGACCTGGTGCCGTCGTATGGCACGATCTACAACTATGACGTGTTCTACGCGGAAAACAATGCGCTCACGTACCAGATCGACGTGACGAAACCGGCGGGCAGCCGCATCGTCAACCTCACGTACAAGGGCGCGGCGGTGGCCGATGGCGATGACTTCATCGTGGCCACCAACGACTACCGCGCCGGCGGCGGCGGCGCCGTGCCTGGCATTGACGGCAGCAAGACCATCATCAAGTCGCCCGATGCGAACCAGGCCGTGGTCAGCAACTACCTGGCGTCGCTGAGCACCAAGGGCGGCAAGGTGACCCTGGCAGCCAATGGCAGCGCGCGCAGCTGGAGCTTCGTCAAGACGGCCACGGCTGGTCCCGTGATCCTGCGCTCGGCGCCGGGCCACCTGGCGCTGGCGCAAGGCAGCGGCATTGCCAACGTGGCGGCCGAAGGCGGCCTCGACGCCAGCGGCTTCGCCAAGTACCGCATCGACCTGAGCAAATAAGGTCCATGGGCCGGAACGGCAGTTGTTCCGGCCCCCGCAATGAAAGGTGATCAAGATGAAACACGCACTCTCCCTGCCTGCCGTCGTGCTCGCTGCCGCCCTGGCCGCCTGCCAGGCCTCGCCGCCGCCCACGCCGGCCGAGATCGAAGCCGTCGCCATGCATGCGCGCCAGGCGGGCGACCACCTGGCCGAGCGCAAGGTGCGCAGCTGGGCCAGCAAGGACATGCCGGTCGCCGAGCGGGAACTGGCGCTGATTTACCAGGCCCGACCCGAACGCCGCGCCGATGCGCTGGCCCTGTTCGAACAGGCGGCCCGCGCGGGCGACACGGAAGCGGCATTCGAGCTGGGCCAGATGCGGCGCGCGGCAACGCCGGAGCAGGCGTGGCTGTGGTACCGGCAAGCGGCCCAGCAAGGCCATGCGAAGGCGGCCCTGATGCTGGGCTTGCTGGCGGCGAATGGCGAAGGCGTGCCGCAAGATCCCGTGATTGCCGCGCACTGGCTGGAAAAGTCCAGCGAGCTGGGCAACCCACATGCCATGTTCCTGCTGTACAACGCCTACCGCGAAGGCCGCGGCGTGCCGCGCGACTTGGCCAAGGGACATGAGCTGCTGGAAGAAGCGGCCCACCACGAATATCCGCCCGCCATCCAGGAACTGGCGATGACGGTGCAGGCCGGCGACGCGCTGCGCGCGGGCCACCTGATGAAGGAAGCGACGGAACACCGGCACAATAACTGGAACAAGTTTTAAGCCAGGTCAAGGCTGGCCCATATTTCTGAGTGGAATGCTTGCTGGAGACATAAGCTTGCCTGGCAGGGACATGTGTTCGTGCGTAATTTCATCGCGAGGCAGGCATGGCAGATCACCGGATGGGCCCCATGAAAAAGAGCGACTTGCAGTTCCGCTATCCGGACGGCCCCGCGGCCGGCGACGACCCGGCGCAGCGCAACATCCCCGACAGCGTCCTGCTGAACCGTCACGAATGGTATGAAGTGCTGTACAGTTGCAACAGCTGGTCGGGCGGCAGCCTGGCCACGGCCTTGAATTGCCAGCGGCTGATCCAGCGCCACTTGCCCGCCGAGATACGCGGCCATGCCGCCGTGCTGACCTGGCTGCGGGCGAACTGGGCCAAATATCGCTGATACATGTCGGCAATGTGCCGGAAAATACCGCTACGCGTTGCGCTGGGTCAATCGTGTTGGACTGGACATTGCCGAGGGGCTATGATGGGCACGCCGCTTCCCCATACGCGGCGGGGCTGTTACCGGCCTCGAAATGGCACACTGTACTTGCTTTTTAGAAATTTGTTACTCTGGACCAGCCTCGGTGAGCGCGTCGCAATGCTCAGCCCAGCCAGTGTTTGGGTAGGCCCTGGCTCGTCCGTTGACCTCCCTATAAAGAAAGAGTCCAATGAAAAAGCTGACCACTGCCTTTGGCGCGCCTGTAGTCGACAACCAGAACATCCAGACGGCAGGCCCCCGCGGCCCTGCCCTGCTGCAAGATGTATGGTTCCTGGAAAAGCTGGCCCACTTCGACCGCGAAGTCATCCCCGAACGCCGCATGCACGCCAAGGGTTCCGGCGCGTATGGCACGTTTACCGTCACGCACGACATCACGCGCTACACGCGGGCGAAGATTTTTGGCGCCGTGGGCAAGCAAACCCCCATGTTCGCGCGCTTTTCCACGGTGGCGGGCGAACGGGGCGCGGCGGACGCGGAACGCGACATCCGCGGCTTCGCCCTGAAGTTCTACACGGAAGAAGGCAACTGGGACCTGGTCGGCAACAATACGCCCGTCTTCTTCATGCGCGACCCGCTCAAGTTTCCCGATCTGAACCACGCGATCAAGCGCGATCCCCGCACGGGCTTGCGCAGCGCTAACAGCAACTGGGATTTCTGGACCTCGCTGCCCGAAGCGCTGCACCAGGTGACGGTGGTGATGAGCGACCGGGGCTTGCCGCGCAGCTTCCGCCACATGCACGGTTTCGGCAGCCATACGTTCAGCTTCCTGAATGCGCAAAACGAGCGTTTCTGGGTCAAGTTCACGTTTAAGACCCAGCAAGGCATTCAAAACCTGACGGATGCCGAAGCCGAGGAACTGGTGGGCAAGGACCGCGAAAGCTCGCACCGCGACCTGTACGAAAGCATCGAAAACAAGGATTTCCCCCGCTGGACCCTGTACGTGCAGATCATGCCGGAAAAAGAGGCAGGCACGTATCACCTCAACCCCTTCGACCTGTCGAAAGTGTGGCCGCACGGCGACTATCCGCTGATCGAGGTGGGCGTGCTGGAACTGAACCGCAATGCGGACAATCACTTTGCCGAAGTGGAGCAAGCGGCCTTCAACCCGGCCAATGTGGTGCCCGGCATCAGCTTTTCGCCGGACAAAATGCTGCAGGGCCGGCTGTTTTCGTATGGTGACGCGCAACGCTACCGCCTCGGTGTCAACCACAGCCATATCCCCGTCAATGCGCCGAAATGCCCGTTCCACAGCTATCACCGCGACGGCCAGATGCGCGTGGATGGCAACCAGGGCGGAACCTTGGGCTATGAGCCGAACAGCGCGCAGGAATGGGCCGAGCAGCCCGATTTCCGCGAACCGCCATTGAGCATCGAAGGCGCGGCCGACCACTGGAACCACCGCGTCGACGAGGATTACTATTCGCAGCCGCGCGCCCTGTTCCGCCTGATGACCCCGGCGCAGCAGCAAGCCTTGTTCGACAACACGGCGCGCGCCATTTCGGGTGCCTCGGAGCAAGTCAAGCAACGCCACATCGGCAACTGCACCCTGTGCGACCCCGCTTATGGCGCGGGCGTGGCCGAAGCGATCGGCCGCCTGAGCAAATAAGGCACGCCGGCAAGGCCAGCGGCTTGGCAAGGAGGGCAGGAAGGTTCAGGAGGGCCGCCAATGCATCGGGCCCTCCGCCGCAACGGCCCGCGGGATGAGCACCCGCCGCATCAAAATCCGCCACGCGACAGGCGATCCTAGCGCGCCGACGCACAACGCACGACCTGCCTGTCTGCCCGCCCACTGCCTCGCCGGCGGGCAGGCAGGTGGCGTAACGGCAAGCCCGCCGCGCCAGCGCGCTACCAGCGCTGGATGTCGATCTGGCCCGTGATGCTCGTTTCCACCGGATAGCCTTCGACCTGCAAGGGCACGCGCCGCTTGACGGACGAGTCGCGCAGATACACGACGAGCGCTTCCTTGCCGACGGCGTTGCGTCCCAGGCTCACGCCTTCCACGCCGTCGATGGCCATCAGCGCCCGCTCATTGCGCCGCTTGGCCGCTTCCAGCCGGCCCTGGGGCACGGCATGCGCGTACCCTGCGCCGGCAGCGCCCTGGCCAAGGGTCTGGTCAGGCAAATACGGCATGGCGGCATCTTCGAAGATGGCATATGGCGATTGTGCAAATTTACTGTTTGACATGACACACCCTCCTGATGCATTCCATGATACACCGGGCCATCCGGCGTCGCCGCGCGCTTCGCCGGGCAAGCAGGCGGCCGCCCCGGCCAGCAGCCTGCCCCGGCCAGCAGCCTGCCCCGGCAGAAGACGCGCCGAAAGACGCGCCAGACGATGCTCGCAGCCGGCACAGGCCCTTGATCATCATCGTGCAAAAGACAGCGTTATGCAAGGCGGCGTGACGCCGCCCGCTTGCTTCTGACCACGTGCTCAGGTGTACAAATTGATGTCGAGCGCCACCACCACGCGCCGCATCTGGTTGGCAAACGTGATGTTGCCGCCACCGGCAAACAGCAGGCCCACGGGATTGCGCTGCTGGTTCCAGGTCCAGATGGACGAGCCGGAATCGCCGCCCGCGCTGAACGGCCCGCCGAGTCCCGTGATGGCGATCTGGTCCTGGAACAGCGCGATCCTGCCGCCGCCGTAATTGACGTTGATGGTGGCGCCCAGTCCCGTGATGCGGCCCTGCGTCAATTGCGTCGTGCGTCCGGATTTGCCGACCAGCATGCCCAGCGCGGGCGCCACCAGCGCATTGCTGATGCGGAAATAGGCAGGCACGCCGCCGCTCAGGTAGACCAGTTCGGGCCGCACCCGGTCAGGCCAGGCCCAGCCGGTGGCGCAGTCGACAAAGTTGACGCCGCCGCTGAAATTGATGGGCACGAAACGCTCCAGCACGGCCACCTGGTCTTGCGGGCAGCGGCCGCCGTCGATGGGGCCAGGCTGCACGATGCAATCGTTGAACACGCCGCCGTTGGAATTGGCCAGCACGTGATTATTGCTCAGGATCATCAAGCGGCTGTTGCGCGGCGCGCTGCGCCCCACGGCCAGGCAGCCGATGGTGCCGGCCGTGATGCGGAAATGCCCGACCGACACCCCGCCCGGCGCCGGGCGCAAACGGAAACGGTGCGGCTGCGCGTCGATCACGCCCGTGACGACGATGTTGACGGGCACCTTGTCGCTGGCCACGGCGCGCACGCCCATGGCGCCCACGATGGCGGCCTTGGCGCGGTCGACGGAGGTGGGTTCGGCCACGTACAGGGTCAGGGCCGGCAAGCCCGGCTCGCCGGACGAGCTGTCGCTGGCGCCCTCGCCCAGGCCGATGGACACGCCCTGGATATTGCCGCCGTCGCTGAAGGCATCGGCCGCGCGCACGCCACCCGCCTGGGAAATATTTTGGCGCATGCCGTCCTCGATGCTGCGCTTGATTTCCAGCAATTCCATGCTGACGCCGCTCAGGGCGTCGGGCACGTCCGAAATGGACGCGCTCTCGGCCGCATTGTCGTCGTCGCCTGGGACGGAAAATTGGCCGACGGCCTCTTCATCGTCCGCGCTTTGCCCCCTGCCGCTGCTGCCAGGCGGGGCGCTGAAACCATTTTCATTGCCTATCATCATGTTCTCCTCGTGGGTCGCTGCAAGCTTCCAGTGTGGGCGGGCCGCGCCGGCCGGTATTGATCTGGATTCAACTACCTGGTGTACGGTTGGGTAGCGCCATCAGGGGGGGGTGGAGAAGACAAAAATAGTTCCCTCGTCAAGGTTGAGCGAGATCAGGCGTGCGGGCAGAGGCGGCGCCGTATACTTGGCCGATACGCTGGAACTGGGCCTGCTTTACGGCAGCAACGGCAGCAATGGTATGGATGGGGAAACAATGACGAGCCCTGGTATGACAGGCCAATCCGACGACAACGCGCCTGCGGCAGCGGTGCCTGCGGCCGAGCGGGGGAGCCACGACGCAGAGGAAGCTGGCGGCCCGAACGCCGCCCGGCATGCTGGGTTCGTGCATGGCATGGCGGCCTGGGCGGAAAAACACCGCATCAGCCCCTGGCGTGGCAGTTTTGCCGACTTCCTCGAGCAGATCTTGCCGGGCCGGGCGGCCCTGCTGGCGCGCAGCGCGCACCAGTACCTGTGGGACATGATGCGCTGGAACGGCCACACCGATGACAGCGGGCGCTTCCGCTGCCGTTTGTTCGACGACGAGCTGTTCGGCATCGACGAGGCGATCGACCGGGTTGCCGCCTACTTCAAGGCGGCCGCGGCCGGTTCCGAGGTGGGCCGGCGCATGTTGCTGTTGCTGGGCCCGCCGTCAGGCGGCAAGTCGACCATGGTGATCCTGCTCAAGCGGGGCCTGGAAGAATACAGCCACAGCAGCGAAGGCGCGCTGTACGGCATTGCCGGCTGTCCCGTGCACGAATCGCCGCTGCACCTGGTGCCGCACAGCATGCGCGCCGACTTTCGCGCCAGCTATGGCGCCGAGCTGCATGGCGCCCTGTGTCCCCACTGCCGCGCCCGCCTGGAAGAACAGTACGGGGGCGACTTCCTGCGCATGCCCGTCGAGCGCATCCATTTATCCGAGGCGGGCCGCTGCGGCATCGGCACGTATGCTCCGCACGACCCCACCACGGCCGACCTGGCCGACCTGGTGGGCTCCGTCGACCTGTCGAAGGTGGCGCAGTACGGCGACGAAGGCGATCCACGCGCCTGGTCGTGGTCCGGCGCCGTGTATGCGGCCAGCCGCGGCATGCTGGAAATGATCGAGATCCTCAAGGTCAAGCGGGAATTCCTCTACCTGCTGCTGACCCTGACGCAGGAAAAGAATGTCAAGGTCTCGCGCTTCCCCTTGATTTACCTCGATGAAACCATCCTCGCGCACACGAATCTGGCCGAGTTTCGCAAATTCCTGCAAGAAAGCGAGAACGAGGCGCTGCTCGACCGCATGGTCATCGTGCAAGTACCGTATACCCTCAATTACCGCGAGGAAGCGCGCATCTACCGCAAGCTGATCCAGGCGGCCGCGCCCGCCTTCCGCGATGTGCACCTCGACCCGCATGTGCTGCATGCGGCAGCCGTGTTTGCCATCCTCAGCCGCTTGCCTGAAGCGGACGACAAGGAAGCCGAACTGGTCAAGAAGCTGCGCATCTACGCGGACGAGGACGTCGACGACCTGCAGCCTGCCGACATCCGCCGCATGCGCGAGCGCGACAAGGCGCCGGACGAGGGCCTGTCGGGCGTGTCTCCCCGTTTCGTCATCAATGCCCTGTCGCACGCCATCATTTCCGCCCAGCGCAACAGCCTTTCCACCATGGACGTGCTGCTGGCCCTGAAGGATGGCATCGAGAATGATGCGCGCATCGAGCCGCGGCGCAAGCGCAAGTGGGTCGATTACCTGGTGCTCACGCGCAAGGATTTCTATAACCGCTGGGTCAAGGCCGACGTGCACAAGGCCTTGTTCGTTTCATTCGAGCAAGAAGCACAAGACTTGTTGAACAAATACCTCGATGAAGTCGAAGCCATGCTGGACAACCGCCAGATCCGCGATCCCATCACCAGCGAAGAGCGCCGTCCCGACGAGCGCTTCCTGCGCGCCGTGGAAGAAAAAATCCATATCAGCGACTCGGGCAAGCAGTCGTTCCGGCAAGAAGTGGTACGCAAGGCCATGAGCGCCTTCAAGCGGGGCGAAGCGTTCGGCCTGGCCAGCCATGCGCAGCTGCACGACGCCATCCAGCAATACCTGTTCGAGCAGCGGCGCGACGTGCTCCGCCTGGTAGGCTCGGCAAAGCGCCCCGATGACGATGTGCGGGCCAGGATCTCGGCCGTCGAGCAGCGCCTGGTCGACGAATATGGCTATGACGCCCATAGCGCGCGCGAAGCGCTCAACTACGTGACCACCTTGCTGGCGCAGGAATAGCCATGTCCGCCACCACGTCACCAGGCAGCGGCAACCACGATGGCGGCCCGGCGCGCGACGGCGCCACGGGCACGGCAGGCGCCGCAGGCGGGGCAGCCCTGGCCTCGGCCGCACCGGCCCTGGCCCAGCCGTGGTATGCACTGTTCTCGCGCGGCGCGCGCGACTGGCTGCGCCACAACCAGAAGGTGCGCGACGCCGTGCAGGCGCACTTGCCCGAGCTGATCGCCACGCCCGACCTGATCGGCGGGCCGCAGCAGCGCACGGTGCACGTGCCCATGCGCCTGCTCGAACATGCGCGTTTCCGCCTGGCGCCCGCGCGCAACAGCGTGGGCGCGGGCCAGGGGGACGGCCAGCCCGGCGATATCCTGCGCCCGGCGCGCCCCGCCACCACGGACGGGGCCGGGACGCAAGGCGAAGGCGGCAATGGCGAGGGGACGGTGCGCCTGCTGCTGGAATTCCCCATCGACGACATCCTCGACTGGCTGTGGGAGGCCTTCGCCCTGCCCCACCTGACGCCGCGCCACCTGGGCGCGATCGACGAGGTACGGCTCGTGCGTAGCGGCCTGGACCGGCATGGCGCCCGTTCGCGCCTGGACCGGCGACGCACCGTCAAGGAAGCCATCAAGCGGCGCGCGGTGCAAGTGCAGCCCGTGCCCTTCACCAACGAGGACTTGCGCTACCGCCAGGTGCAGCCGCAGCCCCGGCCCAGCGCGAATGCCGTCGTATTTTTCGTGCTGGACGTGTCGGCCAGCATGGCGCAGGCCGAGCGCAAGCTGGCCAAGTCCTTTTTTTTCTTTGCCTTGCAAGGCTTGCGCCGCAGGTATGCGCGCGTGGAAACGCGCTTTATCGCGCATACGACGCGGGCCTGGGAGTTCTCCGAAGCCGAGTTCTTCCAGGTCAACGGCATGGGCGGCACCATGGCTTCCACGGCCTTTTGCCTGAGCCGCGACCTGCTGAAAGCACACTATGCGCCGGGCCGCTACAACGCCTACCTGTTCTATGCTTCCGACGGCGAGAATTTCAGCGAAGACCGTGGGCCGGCCAGCTTGGCCCTGGGCGAACTGGCCGCCTTGCTCAACTATATGGGCTATGTGGAAACCTTGCCCGGCGTGCCGCGCAGCCTGGAAACGGAGATGCACAGCCTGTTTGCCGAACAGGAACGGCGCGGCTTGCCCTTGCACAGCAGCCTGCTCAGCAAGGCCGACGACGTGTGGGCGGCCATCCGCACCTTTTTCCAGCACGAGGCGGCCGACGCGGAGGAAACTCCATGACGCGGGCCGGCCCCCAATCCGCCCCGCAGCCGGATGCGGGGCCAGGCCTGGCGGCACGGCCCGCCCTCCTCGACGGCAAGGCAGAGACAACAGACAACATGGCAACAGGCATTGCAGGCACGCCGGGCATGCCAGATACGCCAGAGCCTGCGGGCCTGGACGGCTACGCGGCGCGCATCGAAGCGCTGGCGCGGCAACTGGGCCTGGAATTTGCCCCCGTCGAGTTCGAACTGGTGCCCGACAGCTTCATGGCCGAAATCGCCATTTATGGCTTGCCCGTGCGCATGCGTCACTGGTCGTTCGGCGTGCGCTACATCCACCAGCTCGTGCATCAAAAAATGGGTAACTCGCATATGTTCGAAGTCATGTTCCCCGGCGACCCTTGCCATGCCTACATGGCCGAACACAATTCCGTGGCGGAAAATACCCTCGTCACGGCGCATGTGCTGGGCCATGCCGACTTTGCCAGCCGCAATGCCCTGTTCCTCCGCTTCGGCGCCATGGCGGGCCAGCACATCCTGGAACAGAGCGCGGCACGGGCGCAGCGCCTTGAAGCGGCGCTGCAACGCCACGGACAGGAGGCGGTCGAGGCCGTGCTCGACGCCGCACTGGCGCTGGAACAGCACGTGGACATCCACGCCGAGCTGCACCGCCCGCCCTATGCGGCGGCACGGGAGCCAGCCGGTACAGCGGATACGCAGGACGCCTCGGCAGACGATCGTTTCGCGCGGCGCTACCGGCGCCTGCCGGGCGAAGCGGCCGCGCTGGCGGCGCACGCGGCGGCCAGGGCGCGGCTGGCGCAGCGCCCGCTCCTGCCGCCGCAAGCCGAGTACGACTTGCTGTGGTTCATCGCTCGATACGGGCCGGAACTGGCCGACTGGGAACGCGACATTTTCCTGGCCGTGCGCGAAGAGTCGTTTTACTTCTATCCCGTGTACGCCTGCCAGATCATGAATGAAGGCTGGGCCTCGTACTGGCATGCGCGGCTGCTGCGCGAAGCCCGTTTCCTGCCGCCCGCACTGTATCTGTCCGCCATCAAGTCGCATTCGGACGTGGTGCGTCCCTACGCGGGCGAGCACCAACAGGCGCTGGCCGTCAATCCCTATCACCTGGGTTTTTGCATGTGGGAACACATCATCGAGCGCGAAGGATTGGCGCGGGCGCGCCAGATTTGCCGCGACGACGATGACTTCAGTTTCATACGCAACTATCTGGACGGGGAACTGGCCGACCGCCTGGGCCTGTTCGTGCATGAAAGCCGCCGCGACGGCGAAACGCGATTGGCCAACCGCGACTTGCGGGCCATCCGCGAAGCCATCCTGGCACCCAAATACAACTATGGCGCGCCCTGCATCGCCGTCACCCTGCTCAACGACGACGGCAGCCTGGTGCTGCGCCACGACCACCAGCGCGATGGGCGCGGCCTGGACCTGGAGCGGGCGGAACAGGTGCTCGCGTATATCGCCCGCGTCTGGCGCCGCCCCGTTACCCTGCATACGGCCGATTTCCGCAGCACGCCCCGGGTTCTGCGCAGCAAGACCGACGGCGTCCCCGAACCGCCCGCGCCGACAGTGCCGCCAGCGTCACCAGCGTCACCGACGCCGGCAGGGGCGCCCGGGCAGCACTGAGCGGCAAGCGACGGGGCGCATGCCTATCGCACAAGCGCCTGGCGCCGGCAATGGACACATGTTGCGCGCGCCGCCGGTGCGCGTAACTCGGGCGCGACCAGCCGCTACCCGCTACCCGCTAGCCGCTAGCCGCTATTTGCTATCCGCTAGGCCGCTAAGCCGCTAGGCCGCCAGCCACGACCCTGCACCTGACCGGCTTGTGGTCCGCGCCTGAACAGCTTATGGTTCGCGCCTGAACAGCTTGTAGAGCTTGTAGTTCGGCTTGAGCAGCCTGTCGCCCGCGGTTGATCCGCTTATCGTCATGCCAGGCCGGCTGATCCTTGCAATGGGCGGCTGATCCTCAAGTTCGGCTGGCTGATCGTCGTGCTTGGCCGGGCTGTCTTCACGCGTTGCCAACTTGTCTTCGCGCCGGGCAAGCTTTTGCCTTTTGCCTTTTGCCTCTTGCAAATTACAAATTGCAAATTGCAAATAGCCTTACGCCTGGCCAGTCTGCGCCACATACCAGGCGATGGTCTGGCGCAAGCCTTGCGCCAGGTCGTGCGTGGGCGCATAGCCGAGCAAGCGGGCCGCCTTGGCGATGTCGGCCTGCGAATGGCGCACGTCGCCGGCGCGAAACTCGCCGTAGCGGGGCGCCAGCGGCACGTGCTGCGGACGGGCCGCCAGCAGCATCTGCTGCATGGTGGCGTGCAGCTGCGTCAGGCTGGTGCGGGCGTTGACGGCCACGTTGTAGACCTGGTTGACGGCCGCCGGGTCGGCACGCGTGGCAGCCAGGATATTGGCTTGCACGGCATTGTGCACAAAGCAGAAGTCGCGGCTGGTGGCGCCGTCGCCGTGGATATCCACGGCCTGATTGTCCAGCATGGCGGCGATCCAGCGGGGAATGACGGCCGCGTAGGCGCCCAGCGGGTCTTGCCGCGGACCGAAGACATTAAAGTAGCGCAACCCCACCGACTGCATGGCATAGCAGCGCGCGTACACTTGCGCATACAGTTCATTGACATATTTACTCAAGGCATACGGCGACAGGGGCGCGCCGATGTGCTGCTCCACCTTCGGCAAGGCCGGATGGTCGCCGTAGGTGGCGCTGGACGCCGCATACACGAAGCGCTGCACGCCCGCCTCGCGGGCAGCGGCCAGCATGTTCAGGAAGCCGCTGACATTGACGGCGTGGCACAGCAATGGGTCTTCCAGCGAACGCGAGACGGAACCGAGCGCCGCCTGGTGCAGCACATAGTCGACGGGGCCACCGGCATCGGTGCTGCCATCGGTGCTGCCTTTCGCCCCATAGCTGTCACTGCCGCCACGGCCTGCAATGGCGCTGTCACCAGCACCCTTGCTGTTTCCCGCATTATTACTGGCATCATTGCTTGCAATGGTGCCATTGCAGGCATCGCCGCCCGTATTTCCACGATTTCCATCGCTTGCACTGCCCGCAGCCACGCCCGCGCCGCCAGCCGCGAAGGTATCCGCGGCACTGGCAACACCGGCCGCGCTCCCCGCCCCGCCGCACGCGCGCGCGCACGCCTGCGGGTCGCGTATATCGGCGTCGATGAAGGTGAAGCGCCGCCACGCCAGTTCGCCCACGCTGGCGCGCACCTGTTCCAGGTTATGCCGGTGGCCCGTCATGAAGTTGTCCAGGCCCCGCACTTCCTGCCCCAGCGTCAAGAGGGTTTCCAGCAGGTGCGAACCGATGAAGCCGGCCACGCCTGTCACCAGCCAGCGCCGCGGTTCGCTGGCCAGCTGCGCGCACGCTTGCGCGTAGGCGCCGGCAGCCGGATCGCCAGGCGCCGGATATGCAGCCGGACCGCAAGCATCGGCCGCCATCACAGCCGCCACACGTGCAAGCCGCCGTCTTCCAGCGGGCGGGGGTCGAAATGCGATTTGATGTCGATGAAGCAGCCATTGTCCAGCACCTTGCTCTGGAAGTCGGCCAGCGGACGGGCCAGCAGGGCCTGGTGCGAGACGGCGCTGACGATGGCCTCGGCCCGCGGCAGCTGTTCCCAGCTTTCCAGCGATAAACCGTACTCTTCCAGCGCTTCGCGGCCGTCGGCGACGGGGTCGTGCACGTGCACCTGCACGCCGTAGGACTGCAGTTCGTGGATCATGTCGACCACCTTGGAATTGCGCAAGTCCGGGCAATTTTCCTTGAAGGTCAGGCCCAGCACGTTCACGTGCGCGCCCTTCAGTTTGAAGCCGGCGCGCACCATTTCCTTGATGGTCTTTTCCGCCACGAACTTGGCCATGCCGTCGTTGATGCGGCGCCCGGCCAGGATCACGTGCGGGTGGTAGCCCAGCATTTCCGCCTTGTGCGTCAAATAATAGGGGTCGACGCCGATGCAGTGGCCGCCCACCAGGCCGGGCCGGAACGGCAGGAAATTCCATTTCGTGCCCGCCGCCTGCAGCACTTCCAGCGTGTCGATGCCGATGCGGTCGAAGATGATGGCCAGCTCGTTCATCAGCGCGATGTTCAGGTCCCGCTGCGTGTTTTCGATCACCTTGGCCGCCTCGGCCACGCGGATGCTGGATGCCCGGTGTACGCCGGCCTCGACCACGCCTTCGTACAGGGCCGCCACCTTGTCCAGGGTGGCGGCGTCGTCGCCCGAGACCACCTTGCGGATGCTGTGCAAGGTATGCGCCTTGTCGCCGGGGTTGATGCGCTCGGGCGAAAAGCCCACATGGAAGTCGTCCTTCCAGCGCAGACCCGAATGCTGCTCGAGGATGGGGATGCAGATTTCCTCGGTGGCGCCCGGATACACGGTGGACTCGTAGATGACGGTGGCGCCGCGCCGCATGTGGCGGCCGACGGCCGCGCTGGCGCCGGCCAGGGCCGAGAAGTCGGGATTGTGCGCGCTGTCGACGGGCGTGGGCACGGCCACGACGATGAAATCGGCCAGCTGCAGCTCGGCGGGATCGCAGCCGACGCTCAGCCATTGCGCGGCGCGCAGCTGTTCCGTGCTCACTTCGCCCGTGGGATCGACATGGCTGCGGTAGCTTTCCACCTTGCGGGCCGACAAGTCAAAGCCGATCGTGCGCTGGCGCATGCCAAACGCCACGGCCAGCTGCAAGCCCACATAGCCGAGCCCCACCACCGCCACCACGTCCGTCCTGCTCTCCACCTTGCTGTCCATATGCGTGTGCTCCGAATGGTTGCGGCCCCAGCAGCGCCGTCCAGGAAATTCTACGATTGCAGGTCCGGCCATTCTTGAGCGGAAACAAGAAACACGGGGCGGCGGCCAGCGCGCAGGGCGCCAATCGGCGGCTTGTTGAGCGCAATCAAGGAGAGCGGCGGCCATCTTTTTAAGCTAGGCCATGCCCATTCCCCATGCACGCCGCTACCGGAGACTTCCATGGCCCGTTCCCTGCCCCGTCCTTTCCCCGGCCTGCCTGCCGCCGCGCTGTGCTGCACCCTGCTGCTGCCCCTGCTGACGGCTTGCCACGGCACGCAAAGCAGCGAATCGCTGCTGGCCGACGCGCAGCAGTACCGTCAGAAAGGCGAGGCGCGGGCCGCCATCATCCAGCTGAAGAATTTGCTGCAGAAGGAACCGGACAACGCGGCGGCGCGCTTGCTGCTGGGCAGCATCTATATCGACACGGGCGAAGCGCTGTCGGCCGAGAAAGAATTGCGCAGGGCCAAAACGCTGGGCCTGTCGGCCCAGCAAGTGATGCCCCTGCTGGGCAAGTCCTGGCTGATGCTGGGCCAGTTCGACAAGGTGCTGGCCGAAGTGCCGGACGATGCGGCGCAGCCCCCCGCCGTGCTGGCCCTGCGCGGCGACGCCCTGCTGGCCCTGGGCCGCCAGGACGAAGCGCGCGCCGTGTTTGCGCGCCTGCTGGAAGCCCATCCGGAGCAGGTCGAGGCCTTGCTGGGTCTGGCGCGGCTGGCGGCGCTGGAGCAGCAGCTGCCGGCGGCCCATCTGCTGCTGGCGCAAGCGTTGAAAAGCGCGCCCGCCAACCTCGACGCCATACGCCTGCAGGGCGACCTGCTGCGCCTGCAAGGCAAGAACGGGCCGGCGCGCCTCGCCTACATGCAGATCCTCAAGATAAAACCGGACAATACCCAGGCGCATATCGACCTGGCCAACCTCGATATCGCGGAAAACCGCTACGCGGAAGCGGGCGCCCAGCTGGCCACGGCCCGCAAGACGGCGCCCAACAGCCTGGGCCTGCTGCAAGCGCAGGCGCTGCTCGATTTTCGCCAGGGCAAGAACAAGGCGGCCTTGCAAGCCTTGCAGCTGGTGCTCAAGGCGGCGCCCGAGCACATGCCGTCGATCCTGCTGGCCGGCGCCGTGCAACTGGCGCTGGGCTCGCCGCAACTGGCGCAAGCCTATCTGCAGCGCTTCCTCGCCGTGTATCCCCAGCACCTGTACGCCGTCAAGATGATGGCTTCGATCGAACTGATGCGGGGCAAGACCGACGCGGCCATCGCCCTGCTGCAACCGATGCTGGCCGCCTTTCCCGAAGACGTGGAATTGCTGTCGCTGGCGGGCGAGGCGCACTTGCGCGCGCGCCAGTACGACAAGGCGACGGCGTATTTCGAAAAAGCCAGCACCCTGGCACCGGACACGGCCCGGCTGCATGCGGCACTGGGCATCAGCCGCCTGGGCCAGGGCGAGAACAGCCGCGCCATCAACGAGCTGGAACGGGCCAGCATGCTCGACAAAAACACGCCGCAGGCGGGCACCATGCTGGTGATGACCTTGCTGCGCAACAAGCAGAACGACAAGGCCCTGGCTGCCGTCAAGACGATGGAACAGCAGCAGAAAGGCACGAATCCCCTGCTGCTGAACCTGAAAGGTGGCGTCTACCTGGCCTTGCGCGACTTGCCGGCCGCGCGCGCCAGCTTCGAGCAGGCGCTGGGCATGGACCCCGTGTATTTGCCCGCGCTGAACAACCTGGCGCAGATCGACCTGGCGGAGAAAAAGCCAGAACAAGCGCGGCAGCGCTTCGAGCGGGCGCTGGCGAAGGCGCCAAAAAATGCCGACCTGTGTGCGGCGCTGGCCAAGCTGGCCGCATCGCAGGGCAAGACGGACGAGGCGCGGCGCTGGCTCGAGCGGGCCCACCGCGACAATCCCGACGCCGTGGGGCCGGCTCTGCTGCTCAGCAATTTTTACCTGAAGACGGGGGCGCCCGACAAGGCGCTGGAACTGGCGCGCAGCCTGCAGACGGGCCATCCGGGCGACGCCGATGCGCTGGCCCTGCGCGCCCAGGTGGAATACAGCGCGGGCCAGGCGCAGGCGGCGCTCGACAGCTACAACAAGCTGGCCGGCATCCAGAATGGCTCGGCGCCTTTGCAGATGCGCATCGCCAGCCTGCACCTGGCGCTGGGCGACCACCATAACGCGCTGCAAGCCGTCAAGCGGGCGCAGGCGCTCGATCCGGGCCTGCTGGAAGCGCGCGTGATCGAAGTGGCCATGCTGCTGAACCTGAATCGCCAGCGCGAGGCGCTGGCCGTGGCGCGCCAGGTACAGGAACGGCAGCCGAAGCTGGCGGCCGGCTACAAGCTTGAAGGCGACGTGCTGATGGAGCAAAAGCTGCCGCAGCAAGCCGTCAAGCTGTACCGGCACGCGTTCGGGATCAGCCCCATCGGCCCCTTGCAGGTGCAGCTGTACCGGGCCTTGCAGGCGGCGGGACAGGCGCGCGACGCCGATGCGGGCATGGCGGCCTGGCTGCAGGCGCATCCGGAAGACTTGAGCACGCGCACTTACCTGGCCGGCACGATGCTGGCAGCCAAGCAATACCGCGACGCCATCGGGCACTTCCAGTACATCGTTGCCAAGGACACCAGTAATGTGGTGGCGCTGAACGACCTGGCCTGGGCCTATCAGCAGGAAAAGGACCCGCGCGCGCAGGCCACGGCCGAGCAGGCGCTCAAGCTGGCGCCCGGCAATCCCTCCGTGCTCGACACCCTGGGCTGGATCGTGCTGGAGCAAGGCGACGTCAAGCGCGCCACGGCCCTGCTGCGCCAGGCGGCGGTGCTGGCGCCGGCGTCGCCCGAAGTGCTGTACCACCTGGGCGCCGCCCTGGCGAAGTCAGGCGACAAGGGCGGCGCGCGCAAGCAGCTGGAACAATTGCTGGCCGCCAACAAAGACTTTCCGCAGCGGGCCGCAGCGCAAGCCTTGCTGACCCAGCTCTAGGCCATGGCGGCGCACGCGGCCCTGCCCGGCCTGGCGGCGCGGCTGCTGGCCCTGCTGGCGGGCGGCGCCTGCGCGCTGGCCTTGCGCCATTACCCGCTGGGCCACGGCTGGCCCGGCCTGCTGTTTGCCATCCTGCTGCCCGCCTATTTCCTGCTGCTGTGCTGGCGTCCCGCCTGCTGGCTGTTCTGCGTGCCCGCCTTGCTGCCCGTGCTGGACCTGGCGCCGTGGACGGGCTGGTTCTTTCTCGAAGAGATCGACGTGCTGCTGTTGCTGACGGTGGCTTGCGGTTACTGGCGCCTGGGCGCGGTTGCGCAGCCCGCCGCGGCACGGCTGTCGCCCGCCGCCCGCGCCTGCCTGCTGCTGTGCAGCCTGGCCTGGCTGATCGCCGTGCTGCGCGGCGTGCTGCCGCTGGCGCCGCTGGACGCGAATGCCTGGGATAATTATCTGAGCCCGTACAACAGCTTGCGGCTGGGCAAAGCCTGGGCCTGGAGCATGCTGCTGCTGCCGCTGCTGCTGCGCGACGCAGATGCGCCCGCCCTGCGCCGCTACGCGCTGCCGGGCATGCTGGCGGGACTGGCCATGGTGTCGCTGTTCGCGCTGTGGGAGCGGGCCGCGTTTCCCGGCCTGCTGAACCTGTCCAGCGACTACCGCATCACGGCGCCGTTTTCCGCCATGCACACGGGCGGGGCCGCGCTCGACGGCTACCTGGCCCTGAGCCTGCCGTTTGCGGGACTGTGGCTGGCGCGCGCCCGCAGCCGCTGGCAGGCGATGCTGGCCTTGCTGCTGCTGGCACTGGCCCTGCACGCGGCCTTCGCTACCTTTTCGCGGGGCCTGTACCTGGCATTGGCCGCGGCCGTGCTGCTGGCGTTTTGGCAAACCCTGCGGATGGCGCCCGGCGCGCCGCGGCGCCCAGCCGGCCGGCTGCCTGTCCGAAAACTCTTGCTGAGGCTGTTGCTGGCCGGCCTGGGCACCGGCCTGCTCGTGTATATGTTTACCGTGGCTGGCTACCGGGGCTTGCTGGCCGCCGTGGTCCTGTTCGCGGCCAGTTTCGTGCTGGCCGCGCGCCCCCTGCCGTGGCGCCTGGCACCGGCCAGCCTGCTGTGCGCACTGTGCCTGCAGGGCTTGCTGGCCAGCTGGTGGCCGGACGGGAGCAGCCTGCAAGGCACGGGCTGGCTGAAAGGCCCGTATTTCCTGTTCCTGCTGGCCGCCGCGCTGCTGGCATGCGCCCTGTGGCCGGACAAGGCCAGTGGCAAAGGCCCGGGCAGGCTGGGCCTGGCGATGGTGGCGTGGGCCATGCTGGCGTGCAATCTCGTCTGGATAGGCTGGCACTGGGCCGGCCCCCCAGCCCTGCTGCCGGCCGGCCTGGTCGTGCTGCTGGCCATGCTAATGCTGAGCAACGCTCGCGTGCAGGCGCCGCTGTGGCGGCTGGACCGGGCCAGTCTCAGCATCGCGGGCGCGGCCGGCATCCTGCTGCTGCTGGCCATCCCCGTCTCGGCCAGCTATTACGCCACCGAACGTTTCGCCACCACCGCCTTCGACATGCAGGGCCGCTTGCGCCATTGGCGGCAGGTGCTGGCCATGCAGCCAGCGGACTGGGGCGACCGCCTGTTCGGCATGGGCATGGGCAGTTTTCCCGCCACGTATTACTGGCACAATCCGGGGCGCGAGGTGCCGGCCAGCATCACGTATGCCGAAGAAGACGGCAGTCCCGGGAATTCGGTCACCCCCGGCAACCGCTACGTGCGCCTGGCCAGTCCCGGCTACAGCGCCGGCTATGGCGAACTGCTGCGGCTGCTGCAACGCCTGCCCGTGCAGCCCGCCACGCGCTACACGCTGGAACTCGATGCGCGCCGGACGGGCCCCATGCCCGTGCTGCAGGTGCGCCTGTGCCAGCGGCAATTGCTGTATGCACAAGCTTGCGTGAATATCCCGCTGCGCCTGCACCCTGCGCCGACTGGCAGTCCCGTGGGGGCCTGGCAGCACTGGCAGCACTACGAGGTGCCGTTCGACAGCGCCTGGCTGGGCGGCGGTTCCTGGCTGCTGCGCCCGCCCGTGCAGCTGGAACTGGCGGCCAGCGGCACGGCCACCTCATCCGTGGTCGAAGTCGACAATCTGAGCCTGCGCGCGCCCGGCGGCGAGGAACTGATCGCCAATGGACGCTTTACGCAGGCAAACAATTACTGGTTTTTCAGCAGCGACCACCATCACTTGCCGTGGCATATCAAGAGCCTGGCGCTGCATCTGCTGGTGGAAACGGGCTGGTGCGGCGCCCTGTCGATGCTGGGCCTGCTGGCCCTGGCGGGCCTGCGCCTGCAGGGCAGGGCCGCGCGGGGCGACCAGGGCGCACTGGCTTGCGCCGCCGCCCTGCTGGGTTTTCTCGTCGTGGGCCTGTTCGACAGCCTGCTCGACGTGCCGCGCATCGCCCTGCTGTGCTACCTGATGCTGCTGTGCGCGCTGCTGCAGCCCGTCCGCTCTCCTCCTTCTGCCCTTGAAAGTGCACCCCCATGAAAGCCTTGTCTTCCGCCCTGCTGTCCTGCCTGGTGCTGGCCCTGGCCGGCGCCCCCTGCCGCGCCGACGGCACCCTGGCGCAAACCATCGCGCGCGTGAAACCGTCCATCGTCGGCGTGGGCAGCCTGCAAAAGACGCGCACGCCGCCCATGAATTTCATCGGCACGGGTTTCGTGGCGGGCGACGGCTTGAGCGTGCTCACTTGCGCCCATGTGATCCAGAAACTGCTCGACGCCAATCCGGACGAAGTGATCGGCATCCTCACGGGCCAGGGCGAGGTGGCGCAATTTCGCCCCGCCAAAGTCCAGGCGCTGGACACGGAACACGACCTGGCCTTGCTGCGCCTGGCAGGCGCGCCGCTGCCCGCCCTGGCGCTGGGCGACGCGGCCACCGTGCGCGAAGGCCAGGCCATGGCCTTCACGGGTTTTCCCCTGGGCACCTTGCTGGGCTTGCACCACGTGACGCACCGCGCCACCGTGTCGTCGCTGACGCCGGTGGTCATGCCCAGTGAAAACGCGCAGCGCCTGGACCCGCGGCGCCTGGCGCAGCTGCAAAAGGCCCCGTACACCGTGTTCCAGCTGGACGCGACGGCGTATCCGGGCAGCAGCGGCAGCCCCCTGTTCGATCCCGAGACCGGTCTCGTCTACGGCATCGTCAACATGGTGTACGTCAAAGGCCTGAAAGAGGCGGCCATCAGCGCGCCCAGCGGCATCACGTATGCGATACCGGGCAGCCACATGCAGGCGATCTTGCTGAAAAACAAATGAGTTGTCAGTTGCGCCCCTGCCTCAGCCGGTCCGTAATGCCAGGCTCATCCCATGTCGGAAAAAAAAAGGGGTAAAACGACCGTTCACCCCCATGCTGTTCCATCAGGCCGCCGTATTTGCGGATCTGGGCCCCCATGTAATCGAGGTCCAGCCGCAGCAGCACGGCCGGCGCCCCCACGCGCGTGCACTCTCGCTCGCCGCCGAAGTCCTTGAAACCCAGCATGCGCTTGTAAAACACCACGTGACGGGGGTTGACTTCGATCACGTAATCAGTAAAGCCGTGAATATTATGGGCATAGATATAAGAAATATGAATCAGCGCCGCAAACACGCGCTTGCTGACGCCCTTGTCGATGGCCAGGCGCGACGGTTCGCACAGGCGCCGGCCCTCTTCGCGCAGCACGTCGAGCTTGTCGCGGAAGTTTTCATCGGCGGGCAAGCCCGTCTCGTCATTATCCAGGCACAGGGTCATGGTGCCCACCGTGCTGCCGGCCGTTTCCGCAAACAGGGTGATTTTATTGAGCGCATGCGCAATGCCGGGGTCGACGGCATAACCGCGCCAGCCATACATCTTGCGGATCAGCAGACTCGCCGCTTCGCGCCGGCCACGCGAATTGGCCATGCGGATATGAAAGCGTTGCAGGTCGAGTTCGTGCTCCATGGCGGGATCGATCTGCCCCTCGCCCACCACCAGGTCGCTGAAATTGCCCGGCGTATCGAAGGAAATAATGGGTTCATCGTCAAAGCTCATCTTGTCCTCACGTTCATCGGCCGCCGTCGAGACGGACTGAAGCCAATGCCTTGTGACAAGATAAAAACTGGAGAAGTTCCCACGCCAGGCAAAAAAAACAGAAGAAATAGCCTATTTAATAGCAAAATTACACGCTAAAATTTGCCTGCAAGTACAAAATGACAAACAAAAATGCTGTTTTGACAGGACTATTGCCGATTTAGAAAAAACTCTCCGGTATCAACAGTACATCGCCAGGCCGCATCATGACGTTGGCGGAAATGTCGCCATTCTTGAGCAGGTCGTCCAGGCGCACGCCCAGCTGCTGCTGGCTGCCTTCGCGCATGCGGATGATGCTGGCCTTGT
The DNA here is from genome assembly GCF_009208755.1 of Janthinobacterium sp. FT14W. NCBI lineage: Bacteria > Pseudomonadati > Pseudomonadota > Betaproteobacteria > Burkholderiales > Oxalobacteraceae > Janthinobacterium > Janthinobacterium sp. FT14W. Next base: position 10,024 of record NZ_WFLL01000005.1, on the reverse strand, counting down.
TGCCGGCGGCAAAGTCCGTGACGCCGCCCACGGCGATGAGCACGTCCATCAGCGACATGCCCAGCCGGTACGGCAGCGCCTGCGGCTTGGCCGCCTCGCCGATCACCCGGATCTGCTCGCTGTACGGCCCAGAGAAATTGGTGACGATGACCGTCACCACGGGCTGCTGGATGAACTTGCCCAACGCTTGCTCGATGTCGCGCGCCAGCTGGGTCGACGTCTTGCCGCTCGCCTCCAGGTCTTCCACCAGCGGCGTGGTGATCTTGCCGTCCGGCCGCACGGCCACCGTCAGCGACACTTCCGGGTTGCGCCACACGATGATGTTGACGGAATCGCCCGGGCCGATCAGGTAGTCGTGCATGGGCGCGCTGTCGTCGGCGGGCGCCGGCGGATGGGGCGCGCGGCAGGCGCCCAGCAGGCTGGCGGCGCCCGCCAGGACCAGCGCGCGACAGACAAATGCACGGCGAAACGGATTCATGCGGAGCCTCTTCGGGTCGATGGCGCGTCCAGGGCCGGCCCCGCAGAACCAGCCTGAGCCGCGAACTTCCTATGATTATTAAAACCCGGCAAGTCAACCTTGAGGCGTATCAAGAAGCAATCATCTTGGGAAATCTTGCTCGACAGGGGTCCTATACTTTGCTTACTCAACAGGCTAGCATTTTTTGCAAGACGCCTGTCCGCGCCGCCAAGCCCTCTGCCGTGCAGCACCGTCACTTGAAGGAAGCGACATGGAAGAATTGATACAGCAACTGCTTTCCGGCCTGAAAGGCATCTGGAAATACCGCTGGCATGCGGTGCTGGTGGCGTGGCTGGTGGCAATCGGCGGCTTCATCCGGGTGATTACCCTGCCGGACGACTTCCAGACGTCGGCGCGCGTGTTTGTCGATACGCAAACCATCCTCAAGCCGCTGATGGCCGGCATGACCAGCGTGCCGAATACGGAACAGCAGGTGGCCATCATGAGCCGCACCCTGCTCAGCCGCCCGAACGTGGAGCGCGTCATGCGCATGGTCGACCTGGACCTGGACTCGAAGACCGTGCGCGAGCACGAGGCCCAGCTCGATGACCTGATGAGCCGCATCAAGATCACGGGCACCAACGCCTACGACATCTACACCATCAGCTACAGCGGCCGCGACCCGAAGCTGGTGCGCGACGTGGTGCAAAGCCTGCTGACCATCTTTGTCGAAGGCAGCTTCCAGGGTAAAAAGGGCGACTCGCAGAAGGCCGTGCAGTTCATCGACGAGCAGATCAAGAATTACGAGGACAAACTGAGCGCGGCGGAAAACCTGGTGAAGGAATTCAAGATCCGCAACAACCTGCTGCTGCCGCGCCAGGGCATCGACTATGGCAGCCAGCTGCTGATGTCGTCCGATAGCCTGAACAATGCCAAGCTGGAACTGGTCGAGGCGGAGCAGGCGCGCAAGGCCATCCAGAGCCAGATCGAGGGCGACGAGCCCGTGCTGGACCTGGAACCGAACGCGTCGTCCATCACGAATCCCGAACTCGACGAGCGCATCGCCTCCCTCAACAAGAACCTCGACAGCCTGCGCATGCAATTTACGGAATTGCATCCTGACATCATCGCCTCGAAGCGCCTCATTGCCCAGCTGGAGGAGCGCAAGATCGAGGAAAGCAAGCTGAAGACGGCGGCCGGCGACCCGGGCAAGAATTACAGCCCCATGCTGCAGCAACTGAAGGTGGCGCTGACGGATGCGGACGCCAAGGTGGCCGCCATCCGCGCCCGCGTGCAGGAATACAACGCGCGCAACGAGCGCCTGCTGGCGCAAAGCAATGCCGTGCCCGAGGTGGAATCGCAGCTGGCGCAGCTGAACCGCGACTACATCATCAACAAGGAAAACTATGAAAAGCTGATCGGCCGGCGCGAAGCGGCCAAGCTGTCGGGCAAACTGAGCTCCACCACGGAGATGATGGCCTTCAAGATCATCGATCCCCCCACGGTGCAATATGCGCCCGTGGGCCCGAACCGCCCGCTGCTGTTCAGCGCGGCGCTGGGCGCGGCCCTGGTGGCCGGCATCGCCACGGCCCTGCTGATCAGCCAGGTGCGCCCCACCTTCCTCAGCCCCGCCGAACTGCGCGATGCCACGGGCTTGAACGTGCTGGGCACGGTATCGATGAACTGGACGGCGCTGCAGCAGGTGCGCCGCCGCCGCGCCCGCTATGGCTTTGGCGCCTGCCTGGGCAGCCTGTTCGTGCTGTACGGCGGGGTCATGACGGCCGCGCTGCTGAAATTCTAGCGCCACCACGGGAGCGACGATGAGCACCAAGGACAGCGGCAGGCAGGAACCCACCATCCTGGGCGTGGCCGAGGCCGGCGTGCCGTACGGCGCGGACCATGCGCCCCCCCAGGCCGAGGCACTGAATCCCCGCTACCGGAGCTTGAACCTGGCCCGGCTGGCGGAACAAGGCATGCTCACGCAGGATGGCGGGCGCAGCTCGGTGGCCGAGGATTTCCGCATCATCAAGCGCCCCCTGCTGCGCCAGGCGCGCGCCAGCGGCGCCGAAGCCATCCGCCACGGCAACCTGATCGTCGTCACCAGCGCCATGCCCGGCGAAGGCAAGACGTATTGCGCCATCAACCTGGCCATGAGCATCGCCATGGAAATGGATATCACGGTGCTGCTGGTCGACGCCGACGTGGCGCGCCCGTCCGTGCTGAAGGTGCTGGGCCTGCCGCCCGAGCCGGGGCTGATGGACGTGCTGCTGGACCCGCAACTGGCCATGGCGGACGTGATCCTGAAAACCAACGTGGCCAACCTGAGCATCCTGCCCGCCGGGCGCAGCAACAAGCATGCGACGGAACTGCTGGCCAGCCGGGCCATGAGCCGGTTGCTGGCCGAAATTGCCAGCCGCTATGCGGACCGCGTCGTCGTCTTCGACTCGCCGCCCCTGCTGATCACCAGCGAGGCGCACGCGCTGGTGGGACAGATGGGGCAAGTGGTGATGGTGGTCGAAGCGGAAACGACGACCCAGCACGCCGTCAAGGAAGCGCTGCGCCAGATCGAAGCGTGCGAACACATTCATTTGATCTACAACAAGACCAAATCGTTCCCCGGCAGCGACTACTACGGTTATGGCTATTACGATTAGCCGCCGCGCGCCGCGATCCGCCCCCTTGCTGCTGTCCCTGCTGCTGCCCGCGCCCGCCGGCGCCGTCGACTGGCTGGTGGTGCCGTCGCTGCGCCTGCGCGAAAGCTACACGGACAATGCCATGCTGGCGCCGCAGGCGCAGGCCAGGTCCGACTTCATCACGGAAATCGCGCCCGCCCTGGCCCTGATCGGCAGCGGCCCCCGGCTGCAGGTGCACCTCGACTACAACTGGCGCAAGTTCCACTACCTGCACCGGCCCGACACGGACACCCACCAGCTGCAGGCGTCCGCCGAGGCGGAACTGCTCAAGGACTGGTTGCACGTCGAGGCACGCGCCGGCGTCAGCCGCCAGAATGTCTCGCCGTTCGGGCCGCAGATCATCGACGGACTGCCCGGCAGCGGCAACGAGAGCAGCGTGCGCACCACCATGCTGAGCCCCTACCTGCGCCACCGTTTCCGCGCCCTGGGCACGGCCGAACTGCGCTACACGCGCAGCACGGTGGCCAGCGGCGGCGACCTGCTGGCCATGCACAGCGACGAAGTGCAGATGCTGCTGAGCGGCGAACCACGCGGCAACGGCTGGAGCTGGAACGCCAGCTACGACAGGCGCAACACGCTAAACAGCAAGCTGGCGCCGGAGCGCATGCAGCGCAGCAGCGTGGGCCTGCGCTACCCGTTCAGCAGCAAATGGGCGGCCACGGCCAGCGCGGGCACGGAAAAGGAAGGCTATGCCAGCAGCACGGGCAAGGCGCCGCAAGGGCGCTTCTGGTCCGTGGGCGGCGTCTGGACGCCGTCGCCGCGCACCAGCGTGGCCTTCAGCACGGGGCGGCGCTTCTTCGGCCAGACCTACAGCCTCGACGCCCATTTCCTGCAGCGCCATACGAACTGGTCGCTCAACTACAGCGAAAACATCACCACCATGCCCGCCCAGTACCTGCGCCTGGGCAATGCCGACGCGGCCAACCTGCTGGACCAGCTGTGGCGCGGCATCTTTCCCAACGCCATGCAGCGCCGCCTGCGCATCGACGCCTTCCTGCGCTATGCGAACGGGCTGGGCCCGGAACTGGGCGCCATCAATTACTTCAGCAACCGCTATTTCCTGCAAAAGCAGCTGAGCCTGACGGCGGCCCGCGCCACGGCGAAAAGCACGGTGATCTTGGCCGTCAATGCCGTCGACCGCACGGCGCAGACGTCCAGCGGCATCGACAGCGGCCTGCTGCCCGGCGTGGACTTCGGCAGCGAAGACCGCACGCGCCAGCTGGGCAGCAACGCGGGCTGGAGCTGGCAGGCGTCGTCGCGCACCAGCGTGAACGTCAATGCCGGCTACGCCAGCGTGCGCTCGCTGAGCGCCCCGCGGCGCGACAACAACGTCACCGTCACGGCTGGCCTCAGCCGCACCCTGCAGCCGAAGATAACGGCCAGCATCGACCTGCGGCGCACCCAGCACAGCAGCACCCGGGGCGGCGGCTACCGCGAGAACGGCGTCAGCGCCACGCTCAACATGCAGTTTTAAGGAGGATGCAGCATGCCCATCTTGCCGCCAGCAACGCCCGCGCACCTGCTGTGCGTGGTGGCCGCGCGCCCCAACCTGATGAAGATGGCGCCCATCCTGGCCGCCCTGGCCCGCCAGGCGCCCGCCGTGCGCACGACCTTGTTACACACTGGGCAACATTACGACACGGCCATGAACGGCCAGCTGTTTGCCGACCTGGACCTGCGCGCGCCCGACATCGCCCTCGACGTCGGCTCCGGCAACCACGCGCAGCAGACGGCCGAGATCATGCGCCGCTTCGACGCCGTGCTGGACGCCCATCCGCCGCTGGCGCCCGATTGCGTCCTGGTGGTGGGCGACGTCAATTCCACGCTGGCGTGCGCGCTGGTGGCGGCCAAGCGGGCCATCCCCGTGATCCACGTCGAGGCGGGCTTGCGCAGCGGCGACCGGCGCATGCCCGAGGAAATCAACCGCGTGCTGACGGATCAATTATCAAGCCTGCTGCTGACCAGCGAGGAAGGCGCGCGCGCCAACCTGCTGCGCGAAGGCATCGCCTCCGAGCGCATCCATTTCACGGGCAACGTCATGATCGACAGCCTGCGGCAGCAATTGCCGCGCGCCGCCGCGCCCGCCGCCACCTTGCGCGCCCACGGCCATGCCTGTCCGCCCGCGTATGGCCTGGTGACCCTGCACCGGCCGTCGAACGTGGATGACAAGGTGCAACTGGAAGCGCTGCTGCGGGCGCTGGGACAACTGGCGCAACAGTTGCCGCTGCTGTTTCCCGTCCACCCGCGCACGGCTGCCGGCCTGCGCCTGGCGGGCCTGGAAGCCTTGCTGGCGCAGCCGGGCATCGTCTGCCTGCCGCCGCTGGGCTACCTGGAAATGCTGGGTCTGATGCAAGGGGCGCGCCTGGTGCTGACGGATTCGGGCGGCATCCAGGAAGAAAGCACGGCCCTGGGCGTGCCTTGCCTGACCCTGCGCGCCAATACGGAGCGGCCCGTCACCGTCAGCGATGGCACGAATACGCTGGCCGGCACGGACCCGGCCGTCATCCTGGCGCTGGCGCGCGCCACCCTGACAACGGGCGGCAAGCGGGGCCGCCTGCCCGCGCTGTGGGACGGCCACGCGGCCACGCGCATCGCCGCCGCCATCGCCGCCTGGCTGGCGCGCGGGGGCACGCCATGACGGCGCCGCCCGCGCTGTTGCGCAACGCGCTGACCATCGACGTGGAAGACTATTTCCAGGTTTCCGCGTTTGCGCCGCACATCGCGCGCGCCGACTGGCCCCGCCTGGAATGCCGGGTCGAGGCGAATATCGAGCGCATCCTGCTGCTGCTCGAGCAGCGGCGCATCCACGCCACCTTCTTTACCCTGGGCTGGATCGCCGAACGCTACCCGGCCATGCTGCGCCGCGTGGCCGACGCGGGCCACGAGGTGGCCAGCCACGGCTATGCGCACCTGCGCGCCTGCGACCAGTCGGCCGCGCAATTCGCCGACGACGTACGCCGCAGCAAGACCATCCTGGAACAGCTGACGGGGCTGCCCGTGCACGGCTACCGGGCGCCCAGTTTTTCCATCGGCGCGGCCAACCTGTGGGCCTTCGACGTGCTGCAGGAAACGGGCTACCGCTACAGTTCCAGCATCTACCCGATCCGCCACGACCACTATGGCATGCCAGGCGCGCCCCGCTTTGCCTGGCGTCCGCGGGGGCCGCTGGGCGTGCTGGAATTGCCCGTCAGCACAGTGCGCCTGCACGGGCGCAACGTGCCGGCCGGCGGCGGCGGCTATTTTCGCCTGATGCCGTATGCACTGTCGCGCTGGCTTTTGCGGCGCATCAATTCGCGCGACGGGCAAGCTGGCATATTCTATTTTCATCCTTGGGAACTCGATCCCGGCCAGCCCCGCACATCCGGCCTCAGCGCAAAGACGCGCTTTCGCCACTACCTGAACCTGGGGCGCATGGAAGCGCGGCTGGCCCGGCTGACGCGCGACTTCGCCTGGGACCGCATGGACCGTATTTTTCTGGAAAGCACATGATGCACGAGGCCAGCCTTCCCTTCGACCTCCCGGCGCCAGCGCCCGGCAGCATGCCGCGCGCAAGCGCCATTGCCGTGCACTCGCTGCAGGGGCACGAACATGCGCGCTGGGATGCCTTTGTCGATGCTTGCCCCGAGGCCACCTTCTTTCACCGCGCCGGCTGGCAAACCATCATGGAACAGGGTTTCCGGCACGACAGCCATTTCCTGTACGCGGAACAGGAAGGGCGCATTGCCGGCGTGCTGCCGCTGGCCCATGTGCGCAGCCGCCTGTTCGGCGCCTCCCTCGTCTCGCTGCCGTTTTGCGTGTACGGCGGCATCGCCGGCGGCAGCGGGGCCGTCCGGCTGGCCCTCGACGAAGCGGCGCAGGCGCTGGCCCGGCGCCTGGGCGTGGGGCACCTGGAATACCGCTGGCGCGAGGAGACAGACGATGCCCACGAAGATGCGCCGGACAAGGCGTCGGCCGGCTGGCTGCGCAAGCCCCTGTACGCGACCTTCCGCCGCCCCCTGCATGCCGATGCCGAACAGAATCTGCTGGCCATTCCCCGCAAGCAGCGCGCCGTCGTGCGCAAGGCCATGGCGGCCGGCCTGCACAGCGCCATCGACCATGACCTCGAACGCTTCTACCCGATCTACGCGGCCAGCGTGCACCGGCTGGGCACGCCCGTCTTCGCACGCCGCCATTTTTCCCTGCTGCGTACCGTGTTCGGCGCCGACTGCGAGATCCTCACCGTGTACCACGGCCAGCAGGCGCAAGCGAGCGTGCTGCAGTTCTATTTCCGCGATGAAGTGCTGCCCTATTACGGGGGCGGCAGCGTGCTGGCGCGCAGCACGGGCGCCAACGACTTCATGTACTGGGAAGCGATGCGCCGCGCCTGCGCGCGCGGCTGCCGCCTGTTCGATTTCGGCCGCAGCAAGCTGGGCACGGGGGCCTGCGACTTCAAGAAGAACTGGGGTTTCACGCCGCAGCCGTTGCCGTATGCCTACCGTCTCGTGCGCGCCAAGGCGCTGCCGGAAGTCAACCCGCTCAATCCCAGATATGCGCTGTTCATCCGCGCCTGGCGCCGCCTGCCGCTGCCGCTGGCCAACCTGCTGGGGCCGCACATCGTGCGGCAACTGGGCTAAGCATCCGGACACATCATGCGCGAACTGCTCTTCCTCGCCCACCGCCTGCCGTATCCGCCCAACAAGGGCGACAAGATACGCTCGTGGCACATGCTGCAGTACCTGAGCCGGCATTTCCACGTCCACCTGGGCTGCTTCATCGACGATGACGACGACTGGCAGCACGCGAAAACCGTGGCCGCCCTGTGCGCCAGCACGCGCTTCATCGGCCTGGGGCGCAGCATGGCCCGCTGGCGCGCCATGCAGGCGCTGCTGTCGCGGCAAGCCATGAGCGTGCACTACTACCGCGATGCGCGCCTGCTGCAATGGGTCGACGGCTTGCTGTCGAGCGGCAAGGTGCGCCATGCGCTGGCCTTTTCCGGGCCCATGGCGCAATACATCGACGGCAGCGCCGGCCGCTGCCTGCACCGCGTGATCGATTTCGTCGACGTCGATTCCGACAAGTGGCGCCAGTACGGCGACAGCAAGCCGTGGCCCATGTCGCTGCTGTACCGGCGCGAGGCGCAACTGCTGCTGCAGTACGAGCGCCATATCGCCCAGCAGTTCACGGCCTCCAGCTTCGTCTCGCCCGCCGAAGCGGCCCTGTTCCGCCAGTGCGCGCCCATGGCGCGGCGCAAGACGGGCCACGTGAATAACGGCGTGGACACGGCGTATTTCGCACCCATGCCAGCCCAGCCCGCCGTGTATGCGCCCGGCGTGCAGGCGCTGGTATTTACGGGGGCCATGGATTACTGGCCCAATGTCGATGCCGTGCAATGGTTCGTGCGCCACGTGTGGCCCACCCTGCGGCGCCAGTTTCCCCAGCTGCAGTTCTATATCGTCGGCAACGCGCCCGTGCCTGCCGTGACGGCGCTGGCCAGGGTGGCGGGCGTGGTGGTGACGGGCAAGGTGCCCGACATCCGGCCTTACCTGGCCGGCGCGGCGCTGGCCGTGGCGCCCTTGCGCATCGCCCGCGGCGTGCAGAACAAGGTACTGGAAGCGATGGCGATGGGCAAGATCGTGCTGGCCACGCCGCAGGCGCTGGAAGGCATCGCCGCGCAGCCGGGCCTGGAACTGCTGCTGGCGCGCGACGACGCCGAATTCATCCACCATGCCGCACGCGTGCTGCACCATGCCCAGGGCGGCGCGGCCGAAGGCAGCGGCGCGGCCATCGGCGCGGCCGCGCGCCAGCTGGTGTTGCAGGAGTACGACTGGGAACGCAACCTGCGCGGCCTGGGCGCCATGCTGGGCCTGCCTGCCGAAGCCGATGCGGGTGGCAGCGGCGCTGCGGCAGCGCCGCTGCCCGTGCGGGAGCCATCCACATGAGCCTGCAACTCGACAGCATCGCCCCCTTGCCGGACGCAGCCTTCCTGCCGTACGGCCATGGACCGCATCAGGCCGCACGGGCCTTGCTGCTGCTGGCCCTGGCCGCCGTCGTGCTGCTGTACCACGCCACCTTCTGGTCGATGCTGGAGCTGTGGTCCCGCTCGCAAACGTTCGCGCATGGTTTCCTGATCGTGCCCATCAGCTGCTGGCTGGCCTGGCGCCAGCGCGCCCGCCTCGCCGCGCTGGCGCCCCAGCCGGCGTGGCAGGGCTTGCTGCTGCTGGCCACGCTGGGCCTGGGCTGGCTGCTGGCCGACGCCGCCAACGTGCCCGTGGTGAAACAGTATGCGGCCACGGCCATGCTGCCCGCCTGCGTGCTGGCCATCCTGGGCTGGCCGGCCGTGCGCCTGCTGGCCTTCCCCCTCGCCTACCTGTTTCTCGCCGTGCCATTTGGCGAAGTCTTCCTGGAACCGCTGATCGACTTCACGGCCGCCTTCACGGTCACCGCGCTGCAATGGACGGGCGTGCCCGTGTTTCGTGATGGCAGCAATTTCTCGCTGCCCACAGGCAACTGGTCGGTGGTGGAGGCATGCAGCGGCTTGCGCTACCTGATCGCCGCGCTGGCCCTGGGCGCCCTGTACGCCCACGTGAACGTGCACAGCACGGGGCGGCGCCTGGCCGTCATGGCCGCCGCCCTGGTCGTGCCCATCGTGGCCAATGGCGTGCGCGCCTACCTGATCGTGATGCTGGGCCACCTGAGCAACATGCGCCTGGCCGTGGGCGTCGATCACCTGATCTATGGCTGGCTGTTCTTCGGCGTGGTGGCGCTGCTGCTGTTCTGGCTGGCCGCGCGCTGGCGCGAATTGCCGCCGGCGCGCGCCGCTCTCTCCCTGTCCACCCTGCCCGTGCGGCCCGGCGCCGGCACGGCCGGCACGCGCGCCGTCGTGCGCGCCAGCGTG
>NZ_WFLL01000059.1:0-29147 GCF_009208755.1 Janthinobacterium sp. FT14W | reverse complement strand
CGTCGCCGGCGGGCCTGGCGCGCGGCGCGGGACTCGCCTTCGCCGTCTTGCCGCCGGCCTTGGCCACGGCCTTGCTGCGGCCCTTGGGCTTGGCCGGCACGGGCCCGAACAGCACCTTGGCCAGCCGGGCCGCCGTGCGCTGTTGCGCCGTACCGGCGCGCAATAGCCCGCGCAGCCATTTGGTGGCGGGCTTCACCATGGCAAGTGGCGCGCGTAGCGTTGTGGAGCGTACCGCCAGTTCATCCCTGTGCATCGTGGCATCGTCAGCATGTGCGGCCTCCTCCGTAGAATGCATAGAGTACCGCACTTGGCTGGCAACACCGTACGTTTGCACGCTTATAAAAGTGCCGCTGACACCATTGAGGCAGATCAAGCGCGACCTTGGGTGCCTGCGTAATCTGGGTGCTCGATCAGCACTTCACGACAGGAGAGAACACCATGAGCTATCTGGACCGCGACATCTTGGGCATGTACCGCAACCACGACGGCCCGGGGCCGGCCCTGATGGGGGCAGATACCCTGATCGGCGACGATGTCTACAATCACAGCGACGAGGAACTGGGCGACATCAAGGAAATCATGCTCGACATGCGCACCGGCCAGATCGCCTATGCCGTACTGTCCTTCGGCGGCATCCTGGGCATGGGCGACAAGCTGTTTGCCGTGCCCTGGGAACGCCTGACTCTGGACCCCGTCAACAAGCGCTTCCTGCTCAACGTGGAAAAAAACCAGTTGAAAGACGCGCCCGGCTTCGACAAGAACAACTGGCCCGACATGGGCGGCGATGCGTGGAACCAGCAGATGGAAGCCTTCTATGGCAGCGGCACGCGCTACGGCAGCGGCGCCATGGCGGGCAGCCGCATGCAGCCGGGCAGCGACCTGCGCGGCGGCGCCAGCCTGCAATCGGGCAGCGAAGCCAGCATGTCGGGCGGCTCCATGAGCGGCAGCCGCGCCGGCACGGGCGGCAGCCAGGGCAACCTGGGCTCGCGTTCGGCGCTCGGCGATGACAAGATTGATAAGCGTAGTTGACGAGAAGGTCTTAAGTAGCGCAGAGTACGCGGCGCTTCGCCTCGGCGGCTCTGCTAATCCGGCAGAAAACGCTTCAGAATTTAACGAACAAGCGACTATAGCGGCCCATCGTTAGTGTCACGGTGCCTCTAGAAACCGTAGCGAGCAAGCTCAATATTGCGTTAAGTAGCGCAACCGTACTCTAAGTACGGTGAGCAACGCCGACGCAATAGTGAGCTAAGCGAGGTTTATAGAGGTACTATCACCGCTGCATGGACTCCCATACCTTCTGCAGACGTTTGGCAGACACCGGCATCGGCGTGCGCAATTCCTGCGCAAACAGCGACACGCGCAGTTCTTCCAGCATCCAGCGGAAATCGACCAGTTTCGGGTCCGTATTCTTGCCGGCCTGGCGGTCCTTGGTCTGGCGCAAGTATGGCGCGGCAGCCGATTGCCATTCGGCCATCAACTTGGTGTCGCGCGCGGGATCGGCGCGCAGTTTTTCCAGGCGCACATTGATCGCCTTCAGATAGCGGGGGAAATGCGCCAGTTGCGTGTACTCGTTTTCCGTCAGGAAGCGCTTGTGCACGAGTCCCTGCAACTGCGACTGGATATCGGCGGCTGCCGCTGCGGGGATATTCTGCAGGCGCTTGGGCAAGCCGTGGAATTCCGTCAGCACCTGCGACAGCAGGCGGGCGATTTCATTGACCAGCAACACCAGGCGCGACTTGCCCTCCGCCTGGCGCTTGGCAAACGAGGCGGCGTCCAGCGGCAGCGGATCTTGCAGGCAAGCGATGTCGAGCGCCTTGTTGATGATTTGCTCGCGCAACTCTTCCTGCGACCCCAGGGCCATGAATTGCATGCCCATCTGCTGCAAGCCGGGGATGCTTTTCTCGACGTACTTGATCTGCTCCTTCATTTGCAGCGCGAACAGGCGGCGCAAACCGATCCTGTGCGTACGGGCAGCCACGGTCGGGTCGTCAAATACTTCCAGGTCGCAATGCGTGCCCTTGTCGACCAGGGCGGGGAAACCGATCAGTGTCAGCTTGCCCTGCACGATTTCGAGCAACTCCGGCAATTCGCCGAAGGTCCAGCCCGTCAAACCCATGTGCTGCGAGACGGTGGCATTGCCTGACGCCGGCGCGGCAGCGGCGGCTGCACCCTTGGCCGGTGTACCGCCCTTGCCTGGCACCGCGCTGGCGCCCTGCGCCTGCAGCCGCGACGCCACTTGCGCGCCCGCCACCTTGGCACCCGGCGTACCCGTGCCGGACACGCCCGACACTTCGGCCAGTTTCTGGAAACTCTGGCGCGCCTGGCCGCCGAATTCCGCCTGCAGGGTGGCCAGGTTGCGGCCCATGTCCAGCTGGCGGCCGTGCTCGTCGATCACCTTGAAGTTCATGAAGTGATGGGCAGGCAGGGTTTCCGGCTTGAAGTCCGTCGTCAGCACGTTGATCGTGATCTGCGTGCGGATGTCCGCGATGATGGCGTCGACCAGGTCGCCACGGCCAAACACGCCCGCTTCATGCACGCGCTCGCAGAACTTGGCCGCGTAATCGGGCAGCGGCACGCAGTGGCGGCGCAGCTTTTGCGGCAGGGATTTCAGCAGCAAATGCACTTTTTCCTTCAGCATGCCCGGTACCAGCCATTCGCAGCGCTCGCGCGGCAACTGGTTCAGCGCATACAGCGGTACGCTCAAGGTCACGCCATCGCGCACGCTGCCCGGCTCGAAGTGGTAGGTGAGGCCCATTTCAAGGCCCGTCACGGACATGGTTTTCGGGAACAGGTCCGTCGTCACGCCGGCCGCCTCGTGGCGCATCAGCTCTTCGCGGTTCAGGTACAGCAGCTTGGTGTTGTCGCGCGTGGCTTCCTTGTGCCATTTTTCAAAACCGGCGCCATTGCACACGTCCGCCGGCAGCAGCTTGTCGTAGAAGGCGGCGATCAATTCATCGTCCACCAGCACGTCCAGGCGGCGCGACTTGTGCTCGAGGTTTTCGATGTCCTTGATCAGCTTATGGTTGTGCGCAAAGAACGGCGCGCGCGTGTCGAAGTCGCCGCCCACGAGCGCATCGCGGATGAAGATTTCGCGCGCTTCCGGCAAGTTGAAATTGCCGTAATTGATGCGGCGCTGGCTGTACACCACCAGGCCATATAAAGTCGCCCGTTCGGACGCCGTCACCTGTGCCGAGCGCTTTTCCCAGCGCGGTTCGCCCCATGATTTCTTCAGCAGGTGCACGCCCACCTTTTCCAGCCACTCGGGCTGGATCTGCGCCACGCAGCGCGCGTACAGGCGCGTGGTGTCGACCAGTTCGGCCGCCATGATCCACTTGCCCGGCTTTTTCAGCAGCGAGGAACCGGGCCAGATGTGGAACTTGATGCCGCGCGCGCCCAGGTAGCCAGCGCCCGGCTCGTCCTCGCCCTTGAAGCCGATATTGCCCAGCAAGCCGGTCAGCAAGGCCATGTGCAGGTTGTCGTAGGTGGCCGGTGCTTCGTTCAGGCGCCAGCCCTGTTCCTTGACGATGGTCAACAGCTGCGAGTGCACGTCGCGCCATTCGCGCAAGCGCATCTGCGACAGGAAATTCGTGCGGCAATTGTCCTGCAGCTGGCGGTTGGTTTTCTTGTGTTCGATGGCGGATTCGAACCAGCGCCAGATTTTCAGGTAGCTGAGGAATTCCGACTTTTCATCGGCGAACTTCTTGTGCGCCTCGTCGGCCGCCTGCTGGTGTTCCATCGGCCGGTCGCGCGGGTCCTGCACGGACAAGGCCGAGGCAACGATCAGCACTTCCGTCAGGCACGCGTTATCCAGCGCGGCGAGGATCATGCGGCCCACGCGCGGGTCCAGCGGCAGCTTGGCCAGCTTGTTGCCCAGCGGCGTGAGTTTATTGACTTCATCGACGGCGCCCAGTTCCTGCAGCAGCTGGTAGCCGTCGGCCACGGCGCGCGCCAGCGGCGGCTCGATGAAGGGGAACGTTTCCACGTCCGTCAGGTGCAGGGACTTCATGCGCAAGATGACGGCTGCCAGCGAGGAGCGCAGGATTTCCGGCTCCGTGAATTTCGGCCGCAGCAGGTAATCCTGCTCTTCGTACAGGCGGATGCAGACGCCGTCGGCCACGCGGCCGCAACGTCCGGCGCGCTGGTTGGCGGCGGACTGGGCGATCGGCTCGACCTGCAGCTGCTCCACCTTGTTGCGGTAGCTGTAGCGCTTCACGCGGGCCAGGCCCGCGTCGACCACGTAGCGGATGCCGGGCACGGTCAGCGAGGTTTCCGCCACGTTGGTGGCCAGCACGATGCGGCGCGCATTGCTGGTCTTGAAGACGCGCTCCTGCTCCTCGGCCGACAGGCGGGCGAACAGGGGCAGGATCTCCACATGCGGCGGATGGTGCTTGCGCAGCGCTTCGGCGCAGTCGCGGATTTCGCGCTCGCCCGGCAGGAACACCAGCACGTCGCCCGAGCCGATGCGGCACAGCTCTTCCACGCCATCGACGACGGCATCCATCAGGTCGCGCTTTTCGCGCGCGGCAGCGGTCCTTTGCCCCGGCTTGTCGGCATTGCTGCCGGCGCCCGGCATGGCCACCTGCTCCCGTTCCACGGGACGGTAGCGCACCTCCACCTGGTACAAACGGCCCGACACTTCGATCACGGGCGCGGGTTTTTCCGGCGTGCCGAAATGGCGCGCGAAACGTTCCGCATCGATGGTGGCCGACGTGATGATGATCTTCAAATCCGGCCGGCGCGGCAGCAGCTGCTTCAGATAGCCGAGCAGGAAGTCGATGTTCAGGCTGCGTTCGTGCGCTTCATCGATGATGATGGTGTCGTAATTTTTCAACAACGGGTCGGTCTGCGTCTCGGCCAGCAAAATACCGTCAGTCATCAGCTTGACGGACGCGCCCTTCGTCAACGTGTCGGCAAAGCGGACTTTAAAACCCACGGTTTCGCCCAGGGGCGTGCCCAGTTCCTGCGCGATGCGCTTGGCCGTCGACGAGGCGGCGATGCGGCGCGGCTGCGTGTGGCCGATCAGGCCCTTCTGGCCCCGTCCCAGTTCCAGGCAGATCTTCGGCAGCTGCGTCGTCTTGCCCGAGCCCGTCTCGCCCGACACGATGATGACCTGGTTTTCCATCAAGGCCTTGGCGATCTCTTCGCGCCGGCCCGAAACGGGCAAGTCTTCCGGATACGTGATCGGCGGCAGCGGATTGCGGAAGGCTTTCTCGGCTTCGCGCGCGGCGCGGGCCGCGTCACGGGCTTCGCGGCTTTCGCGGCTGGCCGGCTCATTGCGGGGCGCCTGCCCCTCGCGCGGTGGGCGCACAGCCTGCGACCTGCCCTCCGTCGCGCGCTGCTGCTGTTGCTGTTTCTGCTGTTCCGCGCGCGGTGCTTGCTGCCGTTGCTGGCTCACGGGCGGGCGCTGGCGGCCCTGCGCAGGCGTGGCGGCAGGCGCGGAAACATCCCCGCTGGCGGGCACATTTGCAACGGTGGAAAGAGGGGAAGACTTATTGCTGGCTGAAGACATTGTTTTTTACAGGTATTTTAAGCGCGCACATCGCGCAGCGAATTATAATGCGCTTAATGGAAAACCCTACCCAATTCGTCCAATGGCTGCGCTCCGTCGCGCCCTACATCCACGCCTTTCGCGGCAAGACCTTCGTGGTCGCCTTCCCCGGTGAACTCGTCAGCGCCGGGGCGCTGCAGGTGCTGGCCCATGATTTGTCCCTGCTGCATGCGCTGGACATCAATGTCACCGTCGTCTACGGCTCGCGGCCGCAGGTGGCGGAACAACTGGCCTTGCGTAACGTCGAAGGCCGCTTCCACAATGGCGTGCGCATCACGGATATTGCCGCACTGGAATGCGCGAAGGAAGCCGCCGGCGAGCTGCGCCTCGATATCGAAGCCGCGTTCAGCCAGGGCTTGCCGAACACGCCCATGTCGCACGCGGCCATCCGTATCATTTCCGGCAACTTCATCACGGCGCGCCCGCTGGGTGTGATCGATGGCGTGGACCTGGAACTGACGGGCATCACGCGCAAGGTCGACGCCGAAACCATCCACTCCATCCTCGGTTCGGACGGCCTGGTGCTGCTGTCGCCGCTGGGCTTCTCGCCCACGGGCGAGGCATTCAACCTGACCATGGAAGACGTGGCGTGCAGCGCCGCCATCGCCCTGCACGCGGACAAGCTGATTTTCATCACGGAAACACCGATGATGGAAGACGCCACGGGCGTGGAAATCCGCGAACTGTCGTCGCACCAGGCCGAAGCCGTGCTGATGGCGGGCTTCTTGCCCGATGCCACGGCGTTTTACTTGAAACATTGCGTCAAGGCATGCCACAACGGCGTCGAGCGCTCGCACATCGTGCCGTTCTCGATGGACGGTTCCGCCCTGCTGGAATTGTTTACCCATGATGGCGTGGGCACCATGATCAGCCATGAAAACCTGGAAAGCCTGCGCCAGGCCACCATCGAAGACGTGGGCGGCATCATCAAACTGATCGAACCGCTGGAAGCGGACGGCACGCTGGTGAAACGGGGCCGCGAGCTGATCGAACGCGAAATCGATTATTTCTCCGTCATCGAGCATGACGGCGTGATCTTCGGCTGCGCCGCCCTGTACCCGTTCCCCGCGCAAAAGATGGCAGAAATGGCATGTTTGACGGTGAATCCGGAAGTGCAAGCCCAGGGCGATGGCGAGCGCATCCTGAAACACATGGAAAACCGCGCCCGTGCCGCCGGCCTGAACAAGCTGTTCGTGCTGACCACGCGCACCTCGCACTGGTTCAAGAAACGGGGCTTCGTGCCGGCCACCGTCGATGATTTGCCGAAGGACCGCCAGCATATGTATAACTGGCAGCGCAAATCCCAAGTGTTAATTAAAACCTTGTAGCGCTTTCGACAAAATGGCCATGGCGTTGTTGCATTGCCTCGCCGTACATTCGTACTGCCTTCGGCAACGCGCCTGGCCCTGGCCATTTTGTTCAATACTAAAAAAAGCCCGGCATGCCGGGCTTTTTCTTTACTGAAACATCATTACTTGATGTTCAGCGGGGTAAACGATTTGACCAGGTCGTCGAGCGCCTTCAATTGCGCCAGGAACGGTTCCAGCTGGTCCAGCGGCAAGGCGCTGGGGCCGTCGCAGCGGGCGTTGTCGGGGTCAGGGTGGGCTTCCAGGAACAGGCCGGCGATGCCGACGGCCAGGCCGGCGCGGGCCAGGTCCGCCACTTGCTGGCGGCGGCCGCCCGAGGCGGCGCCGCCGGGGTCGCGTTGCTGCAGCGCATGCGTGACATCGAAGATGATAGGCAGGTCGTCGCACGTCTTTTTCATGACGCCAAAGCCCAGCATGTCGACCACCAGGTTGTCGTAGCCGAGGCAGGTGCCGCGGTCGCACAGGATCAGTTGATCGTTGCCCGCTTCCTTGAATTTCTCGACGATATTGGCCATCTGGCCAGGGCTGAGGAACTGCGGCTTCTTGATGTTGATGACTTTACCGGTTTTCGCCAGGGCCACGACGAGGTCCGTCTGGCGCGCCAGGAAGGCGGGCAATTGCAGCACATCCACCACTTCGGCCACTTGCTGGGCCTGCCATGGCTCATGCACGTCGGTAATCACGGGCACGCCGAACGCCGCTTTCACGTCCTGGAAGATGCGCATGCCTTCTTCCAGGCCCGGACCGCGGTAGGAGTGGATCGATGAACGGTTGGCCTTGTCGAAACTGGCCTTGAACACATAGGGAATGCCCAGTTTTTGCGTCACGCGCACATATTCTTCGCAGGCGCGCATGGCAAGATCGCGCGATTCGAGCACGTTGATGCCGCCAAACAGCGCAAAACTGCCTGTATTGCTGACATCGATGCCATGGACTTTCACTGAGGTCATAGGGATTCCATCTTGGTTAATTGCTACTACTGGGTTGGACGAGGCGCTGCCAGCGGCTGGCGCGATAAGGCATCTTACTAGCTAGGACGGCACAGATCAAATTTGATCCAGCGCAAGGGCGCGGCAAACGGCCTGTCGCCGGGCCGCGACGGCCCCGCGAGGGCTGGCGCAAAGTGCCTTATAATCACGCTTTATCTCTACACTGATTCAGGAGCACAGATGGCCCGCACGATCCACTGCATCAAACTCAACAAGGAAGCCGAAGGACTGGACTTCCCGCCGTACCCGGGCGAACTGGGCAAGAAAATTTACGAATCGGTGTCGAAGGAAGCCTGGGCTGCCTGGCTCAAGCACCAGACCATGCTGGTGAATGAAAACCGTTTGAACCTGGCCGACGCGCGCGCCCGCAAATACCTGGCCACGCAGATGGAAAAGCATTTCTTCGGCGATGGCGCCGATGCGGCCATGGGCTACGTGCCCCCAACCGAGTAAGTTTTTCACGACTCCCGCCCGTGGCCGCCGCGCCGCGGGCAGTTTCCCGCCTCGTCCCTTCCCGTTTCACGCCGCCTGACGCTGTTTCACGGCAGACCTTTCCCGTTTCGTCGCACGCGCCTCGCCGCCGGCGCCGCCCGCTGGCACAGTACGTCCATCGACAACCTCACACCAAGGCGGACACCATGTTGCAGCAAATCTTCAGCCACACTCCCCTCTACGTCTGGGCCATCCTGGGCTTTCTCGTGTACCGCGGCGTGCTGGCCAGCCGCGCCCGCGAAGTGACCTTGCGCAAGCTGTGCATCATCCCCCTGGTCATGCTGGCCCTGTCCCTGAGCGGCGTGCATGGCAGTTTCGGCTTGGCCGGCATGGCCCCGTTCGCCTGGGCGGCCGGCGCCCTGGCCGGCGCGGCACTGGCATGGACCTTGGCCGATCCGCGCAAGATCGTCGCCATACCCGAGCGGGGCAGCGTGCGGCGCCCCGGCAGCTGGGTGCCCTTGGTCTTGATGATGAGCATTTTCTGCATGAAATATGCCGTGGCCGTGACCCTGGCCATCGTCCCCGCCTATGCCCAGGCGAGCGGCTTCATGGTACCCGTCTGCCTCGCCTACGGCTGCTTCAGCGGCATCTTCCTCGGCGGCCTGCTGCGCACCGTGGCCGTGTACCGCCAGGCGCAAATGACAAGCGGCCCGCAAGGGGCCGCCGTTTAAAACACGTCTACGCCGGCAAACGCCGGCGATCACCTCAGTACGCCAGGGTACGCACGCCTTCCGGCATGCCCAGCAGGCAAACATTGGCGCCGCGCACGGCGAACAGGCCCACGGCGATGACGCCGACGATCTGGTTGATCTGCTGTTCCAGCGCCACCGGATCGGCGATCTGCAAGCCCAGCACGTCGATGATCTCGCCGCCGTTGTCGGTAATGAACGCTTCCGTGCTGCCCGCCTTCAGACGCAGGCGGGGCGTGCCGCCCAGCGCGGCCAGCTGGCGCGAGACGGCGGCGCGCGCCATCGGCACCACTTCCACCGGCAGCGGGAAGGCACCCAGGGTGCTTACCAGCTTGGAGCCGTCGGCGATGCAGACAAACTGTTTCGATACGGAAGCCACGATCTTTTCACGCGTCAATGCCGCGCCGCCGCCCTTGATCATGGCGCCGCTGGCCGTGATTTCATCGGCGCCGTCGATGTAGACGGCGATCGATGCGACATCGTTCAGGTCGAAGACGGGAATGCCATGGCCTGCCAGGCGCGCGGCCGTCGCCTCGGACGAGGCTACCGTGCCCTTGATGCGGTCCTTGATCTTGGCCAGTTCATCGATGAAAAAATTGGCGGTGGAACCGGTGCCGACACCGATGATTTCACCCTCCACCACATAGGCTAGGGCGGCGCGGGCTACGGCTTGCTTCAATTCGTCTTGGGTCATGGCATTCAAGCTAAAGTAAGGAATGGCGCTATTTTAACGGATTGCCAGCCCGCCCAACCGGCCATCATGACCGAGCATTCGATTTGATACAACAGTGGAGTGGGAAAAATTTGCCTCAGAGCAATTCCGCAGCCAATTACTCTCTATGCCCTCTAAAATATGCGAAAATGGCACGATTGACCGATATGACGTTTCAGGAATAGCAAATGAATCACAGTAAACAGGTACTTGTTGTCGATGACAGCCGGGTTTCACGTTTGATGTCGCATCAGTTCATCCTCAGCAAACATGCCGACTGGCAGGTCATTGAGGCGGCGACAGGCGAGGAAGCCCTGGAAAAAGTCAAGGCAGCCACCCCTGTGCTGATATTACTGGATGTCAACATGCCCGGCATGGGCGGCATGGCGGCGGCGGAACAATTGCGCGCGCTGTGCCCGCAAACGCACATCGTGCTCGTCACGGCGAATGTGCAAAACGCCATCCGCCAGCGCGCCAGCGAACTGGGCGTGGGCTTCATGGAAAAACCGATCACGGAAACCCGCATCCACCAGCTGATCGAGTCACTGGGACTGTGAGCATGGTCAATCTCTCCGAACTCGAAAACGATGCCCTGGTAGAGATATTCAACATCGGGGTGGGCCATGCGGCCGCCGCGATGAGCGAGATCGTGAATGAAGAAGTCACCATGTCGGTGCCTTCCATCACGTTCCTGAACCGTGCCGATGCGGCCGCCCTGCTGGGCAGCAAGAAAGATGGCGAGCGCATCTGCGGCGTCAGCCAGCATTACGATGGCGCCTTCGCCACCGAAGCCATCTTGATGTTCCCGGAAGACAAGAGCCTGGAAATCGTGCGCCTGATGGTGGGCGATGCCATGCCGCTGCAGGAACTGACGGAGATGGAACAGGAAGCGATGAGCGAGATCGGCAACATCATCCTCAATTCCTGCGTAGGAACCCTGGCCAACCTGTTCGACAGCGAACTGCATGGCTCGCTGCCCCTGTACCACGTGGGCACCAGCGCGGAAATCCTGTCCTCGTTCGGCGGCCAGGATGACGAGGCCGTCGTGCTGATGCTGCATATCGACTTCGTGCTGTCCAAGCACCAGATCCACGGCTATGTGGCGTTCGTGCTCGACCTGTCCGCCTTGCACGACCTGAAGCAGCAAGTCAGCCGCTACCTGGCCAAGGTCCTGGGACAGGCGTGACGATCATGCCGGATGCATTACATCGACTCGCCCTGCTCGAAAGCATACTCGGTGCCGTCAACCTGGGCGCCATCGTGCTCGATGAGCAGCACCGCATCGTGCTGTGGAACAACTGGATGGCGCGCCACTCGGCGTGCCCGGCCGACGCCGTGCTGGGCCAGGATTTCTTCACCGTCTATCCGGAGCTGCGGCACAAGCGCATCGATTCGGCCATCACCCAGGCCCTGCGCGACAATTTCCAGTCGCTGCTGTCGCAAACCCTGCACAAGGCGCCGTTCGCCCTGTACACGCATGGCGCCGGCAGTGGCGCGGCAGAAGGCCAGGAACGCATGCAGCAGGCCGTCGCCGTCACACCGATCAATTTACCTGCTTCGCCGCGCCATTGCCTGATCCAGATCAATGACGTCACCATCGCCGTGGGACGCGAAAAGCTGCTGCGCGAACAGACCATGGTGTTGCGTTCGCAAACCTTTGCCGACGGCTTGACGGGCATCGCTAACCGCCGCCACTTCGACGTGGCGATCGAAAAGGAAATGCGGCGCGCCATGCGCACGGGCAGCCCCTTGTCGCTGCTGATGATCGACATCGACCATTTCAAGGATTACAACGACCACTATGGCCACCAGCAGGGCGATGACTGCCTGATCCGCGTGGCGGCCGAACTGGCCGCCATGCTGCAGCGCCCCACCGACCTGCTGGCCCGCTATGGCGGCGAGGAATTTGCCGCCATCCTGCCCGACACGGATGCGGCGCAGGCGCTGAGCATGGCCGAAGCCATCCGCCAGCGGGCGGCCGACCTGCGCATTCCGCATGCCAAGACGGGCAACGACGTCAAGCACATCACGGTCAGCATCGGCATCGCCACGCAACAGCCGCAGCAGCAACTGGCCATCTCCGCCCTGATCGGCGCGGCCGACCGCGCCCTGTACCTGGCCAAGCGCGCCGGACGCAACCGCGTGATGGTGCAGCCGCTGTAGGAAAAGCAACGCACGGCAAAGGATTCCAGTAGACATCTTTACGGCGTGTGCGTAGACTCGTTACTGATTGCAGCAACAACAACAAGAATTTATCTGTGGTATCTATCCCAGCGCATGGCCCCCCATGCGGGACATGGCCAGGAGCGCTTGTGAACCTCGATCCTCCCCTCAAATCCGGCTTGCCGGGTGCCGGCATGGATACGACCATGGTGAACGGCATGCGTTTGCTGCTGTCGAGCGCCACTTTGCTGACCCTGTTCATCGATCCCGAAAGCGCCGGCAAACTGAGCAGGATCACCTGGCTGATCTTTTCCGCCTACACCATGCACAGCCTGTTGCTCTACGTGCTGGCCCTGCTGGGCTTCAGCCTGCCCCAGGACATCCTGCTGTACTGGCTGGACGTGGCCTGGTATGCGCTGATCGTGTTTTCCACCAGCAGCCACAATAATCTATTCTTCCTGTTTTTCTTCTTTGCCATCCTGACCTCGTCGTTCCAGCGGGGCTTCGAGGAGGGCGCGCGCGTCACGCTGGCTTCGGCCGGCCTGTTCGCCGCCACCGCCCTGTTCGGCGAAACGGATGCGGAACTGTCGCGCCTGCTGCTGCGCACCACCTTCCTGCTGGCGCTCGGCTACATGATCGCCTACTGGGGCGGCTCGGCCATCACGCAGCGCAGCCACCTGGCGCTGCTGCGCGATGTCAGCCAGCTGTCCAATCCCCGCTTCGGCGTCGACCAGACCATCACCTCGGTGCTGGAAAAAACCCGCAGTTATTTCAACGGCCGCAGTTGCCTGCTGGTCATGCAGGACAAGGGCACGCGGGTCTGGTCGCTGCGCAGTGTGATTCAGACGGCAACGGGCGTCGTGCACACCAGTTCGCTCCTCAGCGACGAGGCGGCCAGCCCCCTGCTCGCTTTTCCAGCCGATAAGATCGCGCTGTACAACCAGCCCGCGGGACGCTGGCTGCCGTGGACCGGCGGCGCACGCATGCTCGAGCCCGACAGCGGGCGCTGGCTGCGGCATGACGAGGCGGCAGGAGCCCACCTGGCCGAGCTGCTCGAAGCGCATGCCTTCATCAGCGCGCCGCTGCCCTTGCGCAATGGCAAGGGACGCATCTTTATCGTGTCCGCCACCAGCATGAGCAAGACGGACGCCCTGTTTCTCAGCCATATAGGCGCGCAGGCGTTTCCCGTCATTGAAAACATCGACCTGCTCGACCGCCTGGCCTCGCAGGCAGCCTCGCGCGAGCGCGAAAAGATCGCGCGCGACCTGCATGACACGGCCGTGCAGCCGTATATCGGCCTGCGCCACGGCCTGGCCGCCCTGCGCAACGAAGCCACGCCGGGCAACCCGCTGCTGCCGGAACTGGAGAAACTGATCATCATGTCGGGCCAGGTGATTGCCGACCTGCGCAGCTACGCGCGCACGTTCAAGAACGGCCAGGTGCAAAGCGAGCCGGAACTGCTGGTGGCGCTGCGCCGCCAGGCCACGCAGATCCGCGAATTCTATGGCATCGACATCGCCCTGCACATCGAAGGCGACCTGCACATCAACGACCGCCTGGCGGCCGAGGTGTTCCAGATCGTCAACGAGGGCATGAGCAATATCCGCAAGCATACGTCGGCGCGCCACGGCGCCGTCAAGCTGACCTGCGTGCAGGGCGCGCTGCACATCAGCATCGACAATGAGTGCGCCGCCGCGCACGTGCCCGATTTCCTGCCCGACTCGCTGGCCGAGCGCGCCGCCGCCCTGGGCGGCAACGCCCGCGTCACGCACAGCATGCTGGGCAACACCTCCGTGCAGATCGAGATCCCCATATGAACGACAATCGCGCCATGCCGCCGGCCAGCCATACCATCAGCGTCATGCTGGTGGACGATCACAAGACCATGCTGTGGGGCCTGGAGCGGCTGATCGGCGGCGAGCACTCGGGCATGCGGGTGGTGGCCACGGCGTCCGACGGCGCCGAGGCGCTGGAGCAGGCGAAGGCGCTGCAGCCGGACGTGATCGTGCTGGACCTGGACCTGGGCGGCATCAGCTCGCTGGCCATCCTGCCCGCGCTGGCGCAGCGCGGCAGCACGCGCGTGCTGGTGCTGACGGCCAGCCACGACCAGGCCATCCTGGACCAGACGGTGCTCAAGGGCGCGCGCGGCATCGTCAGCAAGGACGCGCCCGCGGAGATGGTACTGAAGGCCATCGAAAAAGTGTATCACGGCGAGCTGTGGCTGGAACACGCGATGCTGGGACGCATGCTGACGCAGCTGACCCAGCCCGGCGGCGGTTCGGCGCAAGCCGTCGCCGTCGCCAGCCTGACCCTCAAGGAGAGAAAGATCATCGCCGCGCTGGTGCACGGCAGCGGCACGCCGGCCAAGCTGCTGGCGGACCAGCTGTTCATCTCCGAACACACCTTGCGCAATCACCTGACCTCGATCTACCGCAAGCTGGGCGTGTACAACCGCCTGGAACTGTACGCCTACGCCACCAAGCACCAGCTGGGCGAATTGCCGCCCGGCGCCTGAGCCCGCCCCTGCCGCGCGGCCGCCACCTGGCCGCGCGCCGCCTCCCCGCCTTCCCTTGACTGCAACACCCCTGCGGCGCCATCGGCCTGCCCCGCCACGCCCCTGCGCATCGAACCGGGCCATGACAATTGTCACGAAAAAAACAAGCAGTTCCTCCTCGCAATAAAAGGATGTTCTTCTGATGTAGATCAAGTTGCCAACTTCTATAGTGGTGTTACCGAAGTGCAGATCACCGCGCGGCCCACCACGACACGGAGCACAGCATGCGCTTTGACAAGTTTCTTCCGACGGCCCTGATCACCTACTTGCAGGGCAAGGAAAAAGCTGCGTTCTACCGCTATGCACTGGTGGCAGCCCTCATGGCGGTAGTGTGCATCATCGGACTGCTGGCACTGGGCGAAAGCCCATGAGTCCGCCAAGCCGAAGCATCAGCAAGCCCAGCTGCAATACCGTTTTACCCACCGCTGTATCTTAACCACCGCTAGGAGTTGTCATGAACCTCATCAAAAACTTTATCCGCGAAGAAGATGGCGTCACTGCAATCGAGTATGGCCTGATCGCCGCCCTGATCGCCGTCGTGATCATCGCCGCCGTCACCATCGTCGGCACGCAGCTGAAAAAAACCTTCAGCACCATCGGCACCAAGCTGACCACCGCCAACGGCTGATGCATCGCAGTCCGGGCCGGTCCAGCGCCAGCCCGGACAGTTCTCCCCGACACGCTCCAGCATGCCCACCTTGACTCCGCAAAGCGAGGCTTACCGTGAAAACTCTCTTCCGCCGTTTATCCGACGAGTCGGCCGTCACAGCGATCGAATACGCGCTGCTGGCGGGCCTGATAGCGGCAGTGCTGGTGATCACGATCACCGTGCTCGGCGACCAGGTCAAGCTGCTGTTTGTCTACGTCAAGGACCAAGTGGTCCTGGCCCTGTCATGAACGCCCTGCGCGCCTCGCTGCGCAGCCACCGCGCCCTGCTGCTGATCGTTCTGCTGTACGCCGCAGCCGCCACGCTGCTGGCCGGCGGCCTGCCCAGCGCATCGGACATCCTCAACGTGCTGGCAGGCTTCCTGGTGGCCATCCTCACGGGCCCCATCTTCATCCTGTGCGGCTACACCATCCATGTCATGGTGATGCGGCGTCCGCACCGCCTGTGCCACTACCTGTACCACGACCTGCGCCGCTACCTGAGCAACGAGCGCCTGCTGCACGCGCTGCCTGCCATGCTGCTGATCCCCATTTTCGCCTCCAGCTTCACCGTCTTCAAGGCCGCCATCCCGCGCCTGCACCCCTACACCTGGGATGCCACCCTGTCCGCCTGGGACATGGCCCTGCACGGCGGCATGGCGCCATGGGAAAGGCTGCAGCCGCTGCTGGGCCACCCGCTGGTCACGGGCCTGCTGAACTTCAGCTACCATTTCTGGTTCTTCCTGTTCTACGCCATCCTGTACTGGCTCATCCTCGATACGCGCCGCCCGCTGCTGCGCATGCAGTTCCTGCTCAGCTTTGCACTGACCTGGATCGCGCTGGGCAGCATCCTCGCCGTGCTGTTCGCCTCCGTCGGCCCCTGCTACTACGGCCACTTCCACAGCAGCGACCCGTATGCGCCGCTGATGGCCTACCTGCATGACGCCAACCAGCACGTCCCCGTCTGGGCCCTGCAGGTGCAGGACATGCTGTGGCAAGGCTATCAAAGCAAGGGCAGCAACGGCGAACTGGGCATTGCCGCCATGCCCAGCATGCACGTGGCCACGGCCATGCTGATGGCCATGATGGGCTGGAGAGTCAGCCGCGCCGCCGGGATCGCCCTGTCCGCCTTCGCCGTGCTGATCCTGCTCGGTTCCATCCACCTGGGCTGGCACTACGCCGTCGACGGCTATGTGGGTGCGGCCGGCGCGGCGCTGGTATGGCACCTGGTGGGACGGCTGCTGGGCAGCCAGGTGGCGGTACCGGCCATGAACCTGGCCACGGTGCCCTGCATGAGCAAGGAAGGACTGACATCATGAACGCCCACCTGCCCATGCTGCTGTGCCTGGCCATGCTGGCCAGCCTGCTGGCCGCCGCGCTGTGGCACGACCTGCGCACGCGCCGCATCCCGAACCGGCTGGTGCTGTGGGGCACGCTGGCGGGACTGATACTCAACAGCTTCGCACCAGCGGGCGACGGCCTGTTCGACGCCTCCTTCGGCGGCCTGGGACTGCTGCAGGCGCTGGCCGGCGCCGCTGCCGGACTGGCCCTGCTGCTGCCCATGTACCTGCTGCGCGCCCTGGGCGCCGGCGACGTCAAGCTGATGGCCATGTGCGGCGCCTTCCTGGGCCCCGATGCCGTGCTCGAAGCGGCCCTGCTGACCTTCCTGGCCGGTGGCGTGCTGGCCCTGGCCGCCGCGCTGGCAGGCCAGCGCCTGCGCCAGGTACTGAAAAACACCTATCACATGATGCTGGGCGCCCTGCTGCACAGCCTTGCGGGCGGCGCCGCCACGATTGCCGAACCGCCACCCGCCACCGGCAAGCTGGCCTACGCCTTCGCCATCGCCAGCGGCACCCTGCTGCAGGTGTTCCTGCATTACACGCACCTGTGGAGCCTGCGCTGAAACGCGCCGCCCCCGATACCGCCACCCACGAATGGACACGACCATGGAAACCATCGCCACCCTCTTCAGCTCACGCCGCGCCAGCCTGCTCACGGGTATCGCCATGGCCTGCCTGTGGAGCGTCTTCGCCAGCGCCCACGTGCTGGCCTTCCTGCACGGAGGCGACTGGAGCTACCTGCTGTTCTGCGCCGCCGAAACCCTGGCCGCCCTGTTCTTCATCGTGCGCTCGGCCCCCGTCAGCGTCTCCACCGATGCGGGCGACTGGCTGCTGGCCATCGGCGCCACCTTCGCGCCGTTTTTCTTCTCCCCTTCCGACATGACCATCTGGCCCGGCGCCCGCTACCTGCTGGCCCTCGGCAGCCTGCTGCAGATCGCCGGCCTGCTGTCGCTGAACCGCAGCTTCGGCCTGGTGGCAGCGCAGCGCGGCATCAAGACGCGCGGCATGTACCGCGTGGTGCGCCATCCCGTGTATGCGAGCTACCTGATCTCGTCGAGCGCCTATCTGCTGACCAATGCCTCGCCCATGAACGGCGCCGTGTACATCCTGGCCATGCTGATGCTGGTGGCGCGCCTGCTGCGGGAGGAACGCTTCCTGTCCGCCGACGTGCGCTATCGCGTGTACATGCGGCAAGTGAAGTATCGCCTGCTGCCCTTTATTTTCTGACATCCGGCCACCCGAGCAAGAGGAGTATGCATCATGCCTGACACCTACCCAGAACGCAGCGACGGCGGCGGCATCGAGCCGGCCGCCAAGCGCGCGCCACGCACCGTCGAGGAAACGGGATTGCCCTTCCTGTTCCTGGTCGAACTGCTGGTCAAGATCCTGTTCCTGCGCGGCCAGATCGGCCTGCCCGCACTGTCGACGCACGTCAAGCTGGGCGCCGGCGTGCTCGAACCGCTGCTCACCTTCATGCGCGCCGAAAAACTGTGCGAAGCGCGCCGCAACGGCGGCAGCGGCACCGATGCCGACCTGTATTACCTGCTGGGCGACCAGGGCCGCCTGCGCGCCGCCGAATACATGCGCCGCAATGCCTACACCGGTCCCGCCCCCGTCACCCTGGCCGACTACAGCAACCAGGTGCTGGCACAAAGCGTGGCGGACATGCAGGTCACGCGCGACGACGTGCAGCGCGAGTTCCGCGACGTGGTGGCCAGTTCGGCCGTGCTCGACCAGCTGGGCGCGGCCATGAACTCCGGGCGCGCCCTGTTCTTCCACGGCCCTGCCGGCAGCGGCAAGAGCTACCTGGCCGAGCGCCTGAACGGCCTGCTCAGCGGAGCCATCGCCCTGCCCCATGCCGTGATGGTCGACGGCGAAGTGCTGCCCTTCCTCGACCCCATGCTGCACACCCTGTCGCATGGCGGCTCCGTGCCGCCCGACCCCCGCTGGGTGCGCGCCGAGCGCCCCGCCGTGCTGACGGGCGGCGAGCTGACGCTCGACATGCTGGACCTGCAATTCGACCAGGGCAACCGCCTGTACCAGGCGCCGCCGCACCTGAAGGCCAACAACGGCATCTTCATCATCGACGACCTGGGCCGCCAGCGCTGCTCGCCCGTGGAACTGATGAACCGCTGGATCGTGCCGATGGCGCGCCATGTCGACTACCTGTCGCTGCACACGGGCTACAAGTTCCCCGTGCCCTTCGACGTGATCGTCGTGTTCTCGTCGAACCTGGCGCCGCAGCACCTGGCCGACGACTCCTTCCTGCGCCGCATCGGCTACAAGATCCACGTGGGGCCCCTGAGCGCCTACCACTACCTGGCCGTGTTCCGCAGCACCTGCGCCCAGCTGGGCATCAATTTCGACGAAGCCTCGTATACCTATCTGCTGCACCTGCACAGCCAGTACGGGCGGCCCCTGCTGGCCTGCTATCCACGCGACATCCTGGCGCAGGTGTGCGACCAGGCGCGCTATGAAGACCACGCGGCGCAGCTGTCTCCGGAAGTACTGCTGTGGGCATGGAAAAATTATTTCGGCAGCGATGACGACCTTGCAAGCACACATAACGGACCGGCAGCGGTCCAGCACAAAGGGGAAGCAAAATGAGAAACGCACGCGCTCTGACGATGATGGCCATTGCGGTCATCCTGGCGTTCGCCGCGGTCATCGTGGCCGCGCGCTGGATCAATGCCCAAGCCTCGGGCAACATCAACAAGGTGGCCGTGGCCCAGGTCGACATCAGCCTGGGGGCACGCCTCACGCCCGACATGGTGCGCATGGTGGACTGGCCGTCGAATGCGCTGCCGCCGGGCGCCATCAACGATCCGAAACTGCTGGAAACGCGCGTCACGCGCACCAGCATCCAGCACGGCGAACCGATCATGGAAGGCAAGCTGGCGCCTCCCGGCACGCAAGGTGGCCTGTCGGCCGTCGTCGCCGAAGGCAAGCGCGCCATGACCGTGCGCGTCAACGACGTGGTGGGCGTGGCCGGCTTCGCCCTGCCCGGCAACTTCGTCGACATCCTCGTCAATACCCAGGGCGAGGGCGCCCGCAAGACGCCGGACCGCGACCCGAACATTTCCAAGATCGTGCTCGAACGCATCCTCGTGCTGGCGATTGCCCAGGAATCGAACCGCGACGACACCAAACCCAAGGTGGTCAACGCGGTGACCCTGGAACTGACGCCGGAGCAGGCGGAAAAACTCGACCTGGCGCGCAGCGTGGGCACCCTGTCGCTGGTGCTGCGCAATCAGGTCGAGGACAAGCCCGTCAACACGGAAGGCGCCACCAAGTCCAGTTTGCTCGATGAAAAAGTCGCCGTCGCAGCCCCCGCCGCCATGGTGCAAGCCAAGCCGCTCCCACGCCGCCGTCCTGCCGCCGCGCCTGCGCCACAGGCCGGGCCACGCGTCGATGTCATCAAGGGGCTGGAACGCAGCTCCCAACAATTCTAACCTGCACCAGAGGAGCCTAGCCATGAGTACATATCGCACAGCAAGCGGCATCCGGGGCCTGCGCCTGGCGCTTGCCATCGCCGCCATCGGCGCCCTGGCACCCCGGGCGCACGGCGAACCCGTCGCCGCCACTGCCGCTACCGCCGTTGCCGCCGAAGCGGGCGCCAGCCGCAGCAGCCGGGCAGCTGTCCGTCCCAAGGCCACGCCGCCGCAAAGCGAGTCGCGCGCCGGCCGCACCGAGATGGCGCCGCAAATGAGCCTGGCCGAGGGCAAGTCGACCCTGATGCGCCTGCCGTTTGCCGCCAGCCGCATGTCCGTCGGCGATCCCCGCATCGCCGACGTCATCCTGCTCAACCCCAGCGAGGTATATATGCTGGGGCGTTCCGTCGGCACCACCAACCTGATCCTGTGGAACAGGAACAACGACGCCACCATCATCGACCTCGCAGTCGGCATCGACAGCAGCAGCCTGCAGGCACGCATGGCCGAGCTGCTGCCGAACGAAAAGATCCACGTCGCGGTGGCCGGCGACACCCTGATCCTGTCGGGCACGGTCAGCGATGTCGTCAAGGCCGACCAGGCCCTCTCGCTGGCCAACGCCTACGTGCAGCGCAGCGCCCGCAGCGGCTCGGCCGGCTCGGGCAGCAGCGCCAGCGCCGCGCCGGCCGCAGGCGCCCCTGCCGCCGCCCCTGCCGCAACGCCCGATGCGGCCATGCCGCGCGTGATCAACCTGCTGTCGATCGCCGCGCCGCAGCAGGTCATGCTGGAAGTGAAAGTGGCCGAAGTGTCGAAGGTGCTGGTCGACCAGCTGGGTGCCAGCCTGGGCATCAACAAGACCATCGGCAGCTGGTCCTACTCGCTGCTGTCCAGCCTGCTTAGCAACAATCCCAGCGGCTTGAGCGGCGCCAGCAAGAACAACTTCTTCAACCTCGACGCGCAAAAACGCGATGGCCTGATCAAGGTGCTGGCCGAACCGAACATCATGGCCATCAGCGGCCAGGAGGCGAGCTTCCTGGCCGGCGGCAAGATCTTCATCCCCGTCAGCCAGACCAACAATGGCGGCGTGCCCACCATCACGCTGGAAGAGAAGGAATTCGGCGTGGCCGTGAAATTCACGCCCACCGTGCTCGATGGGGGGCGCATCAACCTGAAGGTGGCGCCGGAAGTGTCGGACCTGAACAAGGACGGCATCGGCATCACCGCCACCGGCATCTCGACAACGGCCATCCTGCCCTCGTTCACGACGCGGCGCGCCACCACCACGGTGCAGCTGTTCGACGGCCAGAGCTTCGCCATCGGCGGCTTGATCAAGAACAATGTGACCAGCAACATCAAGGCCCTGCCGGGCCTGGGCGAAGTGCCCGTGCTGGGCGCCCTGTTCCGCAGCACGGACTTCCAGACGGACCGCTCGGAACTGGTCTTCATCATCACGCCGCACCTGGTCAAGCCGCTGCCGGCCGACTACAAGCTGCCCACCGACGACTATATCCAGCCCACGCGCGGCGACATGTTCATGCAGGGGAAAATGGAAGGCAGCGCTCCCGCCCCTGCCGCGCCAGCAGCCCCCATGCAGCCGCAAGTGGCCGCGCCCCAGCCCGCCGCCGGCTTCGACCTCAAATAGGAGAACACCATGAAAACCGCACACTGCCTGCCTTGCGCCACCCTGCTGTCGCTGCTCTCGCTGCTGGCCGGCTGCGCCGCCACCACCACGCCCGTCCTCGATTCCCACTTTGGCGAATCGGTGGCCCTGCTCAAGGCGCAGCAGATCATGTATCCGGACGCCTACCGCAATACCAACCCTGTCAGCGGCATGGATGGCAAGGCCGGCGCCAGCGCCTACCAGCGCTACCAGAAATCGTTCAGCACGCCGGAGCCGCAGACGAATGTCTTCGCCATCGGCGTGGGCGCGCGCCAGTAGGCGCCAGTCCCGCGCTGCACTCCCCCCAAGGCCACCAGGAGACCCCCATGAAAACCGCATTCCGCAGGCACGACAGGCAGCAGGGCGCGATCGCCATCGTGCTGGGACTGACCCTGGTGGTGCTGTTTGCCATGGGCGGCCTGGTGCTGGACCTGGGCCACCTGTACATCGCCAAGACCGAGCTGCAGAACGGCGCCGACAGCGCCGCCCTGGCCGGCGCCGTGGAACTCAATCAAAGCGCGGCCGGCATCGACAACGCGCAGACGAAGGCCATCGCCATCGCGCAAAAGAACCGCTACGACTTTTCCACCACCCTGACCATCACGGCCTCCAACATCAGCTTCGGCCCCAGCCCGAACGGCCCCTGGTCGTCCGGCGCCACCGCCCGCACCAGCCCGCAGGGCATGACCTTCATTCAGATCGACACGGGCAGCAAGACCTTCGCCACCTACCTGATGGGCATTGCCGGCATCGCCAGCACCAGCACCTCGGGCGTGGCCGTGGCGGGCCGCTTCGTCAACGACGTCACGCCGATCGGCGTATGCGCCGTCGATCCGGCCAACAAGACGGCGCAATACACGTATCCTGCCGCGCCAGCCGGCACGGGCCTGACGGAACTGCTGGAATTCGGCTTTCGCCGCGGCGTCACCTACAATCTGTTCGGCCTCAATCCCCTGGGCGGCTCGTCCGACCCTTACCTGATCAATCCCGTCGACGCCCCGCCCAGCGCCTGCGACCCTTCGCATTCCAGCGCCAATTCGACCGCGCCCTTCATGTGTACGGGCAGCAGCGCCGTCATCACCAGCGGCACGGGCCAGGTCTACACGAACACGGGCCTGAGCGCCGGCAAGATCGCGGCCGCCCTCAACTCGCGCTTCGACGTCTACGGCGGGTCGTCCGTATGCGACCCTACGACGGCGCCGCCCGATGTCAACATCAAGGAATATCCGTGCGTGGGCGGCGCCTCGCCCTGCGCCGCCAGCGCCGCCAACTCGCCGCCCACCGGCTGGATGCAGCCGGGCGCCAGCACCCTGCCCAGCCAGCAGTCGGTGAGCCTGTCCGGCAACAAGCCGAACTACCGCCTGGCGCCGACCTACACCACGCCCGTGACGGCCGCCCAGGCCCAGTTTGCCGGCTACGGCGTACTGTGGTCCTACGGCCCCGCCTACCAAAGCAACGGCGCCACGCCCGCCAAGGCCGGCACGGCCTATAGCGTCACGGACGCCAACGCCAACCCCATGTACAACACGACCCAGGCGAATTACTTCGACACGGCCAGCTACCCCGTCAGCGCCGACGCCTCCTTCCCCGCAGGCACGCCGCCCTCGCCGTACAACCAGAGCAGCGGCCCCACGTTCCAGGCGCCGTCGGCGTCGCATCCGGGCCAGCGCAACCGCCGCATTCTGAACGTGGTGCTGGTCGATTGCCGCACGGCGCCCGTGGGTCCCGCTTCGTGCGGCGCCATGACGGCGGTCGGCATCGGCAAATTCTTCATGACGATGAAGGCCGATTTCAGCGGCAGCGCGCGCCTCGACGTCGAGTTCGCGGGCCTGATCGAACCCGTGCCGAATTCCGAAATCAAACTCTACAAGTGAGGCGGCCATGCCCATCCCCCTTCCCCATGCCCGCCAGGGCGGCGGCGCCGCCGTCGAATTCGGCATCGTGCTGGCCCTGCTGGTCACCCTGCTGGCCGGCATCTTCGGCTTCGGCCGCGCCTTCTGGTACTACGACGCGCTGAACAAGGCCACGCGCGACGCGGCGCGCAACATGTCCGTCAAGGCCAAGGCCAGCATCGCCTCGCAGGGCGTGGCGGCGGCCAAGCAGACGGTGGTCGACGCGGCCATCAGCGCCGGCATCAGCGACTTCACCACGGCCAACGTGACGGTCACCTGCCTGGACGCCAGTTTCAGCGACAGCAACTGCACCGATGGCACGGCGCCGGGCGGCATCCGCGTCGAAGTCGTCAACTACACGCTGTCGGTGGGCCAGTACCTGCCCTTCGTGATCGGCGCGGCCACCACCTACGCCACGCCGCTCGCACCGCGCACCACCATGCGCTACATGCTGTAAGGAGAACGCCATGCGCCACCGCCTTTCATCGTCTCCCCCAGCCGGATGCCAGCGCGGCGCCGCCGCCGTCGAATTCGCCCTGGTGGCGCTGCTGTTTTTCACCCTGCTGTTCGGCATCCTCGAATTCGGCCGCATGCTGTACCTGTACAACACGGTGCAGGAAGTGAGCCGCCGCGCCGCGCGCGAAGCGGTGGTGCGCTGGATCGACCAGACCGACGCCGTGAAGACCCTGGCCCTGTTCGGCGGCACGGCGCTGCCGGCCGCCCCGGAACTGACCGCCGCCAATATCACCATCAGCTACCTGAACAAAAGCGGCGCCGTGGTGACCCTGCCGCCCACCGATCCCGGCGACAACCTGTCCGCCTGCGGCGACAACACGCGCACGGCCAGCTGCATCGACAGCGTGCGCGTGTCGATCGACAACGTCAGCTACACGCCGATGGTCAGCCTGTTCGGCTTTCTCAATATCGCCGTGCCCGCCTCGGTGGTGGTCATGCACGCCGAAAGCCTGGGCTTCCAGATCAACTGAACGCCTTTACCGGGGAGTGCCAAGTGAATATCGTCATCGTCTCGAAGAATGAAGTCCAGCTCAAGCGGCTCACCCGCCTGCTGCGCGAACGCAGCGCGGCCGACCGCGTCACGCTGCTGGCGAGCATACCGGATGTGTTTGACAACGGCGTCACGCCGGACCTGCTGCTGCTGGAACAGGAGCAGACGGGCGAAGCGGAGCTGGAACGGCTGGAGCTGCTGGGCGGCCGCCATCCGAGCCTGGCCATCATCGTGCAATGCCCGCAGCAGAGTCCGCAATTCCTGCTGCGTTCCATGCGCGCCGGCGTGCGCGAAGTGCTGCAGCCGGACGACGATGCGGCCCTGTGCGCCGCCCTGCGCCGCATCGAGGACAAGCTGCAGAAGCAGGTCACGCGCAAGGGCCAGGTGCTGGCCTTCGTCTCGTGCAAGGGCGGCAGCGGCGCCACCTTCATCGCCGCCAACCTGGGTTACGCGCTGGCCGCCGGCGAACAGCGCAAGGTGGCGCTGCTCGACCTGAACCTGCAGTTCGGCGACGCCGCGCTGTTCGTCTCGGACCACAAGCCGGCCGCCACCCTGTCGCAGCTGTCGCAGCAGATCGTGCGCCTCGATGCCTCGCTGCTGACGGCCAGCATGATCCAGATCACGCCCGCCTACAGCGTGCTGGCCGCCGCCGACGATCCGGCCCATGCGGCCGATATCGAGGCCGACCATATAGACCGCCTGCTGACCCTGGCGCGCAGCCAGTACGACTACATCCTGCTCGACGTAGGGCGCGGCCTCGATGCCGTCAGCGTGCGCGCGCTGGACCGGGCCGACCTGATCTTCCCCGTGCTGCAGGCCACGCTGCCCTATGTACGCGACGGCAAGCGCCTGCTCGACGTGTTCCGCGGCCTCGGCTACCGCGAAGACAAGATCCGCCTGATCCTGAACCGCTATGCCAGCAGCGACAACATCCGCGTGGCCGACCTGGAAGCGGCGTATGGCAAGCACGTCTACAAGTCCATCCCCAACCACTACGAGGCGGTGGCGGCATCCGTCAGCCAGGGCGTGCCCATCCTCAAGCTGGCATCGCACAATCCCGTCTCGCGCGCCCTGCAGGAACTGGCCGCCAGTCTGGCCGGCGAAACCCCGCCCGCCGCGCAAGGCTGGGTTTCGCGGCTGCTGGCGCGCACCTGATACCCCATTCACCGGAGACCGACCATGACTGCCGAAAAACTCACCCTGCGGGACCGCCTGGGCTACGCCCAGGACGACGCCAGCCTGACTGACGGTGCCGCGCACCAGGGCGCCGCCAGCCAGAGCTACCAGCAACTCAAGCACCGCACGCACCAGGCGCTGCTCGACCGCGTCGACCTGGAAGGCATGCAGCGCCTGTCGCGCGAGCAGATACGCGAAGAGCTGAAGATCCTCGTCAGCGACGTGCTCACGGAAGACAATGTGGTGATCAATGACCTGGAACGGCGCTCGCTGATCCGCGACATCCAGGACGAGGTGCTCGGCTTCGGCCCGCTCGAACCGCTGCTGGCCGATCCCGGCGTGTCCGACATCCTCGTCAACACCTACCGCCAGGTGTATGTCGAGCGCCACGGCCGCCTGGAGCTGAGCGACGTCTGCTTCACCGACGACGCGCACCTGATGAAGATCATCGACAAGATCGTTTCGCGCGTGGGCCGGCGCATCGACGAATCGAGCCCCATGGTCGATGCGCGCCTGCCCGACGGTTCGCGCGTCAACGCCATCATCCCGCCGCTGGCCATTGACGGGCCCGTGATGTCGATCCGCCGCTTCTCGGCCCAGCCCCTGCGGCTGGCCGACCTGATGCTCAAGCACAGCCTGACGGAGGAAATGAGCACCACCCTGCAGGCGCTGGGCAAGGCCAAGGTCAACATCCTGATCTCGGGCGGCACGGGCAGCGGCAAGACCACCATGCTCAATGCGATTTCCGGCTTCATCAGCACGGCCGAGCGCATCGTCACCATCGAGGACGCGGCCGAGCTGCAGATGCAGCAGCCGCACGTGGTGCGCCTGGAAACGCGGCCCGCGAACATCGAGGGCAAGGGCGAAGTGACGCAGCGGGCGCTGGTGCGCAACGCGCTGCGCATGCGTCCCGACCGCATCATCCTGGGCGAGGTGCGCGGCGCCGAGGCGCTCGACATGCTGGGCGCCATGAACACGGGCCATGAAGGCTCGATGGCCACCATCCATGCGAACACGCCGCGCGACGCGCTGACGCGGCTGGAAAACATGATCAGCATGGCGTCGGCGGGCCTGCCCGTCAAAGCCATGCGCCAGCAGATCAGTTCAGCCATCAGCGTGGTGGTGCAGGTGGCGCGCCTGACGGACGGCAAGCGCAAGATCGTGTCGATCCAGGAAATCACGGGCATGGAAGGCGAAATGATCACCATGCAGGAAATCTTCACCTTCCGCCAGACGGGCATCGGCGAAGACGGCAGCGTGCAGGGACATTTCCATGCCAGCGGCGTGCGGCCGCATTTCCTGGAACGCTTGCGCGCCTACGGCATCAGCCTGCCGGAAACCCTGTTCGATCCCGCCCGCCAGTACCATTAAGGGGAGCATCATGGACTATCTCTATTACGTATTTGCCATCCTGACCTTCATCGCCGTGGTGCTGCTGATCGAAGGCCTGTACCTGGCGTGGAACACCTCGCGCGGCCCGGAAGCGGAAAGGGTCGCGCGCCGCCTGCGCATCATGTCGGCCGGCGCGCATGGCGAAACGGGCAGCTCGATGATCAAGAAGCGCCTGCTGAGCGACACCCCGTCCCTGCAGCGCCTGCTGCTGAGCGTGCCCCGCGTGCATGCGCTGGACCGCCTGCTGGAACAGTCGGGCCTGAGCTGGAGCGTGGCCAGTTTCGCCGGCGTGGTGCTGGCCACGGCCGGCGCCGCGTTTCTGCTGCTGAGCTATTTCGGCGTGCCGTGGATGCTGCGCCTGCCGCTGGTGGCGGGCGCGGCCCTGCTGCCCCTGCTGGTGGTCTTGCGCGCCAAGGCCAAGCGCCTGCAGCGCATCGAACAGCAATTGCCCGATGCGCTGGACCTGATGGCGCGCGCGCTGCGCGCCGGCCATGCCTTCCCCACCGCCCTGAAAATGGTCGGCGATGAAATGAACGCGCCCCTGGCCGTGGAATTTCGCGCCACCTTCGATGAAGTCAATTTCGGCATCGCCATGCAGGATGCCCTGATGAACCTGGCCACGCGCGTGCCCAGCACGGACTTGCGCTACTTCGTCATCGCCGTGCTGATCCAGCGCGAAACGGGCGGCAACCTGGCCGAACTGCTCGACAGCATCAGCCGCATCATCCGCGAACGCATCAAGCTGCTGGGACAGGTGCGCGTGCTGTCGGCCGAAGGCAGGCTGTCGGCCTGGATCCTGTCGCTGCTGCCGTTCGGCGCGGCAGCCATGATCCAGCTGACCAATCCGCAATTCCTGGAAATGCTGTTTGTCGATCCGGGCGGACGCAAGATGCTCGTCGGCGCCCTGCTGCTGATGGTGTGCGGCGTCTTTGTCATGCGCAATATCATCCGCATCCGCGTCTGAACCCGCCAGGAGAACCGTCATGAATCCCATCCACCTCGCCTTTCTCGCCCTGCTCTTCATCGCCGTCTTCGGCACCGTGCTGGTCGCCATGCGCAGCTTTTCCCCCGATCCGCTGCGCCAGCGCATGGACAGCGCCACCGGCAAGAGCACGGCCTCGCCCGGCCCGTCGGCGCCCAGCCCCTGGCTGGCGCGCATGGTGCGCCTGAGCGGCCCGCTGGCCAAACTGTCGCTGCCCGACCAGGGCTGGGAAGGCTCCGTGATGCGCCGGCGCTTCATGAATGCCGGCTTGCGCCAGGCCTCGGCCCCCATCCTGTTCTTTTCCGCCAAGACCATGCTGGCCATCGGCCTGCCCCTGCTGCTGTTCCTGGGACTGAGCGCCTCGGGCAGCCAGATGGCGGGCAAGGCTCTGCTGTTCTGGCTGCTGATCGTGGCCGCCATCGGCTACTACCTGCCCAACTTCGTGCTGCAGCACATGATCAGGCGGCGCCAGCGCGATATCTTTGAAAGCTTTCCCGATGCGCTGGACCTGATGACGGTGTGCGTGGAAGCGGGCCTGGCCATGGACGCGGCGCTGGCCAGGGTGGCCGCGGAGATTTCCCTGAAAAGCGCCGTGCTGGCCGAGGAACTGCACCTGGTGATGCTGGAACTGCGCGCCGGCAACACCAAGGAACGGGCGCTGCGCAACCTGGCCCTGCGCACGGGGGTCGAGGATGTCGACGCGCTGGTGGCCATGCTGATCCAGGCCGAGCGCTTCGGCACCAGCATCGCCGCCTCGCTGCGCGTGCAGTCGGACCAGCTGCGCACAAAACGCCGCCAGCGCGCAGAGGAAGAGGCGGCGAAGATCGCCCTCAAGCTGCTGTTCCCGCTGATCTTTTTCATCTTTCCTTCGCTGCTGGTCGTCCTGATGGGACCAGCCTTCCTGCAAATCTACCGCGTGCTCCTGCCCAGCATGGGCGGCGGCAACTGACCGGAGAACCGCCATGTCACAGCACACCACCCTGATGCTCATGTTCGCCTGCGCCGGCCTGCTGCCCGCCTGCGGCCACCTGCCCGGCCCCGCCAGCCAGGGCAGCCAGGGCAGCCATGCTGCACCGCCCCAGGCGCGCGCCGACGACAGCGCCGCCAGC
>NZ_WFLL01000058.1:0-29261 GCF_009208755.1 Janthinobacterium sp. FT14W | reverse complement strand
GGGCAGCCTGGGCGGCAGCCATCCGCTGCCGGCATTCCTGGGCGGCGCGCTGCTGGGCGGCCTGACCTTGCTGCTGGCCGTGCTGGCCTGGCCGGGCTTGCTGGGCGCGCGCGTGGTGGGCATGCTGGCGCGCTTCAGTCCGCCGCTGCCGGCGCGCGTGGGCAGTTATCTGCGCGCCCGCTGCAGCGCCTGATGCAGTACCGGGCAGGGCAGGGAAATACCGATCAAGCGGGGCGCTGCGCCTGCGACAATTTACTGGATACGCGAGAACCACATGAGTGAAATACTGTTTGGCCTGTTTGCTCTGATCAGCGCGCTGCTGGTGGTGTTCGTCATCGCTTTGAGCATTCATTGGGGCAATAAACGCGAAACGGGGCTGGTGCCGTACGTGTTCTATCCCGTCATGCTGTCGATCGCGGTGACGGCCATCCTGTCGAACCGCGACATCTCCGGCAACGAGATCCTGCTGACGGTGCAAACGATACGCCACCCGGCCGGCGTCTGGTTTGGCCGGCTGACCTCGCTGTTCGTGATCTTTTCCTGCGGCGAGCGCACCCTGCACCGCCTGGTGACGCGCGAAGCGCAGAAGCCCATGCCGATGCTGCTGTTCTGGGCGCTGCTGATCTATTTCCTGACGAATATCCTGAGTCCCGCCTTCCTGGGCAGCCATACCGATGTCTCGCATGAATACCTGTACATGTTCCTGGCCGGCTATGCGGGATTGCTGATGACGCCGAAAGAGGTGGACAAGAGCATCGTGTCGATGCGCAATGCTACCCTGCTGTTCCTCGTGCTCAGCGCCGCCGTCGTGGCCTGGAACCCGAACATGGTCCTCAACAAGAACTACCATGGCTTGCTGCCCTTTCTCAGCGTGCGCTATGCTGGCCTGGCCAGCCATGCGAACAGCCTGGCGCCGATGGTGGCGGCTTTCCTGCTGTGCCTGTGGAGCAAGCCGTATGCCTGGCGTTCGCTGAACCTGTTTGCCTGGGGACTGGGCCTGGCCAGCCTGCTGCTGACGCAATCGAAAACCAACTGGATCGCCTGCATCCTGTGCTTTGCCTGTATCGCGTATTTCGGTTTCCGCGAGCAGATCAAGGAACGCCTGTTCGACTACCGCCGGCCGCAACTGTCGATCGTCGCCATCTTCGGTTTCATCCTGCTGTGCGTGCTGGGCATGTTGCTGGTGATGTTCGGCAATATCGACGCCAAGCTGGCGCGCTTCGCCTCCAGCAGCGAAGGGTTTGAACTGCTCAGTCTGACGGGACGCGACGTGATCTGGCAGGTGGCCGTGCAGGAGTGGCACAAGAGTCCCGTGTTCGGCTACGGCTTGCCGCTGTGGGATGACGCCTTCCGCCTGAGTATCGGCATGCCCTACGCCACGCATGCGCACAGCCAGTTCTACCAGAGCCTGGCCAGCGCCGGCACCGTCGGCGCCGTCGGCCTGGTGCTGTACGTGATCGTGCTGCTGTACGGCGCGGCGCGCACGGCCACGGCCAGCAAGGGCCTGTCGATGGCCTTGTTCGTGCTCATCGCCAGCCGCTCGTTCAGCGAAGTGCCCCTGTCGCTGGCCGGCTTTGCCGCCGAGGCGCTGACGCACCTGCTGCTGCTCATCATCGTGGCCGCCTACTATCCCACGGCCGACCGGCAGGCCGTCAGGGCGCGCAAGGTCCGCGTGCCGGGAATGGCGTAATGCTGTGCTCGGTCATCATCCCGCTGTATAACAAGGGGCCGTACGTCGAGGCGACTCTGGCGTCGGTGCTGGCGCAGACGCATGGCGACTGGGAAGTGCTGGTGGTTGACGACGGTTCCAGCGACGACGGCGCGCAGCGCGTGCTGGCCTGCGCCGATGCGCGCGTGCGCCTGATCCGCCAGGCGAATGGCGGCGTGTCGCGCGCGCGCAACCACGGCATCGCCGAGGCGCGGGGCGAACTCGTCTGTTTTCTCGACGCGGACGACCTGTACGCGCCCGATTACCTGCGTACCCAGGTGGGCCTGGCGCAGGCGTTTCCCGACGAATGCTTCTTTGCCACGGGCTACACCAGCTTCGCGCCCGGCAGCATGCCGGACATGGCCAGCGCGCCCGTCGCGCCCGCCCAGGCGCAGCGCATCGATGAATTCTTCACGCACTTCAACCACCACTGGCCCTTCTTCTGCACCAATTCCGTCGCCGTGCGGCGCGCCGCGCTGGCCGCGCTGCAACCGTGTTTCCCGGAAGGCGAGCAATTTGGCGAAGACCTGGACCTGTGGTTCCGCCTGGCCGAGCGCCACCGCCTGGTCCTGGCGGCGGCGCCCCTGGTGGCCTACCGGCGCGAAGTGGGCGGCAGCCTGACGGCCATCCTGGGACGCGACGTGGTCTTGCCCGTGTTTCTGCGGCTCGAAGCGCGCGCGCGCGACTGGCCTGCCAGCAACGGGGCGCGCCGTCCCGCCTTGCTGCTGGCGTCGAATGCGCGCGTGGCCGTGGTGCGCGAACTGCTCGAAGGGGGCCGGCGCGGCGCCGCCCTGGCCGAACTGGCGCGCGCTGCGCGCGATGGCGTAACGCGCCACTGGTGGACGACGGCGGCCATGTGCGTGCTATTTACAGCGGGCATGACGCGGCGCTGGTCCTTGTGGCGTAAATCACGCACTCCCGCTTAATTCCGGCGTTGCCGTTAGGCATTTCGGTATAATTGCGGCATACGCCTGAGTTCTTCAGGCGCAGAAACCCCCATATCCATGTACGAAAAAACCGTACTGTTTGCGTTACGGTAACGTTGTACGAGTTAAATGGTAACCAAAAGTAATGTTTTCTCGACGCTCAACCCGCCCCCCCGGCAAAGGAAGCCCCGCCATGAAATCTAGCAAACGTCCACTGCTGCGCTCCGCCTGGCTATTGTTGTTGCCGCTGTGCGGACTGGCCCAGGCTGACTGGGTCCAATCGAGCGAAGCCCTTGCCGTTCGTCCGCTGCCCGACAATATGCAGTCGCAGCCGCAAAACCCGCCCACCTTCACCTGGTCGCGGCATGCCACGCTGCCGCCAGCCTACGTCATCCAGGTGATGCAGGGCGGCACCGTGTATAAAACCTTCAATGCCACGCGCAACTGGTACTTGCCGCCGAAATCATTTCCTGCCGGCAGCTACACATGGCGCGTGCGGCCATCGACGTCGCAAGAGTGGTCGAGCCCCCGTAACTTTGTAATCGGTAGTAACTCGCAGTTGTTCGAGGTGCCGGAAAATGTGACTTTGCGTAATACCATCCTGAACAAGGCGCGGCCGCGCTCATTGCCGAGCGGCACCAAGCTGTTTTCCGCATGGACGGCAGCCATGCGCACGGACCGCACGCCCGCGTTGAATGGCCTGACGGGCGAAGTCAAATATTACATGACGGGCCTCAAGACGGTGGCCGACAGCGAATGGCCGCTGGTGCCGGGCCCGATCCGTACGGCCGCCGTGGTGGCGCAGGCGGCCAACATCATGACGCGCGTCAATCCGAATGCGCGCCAGCTGGAAGGCGCGGCGCTGCTGTACCGCCTGACGGGCGATAAAATCTACCTCGATGAAGCGATCCGCCGCGGCGACCAGTTCGCCGCGCTGAACCTGACGGGCCCCACCAGCTATGCGAACCAGGACATGGCCAGCCGCGTCATGGCGCAAAGCCTGATCAAGGCCATCGACTACCTGGGCACGGCGCTGGTCGTCAACGGCGACGCCACGCGGCGCAACCAGTGGCTGTCCGTGGTGGCGGCGCGCACGAATGCGCTGTACAAGGACCTGTCGGCCAATGGCGGCCGTCTCGACCAGTACCCCTACGATTCGCACGCGGCCACCAGCATGGCCTACCTGACCCTGACGTCGACCCTGGCGCTGGGCGACATACCCGAGGCGCAGACCTGGTTCGACTTCGCCTTCCGCGCGTTTGCCAGCTCGTTCAGCATCTGGAGCGGTCCGGAGGGCGGTTTCGCCAATGGCACGGCGTATGCGGAATACGAAGCGGACTTCGCGCTGCAGATCTGGCCGGCGCTGGCCCAGGCGACGGGCGTGAACATGTTCGACAAGCCCTGGTCGCGCGGTTTTGCGCAATTCCTCATGCATTTCGTGCCGCCGGGCCAGCAGACCCACGTCTTTGGCGATGGCCACGAGACGGCGCCCGAGTACCGCTTCATGAAGGGCTTCGCCTCGCGCTACGCCACGCCGCAATCGGCCTGGTACGTGAAGAGCCTGACGCGTCCGGACGACGTGCTGACCACCTTGCAGTCGCCCTATCCGATGCCCGTCAACAGCGTGACGGCCACGGCCACGCCGCCGGCCAACGCCGCCTACTACCCGAGCATCGGCTGGACGGCCATGCACAGCAACCTGGCCGACAGCGGCCGCACCTCGCTGTACTTCAAGTCCAGCGCGTACGGTTCGTTCAACCACAGCCATGGCGACCAGAACGGTTTCGTGCTGTTCAGCGGCGGCGTGCCCCTGCTGACGGAGACGGGCTGGTATGACTGGTACGATTCGCCGCTGTGGAATTCCTGGTACCGTCCGTCGAAGTCGCACAATGCGCTGACCTTCGACGGCGGCGTCGGGCAAAACGTGGATGGCTATGAAGAGCCGCTGGTGCGCAATGGCCGCATCACGGCGTTTTCCACCACGGCGGCCGTCGATTACGTGGAGGGCGACGCCACCCTGGCCTACGCGGGACTGCTGAAGTCGGCCGTGCGCAAGATCTGGTATGTGCGCGGCACGGACACGGCGGTGATCCTCGACCAGTTCTCGTCGGCCACGCCGCGCGTGTTCGAGTGGAACTTCCACGGTTACGCGCCCATCGTTGCCGACACTGCCGGCAAGATCTCGATCACCAACCAGAGCCGCAAGGTGTGCATCGTGCCGCTGGCCACCACGGCGCAGCGTTTCGAGCGCCGCGTGGGACCGCCGCCGCAAGCGGGCACCTATGAAGACCACGGCGTGTTCGTCAAGGCGGCCGCTGCCACCAGCGGCGAATTCCTCACCGTGCTCGACGTGGGCTGCAAGAATACCGCCGTCAGGCTCGACACCAGCGGCGGCTTGCGCAAGGTGATCGTCGGCACGCAAACGTTGACCTTGCCGCTGCCCAAGTAAGGTCCGCGCACAGCACCCGAGAAAAGCAATGCCAACCCTGGCATTGCTTTTTTTTTGCGCCGCAGCATGTCGCGGTCACGCTGCTTTTCATGTAACATAGATAATAAATTCATATGAATATCGGGTGGTGTAGACTATGCCCGAGCCCTGTTTCCCCTCTGATGCGCCAGGTAGGCGGTTGCCCCATGCCCTTGAAAATTTTGCAATTTGTACCGGAAAGCCTGCCCACCTTCCGCGCCGATGTCGCCGTGCTGTTCGGTAAATACCTGCCGCGCCACGGCGTCGAATGCGACATCGTCGGCATGCCTGCGCCCGCTTCTCCTGCTGCGTCCGCTGCGTCCGCGACACCGGCGGCACAGGGCTTCCGCTCCGTGCGCAGCGGCCGCTTCCGGCACAACCGCATCATGCGCGAACTGGCGTTTCAGTGGACTTGCCTGCGCGCCTTGCTGGCGGCCCGGCGCGCCAACTGCGATGCGATCCAGGTGCGCGACATGGTGCCCACGGGACTGATGGCCCTGCTGGCGGCGCGCCTGAAGGGCATCCCCTTTTATTACTGGGTCTCGTTCCTGATCAGCGAAGGGCGCATCGAGCGGGCGCGCAGCAGCCTGGCGCAGCGCCGCACCGTGCGCGCGCGCCTGGTGCTGTG
Organism: Janthinobacterium sp. FT14W; assembly: GCF_009208755.1. Lineage (NCBI taxonomy): Bacteria > Pseudomonadati > Pseudomonadota > Betaproteobacteria > Burkholderiales > Oxalobacteraceae > Janthinobacterium > Janthinobacterium sp. FT14W. The sequence continues at coordinate 23,532 of NZ_WFLL01000058.1, read as the reverse complement.
CAAGGGCCTGGTCGAGCGCTGGCTGCTGTACCGGGTCGTGCTGCCGCGCGCCGACCATGTCTTCGTGCAAAGCGATGCGATGCTCGAGCTGATGCGCGGACACGGCATCGCGGCGCAGCGCATGAGCGCCGTGCCCATGGGCGTGGATACGGAAGTGCTGGGCCAGCAATCGATCGCGGCATGCCGGCCCGCGGGCTGGGAAAGCGTGCCGCTGCTGGGCTACCTGGGCACCCTGGACCAGTCGCGCCAGCTCGAACGCCTGCTCGACGCCTTGCTGATCGTGCGCCAGCAGCTGCCCGACGCCTGTCTGCTGCTGATCGGCGCATCGGATACGCCGTCCGACGTGGATGAACTGCTCGATTACGCGCAGCGCGCGGGCTTGGCCGACGCCGTGCGCGTGACGGGCTGGCTGCCGTCCAGCCAGGCCTGGTCCTTGCTGGCGGGCACCGATGCAGCCCTGTCGTATTTTCCCCGCGGCACGATCGGCGATGTCTGCTCGCCCACCAAGCTGCTGGAATACCTGGCCCTGTGCCTGCCGGCCGTGGGCAATGACAATCCCGACCAGGTGCGCGTGCTGTCGGACAGCCAGGCTGGCTGGCTGACGGCCAGCAATCCGGCCGCGATGGCCGTGGCGATGACGGAGATTTTGCGCGATGTGCCGGCGGCGCGCGCGCGGGCCCGCGCCGGCGCCCCGTATATCGAAGCGCAGCGCAGCTACCGCGTGCTGGCGGCGGAACTGGCGCAGCGCTATCGGGCCCTGGCTGCCGCCTGACGGCATGTGTACAGCCAGCAAGTATTTGTTGCCGATTCAAGCCGTGGCGCGCAGAATGAAGCTGGCCATGCTGCGTGAATGCAACTCGGGTGTGGCCTGATCGGTGTAAAAATAGGTGCGTCCATAGCTAAATTACAAATTTATAACATATAATGTCAATATGACTACTGTAATGTTGCTTGGACCCGCGCTCAATGCGGTCAGCGGGGTGACTACCCATTTGAATCAACTGTTTTCCTGTTCCCTGTCGCGCGACTTCCAGCTGGTGCATTTCCAGGTGGGAAGTGAAGGCCGGCAAGAGTCGCGCTTGCGCAAGCTGCTGCGTTTTGCCTGGAGTCCCGTTCAGTTCGTGCGCGCCTTGCGTGTGCACCAGCCGCAGATCGTGCATATCAACACGTCGATGGAAGTGAAAAGCTATTGGCGCGACCTCGTGTACTTGCTGCTGGCCAAGGCCATGGGCAAGCGCGTGCTGTACCAGGTGCATGGCGGCGCCTTGCCGCAGGTGTTTTTTGGCGGCAAGGGTCTGCTGACGGGCCTGCTGCGGCGCGTGCTGCGCCTGCCCGATGCGCTGGTCTTGCTGGCGCAGTGCGAATTGCTGGGCTATCGCCGCTTCGATGCGGCACTGGCTCCTGAAGTGATACCGAACGCCATCGATGCGGGCACGGATGCGGGCGCCAAGCCGCTTGCGCCGCTGCGTCCGCTGTCGCTCGTGTATGTGGGCCGCCTGGCCGACAGCAAGGGATTGTTCGAGCTGGTCGAGGCGATGCGCCTGGTGCGCGAAGCCGGCGTGGCGGCCACCCTGGCGCTGGTGGGCAGCGGTCCGGCCGACGGGGCGCTGCGCGAGCGGGTGGCGGCGCTGGGCTTGCAGCAGGAAGTGACGTTCCTGGGACAGAAGTTTGGCGCGGAAAAAGACGCGGCGTGGCGCGATGCCGACCTGTTCGGCTTTCCCACGCACCATGAAGGCTTGCCGTACGCCTTGCTGGAAAGCATGGCCGCGCGCACGCCGGCCCTCGTGTGTCCCGTGGGCGCGATTCCCGATGTGATGCAGGACGGCGTGCATGGCGTCTTCGTGCCGCCGCGCAATGCGCAGGCGCTGGCCGACGCCATCGTGCGCCTCGATGGCGACCGCGCCCTGCTGCAGCGCATGGGCCAGGCTTGCCGCGAGCGCATCGAGCGCCATTACACGGTGGAACGCCTGGCGCAGGATTTTCGCCGCGTCTATCGCACCCTGCTGGCGCCGCCAGCGATCTAGTCGGACCCTTTTTTAAGCGAGCCTATATGTGCGGTATTGCCGGTTTGATTTTCCCCTCGTCCGTCGCCGGCCTGCCGGCGGCGCTCGACGCCATGGGGCGCGCCATCGCGCACCGCGGCCCCGATGACACGGGCGTGCTGCAGGCAAGCACGGCCGACGGCGCCTGGCAGATGGGCTTGCTGCACCGCCGCCTGTCCATCATCGATATCGCCACGGGCCACCAGCCGCTGGGCAACGCGGATGGCGACGTGCAGATCATCTTCAACGGCGAAATCTACAATTTCCAGCCCCTGCGCGACGAGCTGATCGCGCTGGGCCACCATTTCCGCACGGCATCCGACACGGAAACCATCGTGCATGCCTACGTGCAATGGGGCGAGGATTGCGTGCAGCATTTCCGCGGCATGTTTGCGTTTGCCATCTGGGATGCGCGCAAGAATTGCCTGTTCATGGTGCGCGACCCGTTCGGCAAGAAACCCCTGTTCCTGTGGCAGCAGGAAGGCAAGCTGGCTTTCGGCTCGGAAATCAAGGCCCTGCTGGCCTTGCCGGACGTGGCGCCGCAGGCGGACCAGGCCGCCATCTGGGATTATTTTGCCTACCGCTACGTGCCGGGTCCCGCCACCTTGTTCCAGGGCATCCGCAAGCTGGCGCCCGGTTCCACGGCCACGTGGGAAAACGGCGTGCTGCGCGAACGCGTGTATTACACGCCGCCGGACAGCCGGCCCCGCGCGGCCGCGCCGCTGCCGGCCGACCCCGTCGCCACCTTCCTCGACAAGCTCGACGAATCGGTGCGCATCCGCATGATTTCCGACGTGCCCTTCGGCGCCTTCCTGTCCGGCGGCATCGACTCGTCGGCCGTAGTGGCGCTGATGTCGCGCCATGCGGGCGTGCCCGTGAAAACCTTTTCCGTCGGCTTCAAGGAGGGCGGCTTCAGCGAACTGGCGTATGCGGCCGATATCGCCCGTCAGTTTTCCACCGAACACCATGAGCTGGAAGTGTCCGTCGACCAGGTCATCGCCTTGCTGCCGGACCTCGTGCGCTTCCGCGACGCTCCCGTGGCCGAACCGTCCGACATTCCCATCTATTTGCTGGCGAAGGAATCGCGCAAGACGGTGAAGATGGTCTTGACGGGCGAAGGCTCCGATGAAATCCTGGGCGGCTACCCCAAGCATGTGTACGAGCGCTATGCGGGCAATTACCAGATGCTGCCGGGCCTGCTGCGCCGCGGCTTGATCGAGCCGGCCGTCGGCGCCTTGCCCTACCGTTTCCGCCGCGCCAAGACGGCCATCGTCAACCTGGGCCTGGAAGCGTTCGACGAGCGCATGCCGCGCTGGTTCGGCATGATGTCCGACCAGGAGCGGGCGCGCCTGGTGGCCATGCCGGCGCCGGTGCGCCAGCGCGACCCTTCGCTGGGCTGCGGAAGCACGGACAACAGCGCCTTGCGCCGCATCCTGTGCTTCGACCAGCTGAGCTGGCTGCCCGACAACCTGCTGGAGCGGGGCGACCGCATGACCATGGCCGCGTCGCTGGAAGCGCGCATGCCCTTCATGGACCACGAACTGGCCGCGTATGTGGCTAGCCTGCCGGACGACTATCGCGTGCGGGGCCGCACCACCAAGTGGATCTTGCGCGAAGCCATGAAGCAGTTGCTGCCGGAAAATATCCTGTCGCGGCCGAAAGTGGGTTTCCGCGTGCCCGTCAATGAATGGTTCCGCGGTCCCATGAAGGATTATCTGTACGAACACCTGACGGGCGCCGATTCCCGCACGCGCCACTATTACCATGCGGCGGCGCTGCAGCAGGTGCTGGCTGAACACGTGGCCGGGCGGCAAAACCACGAGAAGTTGCTGTGGAGCTTGCTGACACTGGAAATCTGGCACCGCCAGTATCTGTGATATGCCCATGCTGAGTAACCTGTCCTGGAAACTGAACCGCTTGCGCGCCATGGGGGCGCCCGAGGTGGCGCACCGCGTGCGCGATGCCGTGCAGCAAAAGCTGCAGGCGCGCGGCTATGGCCTGGCGCACGTGCCGCCCGCCGCCGCGCGCCAGCGCTTCGGCGCGCCATGGCTGGGGCTGCCCGTTGACGCGGCGCCGCACCTGGCGGCGGCCGAACGCATCCTGGCGGGCCGCTTCGACGTGTTTGCCTTGCGCGATGCGGACCTGGGTTTTCCGCCCGAATGGAACCGCGATCCGAAGACGGGCACCGTGGTGCCGCTGGGTTTTGGCAAGACGCTCAATTACCGCGATGAAGCGGTGGTGGGCGACATCAAATGCCTGTGGGAACCGAACCGCCACCTGGCCGTGGCTGACCTGGCGATGGCGTACCGCCTGGGTGGCGACCTGCGCCATGCGCACGGCGCGCAAGCCTTGCTGGAATCGTGGTGGCAGCAGTGCCCGTATCCGCTGGGGCCGAACTGGAGCAGCGCGCTGGAACTGGCCTTGCGCCTGGTCAGCTGGTCGCATGCGTGGCACTTGCTGGGCGGCATCAACAGCCCCTTGTTCCAGGGCGCGCAGGGGCAGGCGTTCCTGCAGCGCTGGCTCGACAGCATCTACCAGCATTGCCATTTCATCGCGGGACATTTTTCGCGCCACTCGTCGGCCAACAACCACCTGTTCGGTGAATTGACGGGCTTGCATATTGCCGCGCTCACATGGCCTTGCTGGCCGGAAAGTGCCGGCTGGCTGGCGCAGACGGAACGGGAACTGGAAGGGGAGGCGCTGAAACAGAACGGCCCCGATGGCGTGAACCGCGAGCAAGCCATTTATTACCAGCACACGGTGGCCGACGAGATGCTGCTGTGCGTGCTGGCGGGCCAGGCCAATGGCCGTCCCCGCTCGGCCGCCTTTTTGCGGCGCCTGGAAGCCATGCTGGAATTTATCGCCGCCATGCTGAACGTGGCGGGCGAGGTGCCGATGATCGGCGACGCCGACGACGCGCAGCTGGCGCACTGGGACAAGGCGCCCGGCGCGAGTCCCTACGCTGCGCTGCTGGCCAGCGGCGCGGCCCTGTTCGGCCGCACCGATTTCAAGGCCAAGGCGCGCGCCTTCGACGACAAGAGCGCCTGGCTGCTGGGCGAGGCGGGGCGCCAGGCGTTTGACGCCTTGCCGGATGGCGCGCCCGATACCCTGCCGCGCGCCTTTCCCGACGGCGGCTACTATATGATGGGCAGCGGCTTTGGCACGCGTTCCGAAGTGCGGCTGATTGCCGACGCCGGCCCGCTGGGCTACCTGGGCATCGCCGCGCACGGCCACGCCGATGCGCTGGCGCTGACCTTGTCCGTGGCGGGCCAGATGGTGCTGGTCGACCCCGGCACCTACGCTTATCACACGCAAAAGCAGTGGCGCGATTATTTCCGCGGCACCAGCGCGCACAACACGGTGCGCATCGATGGCCGCGACCAGTCTGAGTCGGGCGGCAACTTCCTGTGGCTGCGCAAGGCCCGCGCGCAGTGCCTGGCGTGGCGTGAAGATGCTGATGGGCAATTCTGGAGCGCCAGCCACGATGGCTACCTGGGCTTGAAGGATGGCGTGCTGCACCGGCGCGACGTGCGCGTGGCGCCCGGTGCCGCGCTGATCGCGGTCGATGACGTGCTCGAATGCCAGGGCGCGCATGAGGTGGAGCTGTTCTGGCACTTCGATCCCCGCTGCCGCTTGCAGCTGGACGGCCATGTGCTGCGCGTGACGGGCGATGCCTTCGCGCTGGACATGCATGTGCCAAGCTTGCCCGACGCCACCGTGCAGCTGGTGTGCGGCAGCGACGATCCGCCGCTGGGCTGGATGTCGCACCGCTTCGATGAAAAGCAGGCTGCGCCTGTGCTGGTCTGGCGTGGGCGGCTGCAAGGCACGGCCACCTTGCGCACGGAGTTTCACCTGAGTTTGGCTACCCCTGATCTGTCAGAAAATACGAGGAAAACATGAAAATTAGCATATTTGGTTTGGGTTATGTGGGTGCCGTCTCGGCTGGTTGCCTGGCAACGGATGGACACGAAGTGATCGGCGTCGACCCGAACAGGACCAAGGTGGAGCTGATCAACCAGGGCACCACGCCCATCATTGAAAAAGACATCGGCGAGATGATCGCCGCCACCGTGAAAAGCGGCCATTTGCGCGCCACCTTCGACGTGCGCGACGCCGTCTTCGGCTCGGACATGTCGCTCATCTGCGTGGGCACGCCGTCGCAGCTCAATGGCAACCTGGACCTGAGCCACGTGCGCAAGGTGTGCCAGGAAATCGGCGCCGCCATCCGCGAAAAGGACAGCTTCCACGTCGTCGTGGCGCGCTCGACCATGCTGCCCGGCTCCATGCGCTCGCTGGTGATCCCGACCCTGGAAGCGGCGTCGGGCAAGGTGGCCGGCGTCGATTTCGGCGTGTGCAACAACCCGGAATTCCTGCGCGAAGGCACGGCCGTCTACGATTACTACAATCCGCCGAAGACGGTGATCGGCGAATCCGATGAAAAGGCGGGCGCGCTGCTGGTGCAGCTGTATGAAAAGATGGACGCGCCGCTGGTGCGCACGGACGTCGAGACGGCCGAGATGGTCAAGTACACGGACAATACCTGGCACGCCGTCAAGGTGGCATTTGCAAATGAAATCGGCAACATCTGCAAGGCCGTCGGCATCGATGGCCACAAGGTGATGGAAATCTTCTGCCAGGACACCAAGCTGAACCTGTCGCCGTACTACATGAAGCCGGGCTTTGCCTTTGGCGGCTCCTGCCTGCCGAAAGACGTGCGCGCGCTGACCTACAAGGCGCGCAGCCTGGACCTCGATTTGCCGCTGCTCAATTCCATCCTGCCGTCGAACCAGCGGCAAGTGGAAAAGGGCATCAAGATGATCGTCGACAAGGGCGCGCGCAAGGTGGGCATCCTGGGCTTCTCGTTCAAGGCCGGCACGGACGACTTGCGCGAGTCGCCGCTGGTCGATGTCATCGAGTATCTGCTGGGCAAGGGCTACGAGCTGAAGCTGTACGACAAGAACGTCAACCTGGCGGCCTTGACGGGCGCCAACCAGGATTACATCCTCAATCACATCCCGCACATTTCCAAGCTGATGGTGACGAATATGCAGGATGTGCTCGATTTTGCCGACACCATCGTCATCGGCAATGGCGCGGCCGAATTCAAGACCGTGCCCGCCAGCCTGCAGCCGCACCAGCAGATCGTCGACCTGGTGCGCATCAGCAAAGAACAAAGTGGAGAGCAATATGACGGCATCTGCTGGTAACACCGTGGCAGGACAGCCGCGCCGGGTGCTGATCCTGGTGGAAAACCTGCCGTCGCCGTTCGACCGGCGCGTGTGGCAGGAAGCGACCACCCTGCATGCGAACGGCTATGCAGTGTCGATCATCTGCCCGACGGGCAAGGGCTATGAATCGCGCTATGAAGCCATCGACGGCATCCATATCTACCGCTACAGCCTGCCGCTGGAAGCGGAAGGGGCGAAGGGGTACCTGGTGGAATATTCGCTGGCCCTGTTCCACACCTTCCGCCTGGCATGGAAGGTGCATTTCGCGCGCGGTTTCGACGTCGTCCACGCCTGCAATCCGCCCGATCTGCTGTTCCTCATCGGCGGCTTCTTCAAGTTGACGATGGGCAAGCGTTTCCTGTTCGACCACCATGACATCAATCCGGAACTGTACGAAGCCAAGTTCGGCCGGCGCGATTTCTTTTACAAGCTGATGGTGCTGTTCGAGCGCTGGTCGTTCCGGAGCGCCGACGTGTCGATCGCCACCAACGAGTCGTACAAGAAGATCGCCATCGAGCGGGGCGGCATGCGGCCCGAGGATGTCTACGTGGTGCGCAGCGGCCCCAAGCTGGACCGCCTGCGCGTGCTGCCGCCCGTGCCGGCGCTCAAGAAAGGCCGCGCCTACCTGGTCGGCTACGTGGGCGTGATGGGTGCGCAGGAGGGCATCGACCTGCTGCTGCAGGCGGCGCAATACATCGTGCAGACCTTGAAGCGCGAGGATGTGCAGTTCGGCCTGGTGGGCGGCGGCACCTCGCTGGAGCAGATGAAACAGATGGCGCAGGACCTGGGCATTGCCGACTACGTGACCTTCACGGGACGCGTGCCGGACCAGCAACTGCTGGAAATGCTCAATACCTCGGACGTGTGCGTGAACCCGGACGTGGCCAACGACATGAACGACAAGTCGACCATGAACAAGATCATGGAATACATGGCCCTGGGCAAGCCGATCGTGCAGTTTGACCTGGTCGAGGGCAAGGTTTCCGCGCAGCAGGCATCCTTGTACGCATTGAAGAACGATCCTGTCGACATGGCGCGCAAGATCGTCGAACTGCTGGACGATCCTGCCCGCCGCGAGCAGATGGGGGCGTTCGGCCGCCATCGCGTGGTCAACGAACTGGAGTGGGAATATGAAGCGCCGAAGCTGCTGGCCGCGTATGCGCGCCTGTTTCCCGCCGCCGCGCCCGCCGCTCCGGTAACCTTGAGCAAGGACGGCCGCTGACATGCGCCGCCTGGCCAGCCATCCCCAACCTTGATGGAGTAGTGCGACGATGAAAGCGATGATACTGGCGGCAGGCAAGGGTACGCGCGTGCAGCCCCTGACCTACGATTTGCCCAAGCCCATGATTCCCATCCTGGGCAAGCCCGTGATGGCCTATCTGGTGGAGCACCTGGCCCAGCACGGCGTGACCGACATCATGGTCAACGTCAGCTACCTGCATGAAAAGATCGAGGAGTATTTCGGCGAAGGCCACCAGTTCGGCGTGCGCATCGGCTATTCCTTCGAAGGCTATACGAACGATGCGGGCGAGGTCGTGCCGCAACCGCTGGGCTCGGCTGGCGGCATGAAGAAGATCCAGGAATTCGGCGGCTTTTTTGACGACACGACCATCGTGCTGTGCGGCGACGCCTTGATCGACCTGGACCTGGAAGCGGCCCTGCGCGAGCACCGCCGCACCGGTGCGCTGGCGTCCGTCATCACCCTGGAAGTGCCATGGGACAAGGTGTCGAGCTATGGCGTGGTGGTCAGCGACGACGATGGGCGCATCCGCGCGTTCCAGGAAAAGCCGGCGCAGGCCGACGCGCTGTCCAATTGCGTCAGCACGGGCATTTATATTGTCGAGCCGGCCGTGCTGGACCTGATTCCCCCCGGCCAGGCGTTCGATATCGGCTCGGAACTGTTTCCCTTGCTGGTTGCGCAGGGCTTGCCCTTCTATGCGCAAAAGCGCCAGTACAACTGGATCGATATCGGCAGCGTCAAGGATTACTGGGAAGTGCTGCAAAGCGTGCTGATGGGGGAAGTAGCCCATTTGCACGTGCCTGGCACCCAGATCGCCGAAGGCGTGTGGGCCGGCTTGAACACGAGCATCGACTGGAGCGGCGGCACGCGCATCGAGGGCCCCGTGTATATCGGCTCGGGCTGCCGCATCGAAGCGGGCGCGAGCATCATCGGGCCCGCCTGGATAGGCCACGGCAGCCACATCTGTGAAGGCGCCGAAGTGGTGCGCAGCGTGCTGTTCGAATACACGCGCGTGCTGCCTGGCGTGGCGCTGGATGAAATGATTGTCTTTAAGGATTATAGTGTCGACCGTGCCGGCCAGATGCGCCATGTTTCCGATTATGAAAAAGATGCCTGGGGCAATGCGCGCGACCGGCGCAGCCTGCGCCGCGAGGACACGCCGCCGGCCCTGTATGCTGCCCAATAAACTGTTTGTGAAGTGAAACCATGAAAATTTATCCAGTCATCCTGTCCGGCGGTTCGGGCACCCGTTTATGGCCGCTGTCGCGCGCTGTGCTGCCCAAGCAACTGTTGCCGCTGGTAACGGACAAGACCATGTTGCAGGAAACGGCGCTGCGCGTGCAGAGCCTGCCCAACCGCCGTGCCGGCGATAGCGGACTGGCCGATGTCGACGTCATGCCGCCGCTGGTGGTGTGCGGCAATGAGCACCGCTTCATGGTGGCTGAGCAATTGCGCGAGATCGGCTTGCCGCCGCTGGGCATCCTGCTCGAACCGGTGGGGCGCAACACGGCGCCGGCCGTGGCCGTGGCCGCGCAGTACCTGCTGGCCATCGATCCCCAGGCGCTGATGCTGGTCTTGCCGGCCGACCATGTCATCACCGATGTGGCCGCGTTTCACCAGGCCATCGCCCAGGCGGCGCTGCTGGCGGCCGACGGCGCGCTGGCCACCTTCGGCATCGTGCCGACGGCGCCGGAAACGGGCTATGGCTACATCCGCAGCGGCGCGCCCGTGCACCCCGGCGGGGCGGGCTGCAAGGTCGAGCGTTTCGTGGAAAAGCCGGACCTGGCCACGGCGCAGTCGTTCCTGGCCGCCGGTAATTATTTCTGGAACAGCGGCATGTTCATGTTCCGTGCCGAACGTTATCTGGGCGAGCTGGGGCAGTTCCAGCCGGCCATGCTGGCCGCCAGCGAGGCGGCCGTGCGCGACGGCTACCGCGACCTCGATTTCTGCCGCCTGGAAGAGAAGGCCTTTGCCGCCTGTCCATCGGACTCGATCGATTATGCCGTCATGGAGCACACGGCGCACGCGGTGGTGCTGCCGGCCGCCATCGGCTGGAGCGATGTCGGTTCCTGGTCGGCCCTGTGGGAAGTGCAGCAGGGCGATGCCAGCGGCAACGTGGTGCGCGGCGACGTGTATCTCGATGGCGTGAGTAATTGCCTGGTGCGCGCCGAGCGCCGCATGGTGGCCGTGCTGGGCGTGCAGGACCTGGTGGTGGTGGAAACGGACGACGCCGTCCTGGTGGCGCACAAGGACCAGGTGCAGCGCGTGAAGCAGGTGGTCGACCACCTGAAGCAGGCGGGACGCAGTGAACACGTGCAGCACCGCAAGGTGTACCGCCCGTGGGGCAGTTATGAAGGCATCGATATCGGCGAGCGTTTCCAGGTCAAGCGCATCACCGTCAATCCGGGCGGCAAGCTGTCGCTGCAGATGCACCACCACCGCGCCGAACACTGGGTGGTGGTCAGCGGCACGGCGCAAGTCACGTGCGGCGACAAGGTGACCTTGCTGACGGAAAACGAATCCACGTACATCCCCATCGGCATGACGCACCGGCTGGAAAACCCGGGCAAGCTGCCCCTGCACCTGATCGAGGTGCAATCGGGCAGCTATCTGGGCGAGGACGACATCGTGCGCCTGGAGGATGTCTACCAGCGCGCCTGATGACGCCATCATCGCAGGGCAGCCGCGGCCCCGGCCGCCTGCCTCCGATTCCCCCTACCGGTGCACCGACCCTTGCGTAATTTCCTTTGTCTTTCGCTGGCGCTGGCCGCCGGCGCCGCCCATGCCGACGCGCCAGCCGCACCGGCTGCGCCGCCCGGCGTGCAGGCGGCGCAGCTGGCCATCGTCATCAACGATGCCGAGCCCAACAGTGTCGAGGTGGGCGAGTACTACCGCAAGGCGCACGGCATACCCGCCGCGAATGTGGCGCACGTCAACATCCCCAACCGCCCGCGCAAGCTCAGCGTCGACCAGTTCACGCAGCTGAAAGAGCGCATCAATGCGCAGCTGAAACCCGAGATCCAGGCCGTGCTGATGGTGTGGAGCGCGCCGTATGCCGTCGAATGCAATGCCATCACGGCCGCCTTCACCCTCGGTTATGACGGGGATCAATGCGCGAAGACTTGCGATCCCGGTAAACCCAGCACGTATTTCAACAGCGAGGCGGCGCAGCCCTACACGCAGCTGGGCTTGCGTCTGTCGATGCTGCTGCCCATCGATTTCGTGGAAGAGGCCAAGGCCGTGGTGGATCGCGGCGCCGTCAGCGGCTTTTCCGTGCCGGCGGCCAGCGCGTATTACCTGACCACCAGCGACCCGGCGCGCAACAGCCGGGCCGCCTTCTTTCCGCCCGCGGGCGTGGTGCGCCAGCGCAAGCTGACCGTCAAGAACCTCAAGGCGGACAGCCTGGAAGGGGCGCAAGACATCATGGTGTACCAGACGGGACTGGCCAAGGTGGCCAAGCTGGAAACCCTGCATTTCCTGCCTGGCGCCCTGGCCGATCACCTGACTTCGTTTGGCGGCGACTTGCAGGGCAGCAGCCAGATGAGCAGCCAGCGCTGGCTGGAAGCGGGCGCGACGGCCAGCTATGGCACCGTCAGCGAACCGTGCAGCTACTGGCAGAAGTTTCCCAATCCGACGGTGCTGCTGCGCCGCTACCTGTCCGGCAGTACGGCGCTGGAAGCGTACTGGGGCAGCGTGCTGTGGCCCGCCCAGGGCCTGTTCATCGGCGACCCGCTGGCAGCCCCGTACGCGGGCTTCCGGCGTTGAAACCTGATTCTTTCCGACAATAAAAAAGGCCCTTGCGGGCCTTTTTTCATGGTGCAGCGTGACTGCGGCTGTTACTTGCTTTTGCGGCGGCGCGCCAGGGCGACGAGGCCCAGTCCGGCCAGCAGCATGGCATAGGTTTCCGGTTCCGGCACGGCTGGAATGTCCGGCGTCACGGGAATGATGCTGCCGCCCGTGAAGCCGCCACCGGAGCCGCCGCCGCCCACGCCGCCGCCGTTACTGCCCGTGGGCAAGCCATCGCCGAGCGGCCGGGAAACGACCAGGGGCGCATAGGTGTCGCTGCCGCGGGCCTGGTTGTACGAGCGGCCTGGGGCCGTATAGCCGGGGCCATCGTCGAACGGACGGTTTTCCTCGGACGCCACGAAGTCGCGCGTGGCAAAACGGAAGTTGCGGTCGCTGTTGGCGAGCGCCTTGCGCGGTTCCTCGGCGCTGCTGTCGGCCGGCAACTGGCGCGTGGCCAGGCGGTGGTTATTGTCGCCCGATTGCGCGTTGCGGAATTCCTGGTCGGATACGCCGCCGTTGAATTCCGGCGTCTTGTTCGTGCCGTCGTTGGTGCGCGTACCTGCGCCGATGAAGCCGTTGGCCAGGCTGCAGGCGCTGTAGGTGCCGTCCAGGTTGGCATCTTTCGCATTGCCGTTCGCGGCGTGCGTGCTGGCCTGGCAATTCTTTTCATTCTGCTGAGCAGGCGCGGCCGCTTGTGTCTGTGCCTGGGCGCTGGCGCCGAACAGCATCAATGCGGCGGCCAGAAGCAAGGGACGGGAAGAGGCTGGCGTGAAAATTGGTGTTGGCATGATCGATCTCTCAAAAAGCATGGAACGGTGCGTCGCTCGACGCGGCTATCCGCATGCGATTGTTGCTGGTCCCGTCCAGGCTACTGTTGCGAGCAAGGCGGGAGAGCATTTCAAGGTCAGGCATGGATGGGGCCTGCACTACGGGGTCTGGTGTTGCAGTTCAATTTCTTATCAGGAACTAAACTTATTTGTTTGAATTATATCACATTGCGCGGCCACATGCGCGCCGGCATTGCTTTGTCGCGCTTGGCGTTGCTGAAAAGATACTGGCCGCATGCGGCAGCCCGCCTGGATTCCGTTCCGCCATTACTCCGTTCAGCTTAATCAAATGTCATCAACTCGTCATGCGCGCTGTTTAGTATGTAAATAATAAGTTCGTCATCATTTTATCAAGACCAGCTTGCCAGCGCCCACCCGGGCCGGCCACCCTTAACTGACCAGGAAAACCATGCCTTCCCCTCTTGCCGCCCCGTCCGTTTCGCCTTCGCCCCTGCACAAGCCCCTGCGCCTGACGGTCATGGCCGCCGTGCTGGCCAGCCTGTCCCTGCCGGCCCTGGCCGCCTCCGATATCGTCATCAGCCAGGTGTATGGCGGTGGCGGCAACACGGGTGCCGTGTACCGCAACGATTTCATTGAACTGTTCAACCGCGGCGCCAGCCCCGTCAACCTGAGCAACTGGAGCGTGCAGTACGGCGCCGCCGCCAATACGAGCTGGTCCGTGACGGCCTTGCCGGCTATCGATTTGCAACCTGGCCAGTATTTGCTGGTCCAGCAAGCCAAAGGCGCGGGCGGCACGCAGGACTTGCCCACGCCGGACGCCACGGGCGGCCTGGCCTTGTCGGGCACGACGGGCAAGGTGTTGTTGAGTAATAGCAAGACGGCCCAGGTGGGCGCCAGCCCCACGGGCGCGGCCGTCATCGACCTCGTCGGGTTCGGCACGGCCAACGGCTTCGAAGGTGCCGTGGCGCCCGCGCCATCGAATACCTTGTCCATCCTGCGCGCGAATGGCGGCTGCGGCGACACGGACGACAACAGCGTGGATTTCGCCACCGGCAGCGTGACGCCGCGCAATACGGCTTCGCCGCTGAATGTATGCGGCGGCCCCGTCGTGCACAAAATCATTACCAGCTGTCCGGCCAGCCTGGCCCTGGCTGCGGGCAGCGGCGGCAGCGCCGTGCTGCGCGCAGCCGACGTGGATGGCGTCGTGAACGCCGCTATCTTGAGCTCGCCGGCCGTGGCCGGCATCAGCCTGGCCGGTTTCAGCGCGGCCGGCGTGGCGGGCGAGAGCGCCGTGGTCAGCCTGCTGGTGGCTGCCGGCGTGCCGGTCGGCAATTACCCCGTCATCGTCAGCTTCAGCAATGACCAGCAGCAGACGGCCACCTGCAAGGTCGATGTCGCGGTGCAAGGCCTGGCTGCCGTCAGCCACACGATTCCGCAAATCCAGGGCGCGGGCGCGGCCAGCCCCTACGCCAATTCCGTGCAGACGACGGAGGGCGTGGTGACCCTGAAGGTGGGCACGGGCTTCTTCATCCAGGACGCGGCCGGCGATGGCGACCCGTCCACGTCGGACGGCATCTTTGTATACACGGGTGCGACGGCCACCACCGTGCAGCCGGGCGAGCTGGTGCGCGTGACGGGCACGGTGTTCGAATACACGCCCACGGGCGCAAAGAATTCCTACACAGAATTGAAGGACGTGACGGCCATCCTCACGCAAAGCGCGGGCCACAGCATCGTGCCCACGAACGTGACCTTGCCGAACGACAAGCTGGCCGCCGTGGAAGGCATGCTCGTGCGTTTCACGCAGCCACTGACCGTGTCGCAAAACGCCTACCTGGGCGCGCGCGGCGAATTGAGCCTGTCGGCGGGACGGCGCGAAGTGCCGACCAACCGCTATCCGGCCGGCTCCGCCGAAGCGCAAGCCTTGATCGCCGCCAATGCGAACAACCTGATCGTGCTCGATGATGGCATTTTCGTCACGCCGCCCGCCATTCCCTACATCGGCCAGGACAACACGGTGCGCAGCGGCGACACGGTGGCCGACCTGACGGGCGTGGTGGATTTCGGTGCCATCGGCGGTGGCGGCGCCGCGTACAAATTGCAGCCGACGCAGCCGCCGCAGTTTTCGCGCGACAACCCGCGCACGGGCAGCCCGGAACTGCCATCGGGCAACGTCAAGGTGGCCAGCGCGAATGTGCTGAATTTCTTTACGACCTTTACCAATGGCAACAATATCTTTGGCCAGACGGGGCAGGGCTGTACCGTGGGTTCATCTACCACCAAGAGCAATTGCCGCGGCGCCGACAACCTGGCCGAGTTCGAGCGCCAGCGCGACAAGATCGTGGCCGAACTGAAAGCCATCGATGCGGACGTGGTGGGCTTGATGGAAATCCAGAACAATGGCGAAACGGCCGTCACCTACCTGGTCGAGCAGCTGAACGCGGCCATCGGCGGCGTCACGTACGCCGTGGTGCCGAAGCCGGCCGCCACGGGCACGGACGCCATCCGCGTGGCCATGATCTACAAGCCGGCCAGGCTGGGCCTGGTGGGCGGCGCCCTGTCGGACGCCAACGCCATCAACAACCGTCCGCCGATGGCGCAAACCTTCCAGGCGGGCAATGGCGAAAAGTTTTCGCTGATCGTCAACCACCTGAAGTCGAAGGGCAGCTGCCCGTCCGGCACGGGTCCCGATGCGGACAACAACGATAGCCAGAGCTGCTGGAACGCTACCCGCGTGCAGCAGGCCCAGCGCCTGGTGGGCAGCTTCGTGCCGCAGGTGGCGGCCGCTGCAGGCGACGCTGACGTGCTGGTCATCGGCGACCTCAATTCGTATGGCGCGGAAGATCCGATCCAGGTCATCACGGGCGCCGGCTTCGTCAATGAACTCGAGCGCTTCGTGCGGCCGTCCGGCATGCCGTACTCGTATGTGTTCGGCGGCCAGAGCGGCTACCTCGACCATGCACTGGCCAGCGCCTCGCTGAGCCCGCAAGTGGCGGGCGTGGCTGAATGGCATGTGAATGCGGACGAGCCGGAAGTGATCGACTACAACATCGACTCGGCCAAGCCGCAAGACCTGTACAACGCCTTGCCCTACCGCGCCTCGGACCACGATCCCGTCGTCATCAGCCTGGACTTGCAGCCGGCCTACCGCGACATCACGGCCGGCGTGGCGCAAGCCGGCTCGGGCCTCGCGTACAACCGCGTGACGCAACAGTACACGGGCACGTTCTCGTTCACCAACACGGGCACGCGTGCCCTGGCCGGTCCGTTCCAGGTGGTGTTCGGCGGCTTGCCGGCCGGCGTCAGCCTGGCCAACGCCACGGGCAGCCATGGGGGTGCCGCGTATGTCACGGTGAATGCGGCCAGCCTGGCGCCGGGCGCCACGGCCTCGTTTGCCGTCAGCTTCAGCAATCCGTCGAAAGTGACGATCAATTATTCCGCCAGCATTTACGCCGGCAATTTCTAAGGACACCATCATGATGACAACGACACTTCCTCCGGCCCTGCGCCGCGCCGTACTGGCCGCCGTGCTGGCCGCCAGCAGCAGCCTGGCGCTGGCGGACCCGCTAGCCTATCGCGTGGAAATCGACACGAGCGCGTTCTCGGGCGCCGGTTTCCTCGATTTCGCCTTTATCGCCGGCAACAGCCCGGCGCCCGGCGCCAGTGCCGTCCTCAGTAATTTCTCGGGCGCTTTCGGCGCACTGGAATCGCAGGAAGGCAGCGTCAGCGGCAGCTTGCCCAGTACCTTGACCTTCGGCAATAGTGGCGCCTACAACGACTGGTTTCACAACGTGACCCTGGGCGGCAAGTTTGGTTTCAATATCGTCTTTGGCGGCGACTTCCTGAACACGGCAGGCAACGCGGGCACGACGTTTGGCGTGGGCTTGCTCGACGCCACGGCCACGTCCTACCTGGGCAATGCGAACGGCAACCTGCTGCAATTCGAGCTGACCCCGCTCAACGGCGGTTTGCCTGCCAGCATTACCGGCAACAGCTACGCCAGCATCGCGTCCATCTCGGCCGTGCCGGAAGCGTCGGAATGGATGATGCTCACGGGCGGCCTGGCGCTGATCGCGTTTGCCCTGCGCCGCCGCCAGCCTGCCATCCCGGCCTAGTCTTTCCAGTCTGGACACAGCGCGCCCATGGCCCGCTGTGTTTTGACTATTTATTCGGAATAGCTATAAATCAGGAAACTAAATTGTATTGGCCACCGTTTTACGCTTGATGCATAGTAAAAAACTTGTCGGGCAGTCTAGTATTTTCATGATTGCTGCCAACTTTTTTCGGGAGGATGCATCGATGCCTGGCCATATCCTGGTGCTGGACCCTGCGCCCGCCATGCAGGCGCTGCTCGCGCATAACCTCGAGGGCGCTGGCTACCGGGTCAGCTGCGCCCCGGACGCGCGCGGCGCGCTGGCCTTGCTGGCGGCCGATCCGCCCGACGTGCTGCTGCTGGAATGGGTATTGCCGGATGCGTCCGGCATTGCGCTGCTGCGCCAGGTGCGCCAGGATGGCGTGCTGTGCGACTTGCCCATCATCATGGTCAGCGCGCGCGACAGCGAGCAGGACAAGGTGCTGGCGCTGGAAAGCGGCGCCGACGATTACCTGTGCAAGCCTTTCGGCCCCCGCGAAATGCTGGCCCGCGTGCGCGCGCTGCTGCGCCGGCGCGCGCCGGCAGCCTTGCGCGCCAGCTCAGGCGCGGACGGCACCACCGCCTTGCGGCTAGACCCGCACACCCAGCGCGTGACGGCCGGCAGCGTGTCCGTCAACCTGGGCCGCGTGGAATTCAGGCTGCTGCATTTTCTGATGGGCCACCCGGACCGGGTGCATAGCCGCGCGCAGCTGCTGGACCAGGTGTGGGGCCATGCGGCCTATCTGGACGAACGCACGGTCGACGCCCACGTGGGCCGCCTGCGGCAGGCGTTGCAGCCGGGCGGCTGCGGCCAGCGCATCGAAACCGTGCGCGGCAGCGGCTACCGTTATCTGGCGCTGGACGCCGCCGTGTGCGCCTGATGCTGTTGACGGGGAGGGAGCAGGAATACCTGCTGCACGCCGTGCTGGGCGCGCATGGCATCGCCGCGCCCGGCGATTTCTTTTTGTGGAGCCAGGGGCCGCTGCAGGCACTGCTGCCGCATGCCGTCCTCGTCTGCGCCCAGCTGGGCACCGATGGCGGCGTGGTGCGCAGCGCGGCGTGGCATAGCGCCGTGCTGGCCGAGGCCGAGGTGCAGGCGCTCGGCGATCCGCGTCAGGGGCAGGTGGCGCGTCTGGCGCAAGCCTGGCGCGCGGGCGGGCGGCGCGTGGCCATCATCGACGGGGTGCTGGTGCATGGCAGCGCGGGCGCCGGCGGCGGCAGTTTCTTTGCCCTGTTCTGCGCCCCCTGCGCATCCTGGCCGGACCCGGCGCGCCAGGCGTACGTGCTGGAACTGCTGCTGCCCTACCTGCACGTGCATTGGCTGGCGCTGCCGGACGGCGCGCAGGCGATGCCCGCCGGCGCGGCGCGCGCGGCCAGCGCCCGCGAGCTGGAAGTGCTGCACTGGGTCAGCATCGGCAAGAGCAATCAGGAGGTGGGGCAAATCCTCGGCATCAGCGGGGGGACCGTGAAAAGCCATTTGCAGCGCATCTATAAATTATTGGGCGTGAGCAACCGCACGCAAGCCGTGTCGCGCGGCATCGCGCTGCGCCTGCTGGCTGCCTGATGCCGCTCAGCGCTGCGGCTGGGGGGCGGCCGCCTTGTGCGGGCCGCCACCGTTGAACTGATCCTCGGTACCGGGCGTTACCCGCGCGACGAGGGGGCTGGCGCGCAGGCGCTTGACTTCGGCCGGCGTCAGCATGGCGGCAAAGCCGTTCAGCGCGGCCGTGTAGCGGTATTGCAGCGTGGCGTCGGGCACCAGCGCCAGCACGGCACGGCGTCCCGCTTCCCGCTGCGCTTCCCCTTGCGCCGCGTCAGGCGGCGCCAGTTGCGCGCGCAGTTCCACGACGTACGCCTGGCGCTGGGGCGCGGCCGACGCGCCGGCAGGCAGTACGCTGGCGGCGGCCAGGAGGACAAGGCTCAGACGGATGGCAGACATGCGTTCCTTTTGCGGGTGGCGGCGGCATGGCCGCCCATGCGTCGATTGTACGCCGGCCGCAGGGCAGGTGGCGCGCGACTTGAGTGAGTGCAAACTCGATGGTTTCCCCAGGAATTTTGTTGTTTTCAGTACAAAGAAAAGATTGTATTTACCATAAGCGGCATGGTAGCCTGCTAGGCATCAGGCAGGCGCGCGCCGCTTGTGCGCGGCCACCAGCGGTGCACATGGCGGCAATGTATTGAAGGTAGGCAATAAGGAGTTAGCTGATGCATGCAGCACACAGGCAGAACCTTGCGGCAACGCGCCATGCGCGCGGCTTTACCTTGCTCGAACTGTTGGTCGTGATCGTGATCATCGGCTTGCTGGCGGCCTATGTCGGCCCCAAATATTTTGCCCAGCTGGGCAAGTCCGAAGTGACGGTGGCCAAGGCGCAGATCGAGGCGTTTGAAAAATCGCTGGACACCTACCGCCTCGACGTGGGGCGCTATCCCACCACGGAAGAGGGCCTGGCCGCGCTGCTGGCCGCGCCGCCTACCGCCGGCACGCGCTGGAATGGTCCCTACCTGAAAAAGGCCGTGCCGCTCGACCCCTGGGGCCATGCCTATCAATACCGCGCGCCCGGCAGCAAGGGCGAATATGACATCGTTTCCATGGGCAAGGATGGCCAACCGGGCGGCAGCGGCGAGAATGCGGACATCAGTTCGCAATAAGGCCAGCGCGCTCACTCTTTTGTCACGGACACGCCATCATGCAGTTTGAAGTACGCGCGCTTTCCACGGACCAGGCCGTTGCTACCTTGCACACTTGCGTGATCGACGGCCGCGACGAAGCCGATGCGCGCCGCCAGGCCGAGGCGCGGGGCCTGTTTGTCAGCGCCATCCGTCCGCTGCGGGCCACGCCGTTCAGTGCGGCCGGGCGCCAGCGCGCGCGGGCGCTGCCCTTGCTGCTGTTCAGCCAGGAATTGCTGGCCTTGCTCAACGCGGGCCTGGGCATCGTCGAGGCGCTGGAAGCGTTGCTGGAAAAGGAGGCCGCACCGGCCACGCGCAGCGTGCTCACGCGCCTGCTGGAAGGCTTGCGCGAAGGCAAGCGCTTTTCCGCCGTGCTGGCAGAGCAGTCCGAACTGTTTCCGCCCCTGTACATCGGCATCGTCAAGGCGGCCGAGGGCACCAGCGACCTGCCGCGCGCGCTGTCGCGCTACATCGACTACCAGCAGCGCATCGACACGGTGCGCAGCAAAATCGTCAGCGCCGCCATCTATCCGACCATCCTGCTGGCCGTGGGCGGCGGCGTCAGCGCTTTCCTGATCAGCTATGTGGTGCCCCGTTTCGCCGAGGTCTACCAGGGCGCCGGGCGCAACCTGCCGTGGATGTCGCAAGTGATGCTCAGCTGGGGCCAGTTCGTCACGCAGCATGGCTTGCTGCTGTTGCTGGGACTG
Source organism: Janthinobacterium sp. FT14W (assembly GCF_009208755.1). NCBI lineage: Bacteria > Pseudomonadati > Pseudomonadota > Betaproteobacteria > Burkholderiales > Oxalobacteraceae > Janthinobacterium > Janthinobacterium sp. FT14W. The sequence goes on along the minus strand of NZ_WFLL01000058.1, from coordinate 2,945 downwards.
CTTATCACCGGCAGCGCCGTGTTCATGGCCGTGCGGCGCGTGCTGCGCCATGGCGGCGTGGCGCGCCTGCTGGCGACATTGCCCGGCATCGGCGAGCGCGTGCGCATCTATGAACTGTCGCGCCTGTACCTGACCCTGGGCATGCTGGCCGAGGGCGGCATCACCATCGTGCAGGCGATCGGCACCGTGCAGGCGATGGTCTCGCCCGGCATGCAGGCGTCCTTGCAGGGCGCGCGCGGTGCCATCGAGGCGGGCCAGCCCCTGTCGTCCGCGTTCGAGCAGCATCAGCTGACTACGCCCATCTCCCTGCGCATGCTGCGCGTGGGCGAGCGCACGGGCGACATGGGCCCCATGCTGACGCAGTCGGCCGCCTTTTACGACGGCGAAATCAGCCGCTGGATCGACCGTTTCACGCGCACCTTCGAGCCGCTGCTGATGGCGGCCATCGGCCTGGTCGTGGGCGCCATCGTGATCCTGCTGTACATGCCCATCTTCGACCTTGCCGGCGACATTTCATGATGCCGAGCGCAGCCGAATCCAGCGTGGCCGGCGTGGCCATCGACGCCGCGCTGCTGCAGCGCGCGCGCGCCCTGTGCCGGCAGTCGAAGCGCTGCCTGGTCGAGGAATTGCAGCAGTTGAGCGGCATCGAGGCGCGCGCCGTGGTGCGCGCGCTGGCGCGCCCGTTCGGCCTGGACGTGCTGGAAACGGCCGACATGCTGGCGTTTTCTCCCGCGTTCGACGTGCTGCCCCTGTCGCAGGCGCTGGCGCGCCACAGCGTGCTGCTGCGCGCCGCCGACGGCCAGCTGGTGGGCGTGATCGCCGACCCCTTCGACCTGGACCTGCAAACCTGGCTCGGTGCGCGCGCGGGGCAGGGCGCCTTGAGCGTGCGCCTTGCGCTGCAGGCCGACATCGGCGCCTACCTGTCGAAGCAGGAAGAATCGGCGCGTGCCGTCGACAGCCTGCTGCCCGGCGCCGCCACCGACGCGCGGCGCGACGGCAAGACGGCGGCCGTGCTGTCGTTCGCCAGCGTGTCGGAAGCGGCCAGCCCCGCCGTCAAGCTGGTCAACTCGACCTTGTATGACGCGCTGAAGGCGGGTGCCTCGGACATCCACCTGGAAAGCACGGCCGGCGGCCTGGCCGTCAAGTACCGCGTCGACGGCGTGCTCGATCACGCCACGTCCGTCAACGGCATCGAAGTGGCGGAACACATCATCTCGCGCCTGAAAGTGCTGGCCGAACTCGATATCGCCGAGCGCCGCGTGCCGCAGGACGGCAGCTTCCGCGTCGAGGCGGGCGGGCGCGAAATCGATCTGCGCGTCTCCATCATGCCCAGCATCCATGGCGAGGACGCCGTCATCCGCATCCTCGACAAGCGCGCCATGATCGAGGCGTATGGCGCCCTGACCCTCGAAGCGCTGGGATTCGACGCGCCATCGCTGGAAGCCCTGCGCGCGCTGGCGCAGGAAGCCTACGGCATGCTGCTCGTCACCGGTCCCACGGGGTCGGGCAAGACGACGACCTTGTACGCGGCGCTGACGGAAATCCACAACGGGCGCGAAAAGATCATCACCATCGAGGACCCCGTCGAATACCAGCTGCCCGGCATCCTGCAGATACCCGTCAATGAAAAGAAGGGGCTGACGTTTGCCAAGGGCTTGCGCTCGATCCTGCGCCACGACCCCGACAAGATCATGGTGGGCGAGATCCGCGACCGCGAGACGGCGGAAATCGCCGTGCAATCGGCCCTCACGGGCCACCTGGTGCTCACCACCGTGCACGCGAATAATGTGTTCGACGTGTTCGGCCGCTTCACGCACATGGGCATCGATCCGTATGCGTTCGTCTCGGCCCTGAACGGCATCTGGGCGCAGCGGCTGATCCGCACCAACTGCCCCCATTGCGCCACCGCGTACGTGCCCGACGACCTGGAGCTGGCCAGCGTGGGCCTGGCGCGGGCCGACGTGGCGCAGTACCAGTTCAAGCAGGGCAAGGGCTGCGGCGACTGCCGCGGCACGGGCTACAAGGGACGCCGTTCGATCGCCGAGATTCTCGTGCTGACCGATGAAATCCGCGAACTGATCGTCGACAAGAAGCCGATCCGCCAGATCAAGGCGGCCGCGTATGCGAACGGCACGCGCAGCCTGCGCCTGGCGGCGCTGGAACTGGTGAAGCGGGGCGCCACCACCATCACGGAAATCAAGAGGGTCACCCTGCATGCGTAGAGGTTTTGCGAAGTTGAGCCTGGGACAGGGGCTGCGCCTGGGCGTGGCGGCGGGCCACGCGAGCCTGTGGCGCAGCAGCCGCTGGCGCGCGCCCGCATGGACCTTGCTGGGCGAAGCCGCGTATGCGCGGGACGACTCGCTGCACGGCGATTTTTCCGCCCTGGGCCAGGCCCTGGCGCAGTTGCTGGACCGCCTGCTGCCGGCGGGCGAGTACGCGGGCTGGCCATTGTCCGTGGTGCTCGACGATGGCCTGGCGCGCCTGTGGCAGGTCGATGCGCCGCAAGGCGCCGCGCGCCTGGCCGACATCGAGGCGGCCGCCGCGCTGCGCTTCCAGTCGCTGTATGGCGATGCGCCCGGCCTGTGGCACAGCAGCAGCGCCTGGGATGCGCGCGCGCCGTTTTTTTGCGCCGTGCCCCGTGCGCTGCTGGCGCAGCTGACCCGCGTGGCCGCCGCGCGCAAGCTGGCCCTGATTTTCATTACGCCGCAATTTGCGCGCCACTGGAACCGCTGGCACGGCGCGCTGAAAGCGGGCGCCTGGTTCGGCCAGCTGCAGGAGAACGCCTTGACCCTGGGCGTGCTGCACGACGGCCGCCTGCGCGCCGTGCGCGCGCTGCCCGTGCCGCCTGGCGCGGGCAAGGACTGGCTGGAACGGATGCTGGCGCGCGAGGCGCTGCTGCAGGGCGTGCCCGCGCCGACGCTGCTGCAGCTGTGCGGCGCGCCACC
>NZ_WFLL01000057.1:0-29407 GCF_009208755.1 Janthinobacterium sp. FT14W | reverse complement strand
GTCTGGTCTACCGCGACGCCTCGCGCAAGACGACACTGTCCTTGCGGGGCTGGCAGCGTTCCGCGCAGAACTTCATCGACGACACGGAAGTGGAAGTGCAGCGCCGCCGCATGGCGGGCTGGGAACTGGGACTTGGCCACCGCGAATTTATGGGCCAGGCCACCCTGGACCTGAATCTGCAATACCGGCGCGGCACGGGCGCGATGGATGCGCTGGCCGCGCCCGAAGAAGCGTTCGGCGAAGGCACGTCGCGCTTCAAGCTGCTGCTGGCCGACGCGGCCCTGTCCGCGCCGTTCCAGCTTGCCGGCCAGCCATTGCGCTATTCAGGCAGCTGGCGCATGCAGCACAACCGCACGCCGCTGGTGCCGCAGGATCGCTTCGCCATCGGCGGGCGCTATACCGTGCGTGGCTACGACGGCGAAAGCAGCCTGTCGGCCGAACGGGGCTGGCTGCTGCGCAACGAGTTGGGCGTGCCGCTGGGCAGCAGCGGCCAGGAAGCGTATGCGGGTGTCGACCACGGCGAAGTGGCGGGGCCGTCTGCCGCCTGGCTGATCGCGCGCAACCTGACGGGCGCCTTCGTCGGCCTGCGCGGCCAGTGGCTGGGTGTGCAGTACGACGCCTTTGTCGGCTGGCCCGTGCGCAAACCCGAGCTGTTCCGCACGGCCAGCCACACGGCCGGCTTCAGCCTGAACGCCAGCTATTAAAAAAGAACGATGTGAGACGGCGCCACCCGCCAGCCGTTCTCTTCTCCCTTATCGCACTAATTGATTGTCGCTAGGACATGTCATGAACAAGAACCTGTACCGCATCATCTTTAATAAACGCCGTGGCCAACTGATGGTGGTCGCCGAAAATGCATCCTCGCAAGGCAAGGCGGCCAAGGGAGAAGGTGGCCTGGACAGCGGCGTGTTTGAAGGCGATGGCGGTGACGGGCCAAGTGTCAGTGTGAATGGCAAGTTGCGGCCGCTGGCGCTGGCCGTATTCGGCGCGCTGGGCATGGTGAGTTTTGTCGCAGGGCCGGCCATGGGACAGATCGTGGCCGATCCGAACGCGCCGGGCCGCCAGCGCCCGACCGTGGTGCAAAGCGCGAATGGCGTGACGCAGGTCAATATCCAGACGCCGAGCGCGGCAGGCGTGTCGCGCAATACCTACAGCCAGTTCGACGTGACGGCGAATGGCGCCATCCTCAACAACAGCCGCGGCAACGTGCAGACGCAGACGGGCGGCTGGGTGCAGGGCAATCCATGGCTGGCAGGCGGCAGCGCGCGCGTGATCCTCAACGAAGTCAACTCGGCCAACCCCAGCCAGCTGCGCGGCTATGTCGAGGTGGCGGGGCAGCGGGCCGAAGTCGTCATCGCCAACCCGGCCGGCGTGAGCGTCGATGGCGGCGGTTTCATCAATGCCAGCCGGGTCGTGCTGACGACGGGCACGCCAATGTTCAACGACGGCAGCCTGGACGGCTACATGGTGCAGCGCGGGGTAGTGACCATCAACGGCCGCGGCCTGGACACGTCGCTGAGCGATTACACGGCCATCCTGGCGCGCGCCGCGCAGATCAATGGCGGCATCTGGGCGCAGGAACTGAAGGTGGTGACGGGCAGCAACCAGATCGATGCGGCGCATGGCGTGGCGGGCGCTGCGCCTGGCGTGGGCCCGGCCCCGGCCTACGCGCTGGACGTGGCGCAGCTGGGCGGCATGTACGCGGGCAAGATCACCCTGATCGGCACGGAAGCGGGCCTGGGCGTGCGCAACGCGGGCGTGTTGGCGGCCACGGCCGGCAACCTGGTGCTGCAATCGAATGGCTGGTTGAGCAACAGCGGCAACATCCAGTCGGCCGGGGCGGGCAGCCAGACCAGCATTGCGGTGACGGGCGACGTGGTCAACAGCGGTACCGTGTATGCGGGCGGCGACAGCCAGGTGCAGGCGCAGGGCAATATTGCCAACAGCGGCGTGATCGGCGCGCAGAACAATGTCGAGGTGCACGCCACGGGCGCGGCGGCGCGCATCGACGGGGCGGCAGGTTCCGTGCTGGCCGCAGGTCTGAACCTGGACAATACATTAACGGCTAGCGGCAAGCTGAACGTGACGGCGGGCGATGTGGTGGTTGTGCACGGCACGGCCGTGGCAGGCGGCGACAGCAGCCTGGCTGCGCGTCAGCTGGATTTGACGGGTGCGCAAGTCTCGGGCGCGAATGTCGGCCTGGGCGCCAGCGCGGGCGATCTCGACGCCAGCCGTGCGCAGGTCAGCGCGCGCGAGCGCTTGCAGCTGGACGCGGCGCGCACCGTGCGCAGCGATGCAGCGCAACTGACGGGCCAGCAACTGGGCGTGCATGCGCACGACCTGTCGAACGTGGGCGGCCAGCTCACGCAGCTGGGCGCTGGCGACCTGGCGATTCAATTGCCGGGAAGCCTGGACAATACGCGCGGCGTGATCGCCACGAATAGCCAGGCCTTGCGGCTGCAGGCCGCCAGCCTGAGCAATCAGGACGGGCATATCCAGCATGCGGGCACGGGTGCGCTGGAGATTGGCGCAGCGCAAATCAACTTGCAGCGCGGCAGCATCGTCAGCAATGGCGCCTTGGCGCTGAGCGGTGAACAGGTCGACCACCGCGATGCCCGTACAGTGGCAGGGCAGCTCAGCATTGATGCCGGGAACCTGGACAACCGGGGCGGTAGCCTGGCGCAGAGCGGGCAGGGCGACACGCGCGTACAGGTGCGCGGTGCGCTGGACAACCGCGGTGGCGCGCTGGAAAGCAATGGCGCTTTGAGCGTGCAGGCGGGCAATGTACAAAATCAGAAGGGCCGTATCGTCTCGGGCACGGATGTGGCGCTGTCGACAGGCGCGCTGGACAATACCGAGGCGACCCTGGCGGCGGGTCGCACATTGCGCCTCGACAGCGGCGACGTCGACAATACGCGCGGCCAGATCCAGGCAGTGGCGGGCGATGCGGCGTTGACGGTGGCAAAGCTGAACAATACGGCCGGCAGCGTGTTTGCCGGTGGCAATCTTGCCACCCAGGCCAGCGACGTGCTCAACAGCGGCAACCTGTATGCGGCCGGCAGCCAGGCGCTGCAGGTGCGCGGTGCGATCAGCAACAGCGGCGTGATCGCCGCGCAGGGCGATAACCGCATCGATGCCAGCCGCATCGACAGCGCGGCCGGCAGCCTGCTGGGCGCCGGCGTGCGCGCCGATGGCAGCCTGGCCGGCAGCGGCCAGCTGCAACTGACGGCCACGCAAGCGATCGGTGCCCACGGCCAGAATTTGGCGGCAGGCAAGACCAGCGTGCACGCTGCCGCTATCAATCTGAGCGGCAGCCAGACGGGCGGCGCGGCCATCGAGTTGCATGCCAGTACTGGCAACGTCGTTACCGATGGCGCGCTGGTGACCACCACGGGTTTGCTGTCCGTGGCGGCGGCCGGCAGCAGCCAGGCGCTGTCGAACGTGCGCGGCACCCTGAGCGCGGGCCAGTTGGAAGTGAAAACGGGAGCGCTGGACAACCGCGGCGGCACGTTGATCCAGACGGGCAATGGCGATACGCAATTCACAGGCAGCACCCTGGACAACACGGGCGGACGCATTGCCGTCAATAGCGCGAACCTGGCGCTGACCGCGGAACAGGTGATCAACCGCGACGGCAGTATCGAACACGCGGGCACGGGCAGCTTGCACCTTGAAGCAACGCGTTTCGATGACGAACGGGGCAAGGTGACGGGCAATGGTGTAGTTGATATCCAGGCGGAGACGCTCGATCATCGCCATGCCGTCACGTCGGGACAGCAGGTAGCGGTGCGGGCCGGTCAGCTGGACAACAGCGACGGCACCCTGCAGCAGACAGGGCCAGGACAGATGCGCGTGGACGTGGCGCAGGCGCTGGACAATACGCGCGGCAGCATTGCCGGCAATGGCAGCGTGCAGGTGCAGGCTGGCGTGCTGGACAACAGCAAGGGCCGCATTACGTCCGCCGCATCGGCGAGCATTGCCAGCAAGGGGGCGCTGAACAATACGGATGGCGTGATTGCTGCTACGCAAGAGTTGCAATTGGCGGGTCTCGGGATAGATAACACGCGCGGCGTCTTGCAGGCGGACAAGTTGCGTCTCGATGCGGCATCCTTGCTGAACCAGCAAGGGACAGTGAGTGCAGGCACAGACCTGACAGCGCGCATCAGTGATACGCTGAACAATGCTGGTCTGCTGTATGCGGGCCGCAATCAGCAACTGACGGTGGGCGGTGTGCTGAACAACAGCGGTTCCATCGCTTCCGTTGGTAGCACCACTATATCTGCTGGAAAGGTCACCAGCAGCGGCTTGCTGGGCGCCGGCGTGAAAGCGGACGGCAGCCTGGGCACGGCAGGCGACTTGACCATCAACGCCGATGGCGTGCTGCAGGCGAGCGGACAGAACCTGGCGGCGGGCAGTGCGACGCTGACGGGTTCCAGTGTGGATCTGTCGGGTAGCCAGACGGGTGCGGCAAACATCGCCATCACGGCAGCTACTGGCGATGTGCAAACGAACAAGGCCGTGATTTCCGCCAGCAACGTGCTGGCCATTACCGCCAACGCAAACAACGCCCAGTCGCTGGTGAACAGCCAGGGCCAGCTGGTGGCTGGCCAATTGCAGCTGAACGTCGCCAACCTGAACAACGCCAGCGGCGACATCGTGCAGACGGGCAGCGGCGACACCGTCATCACCACGGGAAAACTCGACAATACGGCGGGCCGCATCGCCGCCAACAGCGCGAACCTGGCCCTGAACGCGACGGTATTGACGAACATCAATGGCAAGCTGGAGCACGCGGGTGTCGGCGTGCTGGCCATCAACGCGGGCCGGTTCGACAACCAGCACGGCAAGATCACGGGCAATGGCAAGCTGGACATCACGGCAGCCACCTTCGACCACCGCAATGCGACGACGGTGGCCAATCAGCTGACCATCAACGCTGGCAGCCTGGACAACCGCAGCGGCAGCCTGGCGCAGACGGGTAGCGGACGGATGACGGTGAACACCACTGGTCAACTGGACAATACGGGCGGCAAGATCGAAGGCAATGGTGATGCGCTGCTGAAGGCAAGCACCTTGCTGAACAGCACAGGCCGCATCGTGGCGGCGCAGGATGCCGAGCTTACAGTCGGTAGCCTGGACAACACGGAAGGCACGGTGGCAGCCGGCCGCAACCTGGCATTGAACGGTGGCGATATCGACAATACCAAGGGGCAGCTGCAGGCCGTCGTTGGCGATGCGACCTTGACCATCGGTAAATTGAATAATGCAGCCGGCAGCGTATTTGCTGGCGCCAACCTGAACACCACGCTCGATAGTTTAAGCAACACGGGCAGCCTGTATGCGGCCGGAAATCAATCCCTTGCCGCAACAGGTACAGTGACAAACACAGGCGTCATCGCGGCGCAGGGCAATACCAGCCTCACGGCGAATGGCCTCGACAGCAGCGCTAGCAGCCTCATCGGTGCTGGCATCCAGGCTGATGGCAAGCTGGGCACGGCTGGCGACCTGGCGATCAGCACCACGCAAACGCTGGACGCGCACGGCCAGGTGCTGGCGGCCGGTAATGCGAACTTGACGGGTGCCAATGTTGATATCGCTGGCAGCCAGACCGGTGCTGCCAACATCGGCTTGACGGCCACAATGGGCGACGTCAGCACGAACAAGGCGGTCGTCACGACGCCAGGCGCGCTCAACATTACGACCAATGCCACCTTGCACAACACGGAAGGCACTGTGCAGGCAGGCCAGCTCGACCTGCATGTGGGCAATCTGGACAATGCCAGGGGTACGCTGCTGCAGACGGGCACGGGTGACACGACCATCGTTACCGGCAATCTGGACAATACGGCTGGGCGCATCGCCGTCAACAGCGCGAATGTGACCTTCGATGCGGCCACGCTGACGAACCGCGATGGCAAGATCGAGCATGCGGGTACGAGTATCTTGAATCTGCAAGCAGGCGTGCTGGACAACAGCAAGGGCCGCATCACCTCGGCGGCTGCGGCCTCTGTCGTCAGCAAGGGCACGCTGAACAATAGCGATGGCGTGATCGCCGCAACCACCGATCTGCAGGTCGGCGGCATTGCACTGGATAACGCGCGGGGGGTGTTGCAGGCGAGCGTAGGAAACTTGACTCTGGATGCAAGCAGTCTGCTGAACCAGCAAGGCACGGTCAGCGCAGGCACTGACCTGACAGCCAAGGCCGGTGGCGATGTGAACAACGCCGGTCTGCTGTATGCGGGCCGTAACCAGCAACTGACGGTGGGCGGTGCGCTGAACAACAGCGGCTCCATCGCCTCCGTTGGCAATACTACTATTGCCGCTGGCAAAGTCATCAGCAGCGGTTTGCTGGGCGCCGGCGTGCAAGCCGATGGCAGCCTGGGCACGGCAGGCGATTTGAGCATCAACGCGGATGGGGTGTTGCAGGCGAGCGGACAGAACCTGGCGGCGGGCAGCGCCGTGCTGAAAGGCGATTCCATTGATTTGTCTGGCAGCCAGACGGGTGCGGCGAATATCACCATCACCGCGCGCAGCGGTGACGTACTAACGAACAAGGCAGTGATTTCCGCCAGCAACTTGCTGGCCATCACCGCCAACGCAAATAACGCCCAGTCGCTGGTAAATAACCAGGGCCAGCTGGTGGGCGGACAGTTGCAGCTGAACGTCGCCAACCTGAACAACGCCAGCGGCGACATCGTGCAGACGGGCAGCGGCGACACCGTCATTACCACAGGCAAACTCGACAACACGGCGGGCCGCATCGCCGTCAATAGCGCGAACCTGGCCCTGAACGCGACGGTGCTGACGAATGTCAATGGCAAGCTGGAGCATGCAGGCGCGGGCGTGCTAGCCATCAATGCGGGCCAGTTCAACAACCAGTCCGGCAAGATCACGGGCAATGGCAAGCTGGACATCAAGGCAGCCACCTTTGACCACCGCAATGCAACGACGGTGGCCAACCAGCTGACCGTCAACGCCGGCAGTTTGGACAACCGCAGCGGCAGCCTGGCGCAGACGGGTACTGGCCTGATGACAGTGAGCGCTACCGGCCAGCTGGACAATACGGGCGGCAAGATCGAGGGCAACGGCGATGCGCTGGTCAACGCTCAGGTATTACTGAACAACACGGGCCGTATCGTGGCGGCGCAGGATGCCGCATTGAACGTGGGCAGCCTGGACAATACGGAAGGGACGGTGGCGGCAGGCCGCAATCTGGCATTGAGCGGTGGCGACATCGACAATACCAAGGGCCAACTGCAAGCTGTGGCCGGCAACGCCACCCTGACTGTGGCGAACTTGAACAATACCGCCGGCAACGTGTTTGCCGGCGCCAACCTGAACGCGACACTGGCCAGCCTGAACAACACGGGCAGCCTGTACGCCGCCGGCAACCAGACCTTGACCGCAACAGGTGCCATTGTCAACACGGGCGTGATCGCCGCACAGGGCAACACCAGCCTGACGGCGAAAACCCTCGACAGCAGCGCAAGCAGCTTGCTCGGCGCGGGCATGCAGGCCGATGGCAAGCTGGGCACGTCGGGCGACCTGACGATCAGCACAACACAAACGCTGGCCGCGCACGGCCAGAATCTGGCGGCGGGCAGCGCCAACTTGACAGGCGCCAGCCTGGACCTGGCCGGCAGCCAGACCAGCGCGGCCAACATCGGCCTGACGGCAACAACGGGCGACGTCAGCACGAACAAGGCGGTGGTGACGACGCCAGGCACATTGAACGTCACGAGCAATGCCACCTTGCACAACACGGAAGGCACGTTGCAGGCGGGGCAGTTGGATCTGCATGTGGGCAACCTGGACAACGCCAAGGGCACTATCTTGCAGACGGGCACAGGTGACACGAACACCGTCACCGGCAATCTGGACAATACAGCGGGCCGCATCGCGGTCAACAGCAAGGACTTGAACATCGATGTGGCCACGCTGACGAACCGCGACGGCAAGATCGAGCATGCAGGCACGGGGACGTTGAATCTGCAGGCGGGCGTGCTGGACAACAGCAAGGGCCGCATCACGTCCGCCGCATCGGCTGACATCGTCAGCAAAAGTACACTGAATAATACCGATGGGGTGATGGCAGCGACTGCCGACTTGCATGTGGGCGGCGTGACTATCGACAACACGCGCGGCGTGTTGCAGGCGGATAATTTACGTTTGGATGCCGCGAATGTGCTGAACCAGCAGGGAACAGTGAGCGCCGGCACGGACCTGACGGCCAAAGTGAGCGGTGACCTGAACAACGCTGGCCTGCTGTACGCGGGCCGCAATCAGCAACTGACGGTGGGCGCCTTGCTGACTAACAGTGGCTCCATTGCCTCCGTGAATAACACGACGATTGCCGCCGGCAAAGTCACCAGCAGCGGCTTGCTGGGCGCCGGCGTGAAAGCGGATGGCAGCCTGGGTACGGCGGGTGACTTGACCATCAACGCGGATGGCGTGCTGCAAGCGAGCGGACAGAACCTGGCGGCGGGCAGCGCTCAGTTGACAGGCGCATCGGTCGATTTGTCGGGTAGCCAGACGGGCGCGGCAAACATCGCCATCACGGCAACTACTGGCGATGTGCAAACGAACAAGGCTGTGGTTTCCGCCAGCAATCTGCTGTCTATTACCGCCAATGCTGCCAATGGCCAAGCTCTGGTGAACAACCAGGGCCAGCTGGTGGCCGGCCAGCTGCAGCTGAACGTCGCCAATCTGAACAACGCCAGCGGCGACATCGTGCAGACGGGCAGCGGCGACACCGTCATCACTACGGGTAAGCTGGACAACACGGCAGGCCGCATCGCCGCCAACAGCGCGAACCTGGCCTTGAATGCGACGGTATTGACGAACATCAATGGCAAGCTGGAGCACGCAGGTGCCGGCATCCTGGCCATCAACGCGGGCCAGTTCAACAACCAGTCCGGCAAGATCACGGGCAATGGAAAACTCGATATCACGGCAGCCACCTTCGACCACCGCAATGCGACGACGGTGGCCAATCAGCTGACCATCAACGCTGGCAGCCTGGACAACCGCAGCGGCAGCCTGGCGCAGACGGGTACCGGGCTGATGACGGTGAGCGCTACCGGCCAGCTGGACAACACGGGCGGCAAGATCGAGGGCAATGGCGATGCGTTGGTGAAGGCAGTCACCTTGCTGAACAGCACGGGCCGCATCGTGGCGGCGCAGGACGCCGAGCTTACGGTAGGCAGCCTGGATAATACGCAAGGCACCGTGGCAGCCGGGCGCCATCTGCAACTGTCCGGTGGCGATATCGACAACACCAAGGGCCAGTTGCAGGCCGTGGCCGGCAACGCCACCCTGACTGTGGCGAACTTGAACAATACCGCCGGCAACGTGTTTGCCGGCACCAACCTGAACAGCACGCTCGATACCTTGAACAACACGGGCAGCCTGTATGCGGCAGGCAATCAATCCCTGACCGCAACAGGCGCCATCGTCAACACGGGCGTCATTGCGGCACAGGGCAACACCAGCATCACGGCAAAGACCCTCGACAGCAGCGCAAGCAGCTTGCTCGGCGCGGGCATGCAAGCCGATGGCAAGCTGGGCACAACTGGCGACCTGACGATCAGCGCGACACAAACGCTGGCTGCGCATGGCCAGAACCTGGCGGCAGGCAATGCCAAACTGACCGGTGCCAGCATCGATATCGGCGGCAGCCAGACCAGCGCCGCGAACATCGGCCTGACGGCAACAACGGGTGACGTCAGCACGAACAAGGCGGTCGTGACGACGGCGGGCACGCTGAACGTGACGACGAGCGCCGCCTTGCACAACACGGAAGGCACGTTGCAGGCGGGCCAGCTCGATTTGCATGTGGGCAATCTGGATAACGCCAAGGGCACTATCTTGCAGACGGGTACGGGCGACACGAGCATCGTCACCGGCAATCTGGACAATACAGCGGGCCGCATCGCGGTCAACAGCCAGAACCTGAACATCGATGCCGTCAGCGTCACCAACAAGGACGGCAAGATCGAGCACGCGGGTACGGGCCTCTTGAATCTGCAGGCTGGCGTGCTGGACAACAGCAAGGGCCGTGTCACGTCCGCCGCATCGGCTGACATCGTCAGCAAAAGCACACTGAATAATACCGATGGCGTGATGGCAGCGACTGCCGACTTGCACGTGGGCGGTGTGAATATCGACAACACGCGCGGCGTGTTGCAGGCGGACAATTTACGTTTGGATGCCGCGAATGTGCTGAACCAGCAAGGTACGCTCAGCGCCGGCACGGACTTGACTGCGCGCATCAGCGGTGAGTTAACGAATGCCGGCCTGCTGTACGCGGGCCGCAATCAGCAACTGACGGTCGGTGGCTTGCTGAACAACAGCGGCTCCATTGCCTCCGTCAACAACACCCATATTACCGCTGGCAAAGTCACCAGCAGCGGCTTGCTGGGCGCTGGCGTGAAAGCGGACGGCAGCCTGGGCATGGCGGGGGACTTGACCATCAATGCCGATGGCGTGCTGCAAGCGAGCGGACAGAACCTGGCGGCGGGCAGTGCGACGCTGACGGGTTCCAGTGTGGATCTGTCGAACAGCCAGACGGGTGCCGCCAACATCGGCATCACCGCACGCAGCGGCGACGTATTGACGAACAAGGCGGTAATTTCCGCCAGCAACGTGCTGGCCATCACCGCCAACGCAAATAACGCCCAGTCACTGGTGAACAGCCAGGGCCAGCTGGTGGCCGGCCAATTGCAGCTGAACGTCGCCAACCTGAACAACGCCAGCGGCGACATCGTGCAGACGGGCAGCGGCGACACCGTCATCACCACGGGCAAACTCGACAACACGGCGGGCCGCATCGCCGCCAACAGCGCGAACCTGGCCTTGAATGCGACGGTATTGACGAACATCAATGGCAAGCTGGAGCACGCAGGCGCCGGCATCCTGGCCATCAACGCGGGCCAGTTCAACAACCAATTCGGCAAGATCACGGGCAATGGCAAGCTGGACATCACGGCAACCACATTCGACCACCGCAATGCAACGACGGTGGCGAACCAGTTGACCATCAACGCCGGCACGCTGGACAACCGCGCCGGCAGCCTGGCACAGACCGGTAGCGGCTTGATGAGCGTCAATGCTACCGGCCAGCTGGACAACACGGGCGGCAAGATCGAGGGCAATGGCGATGCGCTGGTGAGGGCCGCCACCTTGCTGAACAACAAGGGCCGTATCGTGGCGGCGCAGGATGCCGAGCTTACAGTCGGTAGCCTGGACAACACGCAAGGCACGGTGGCGGCAGGACGTCATCTGCAGCTGTCCGGTGGCGATATCGACAATACCAAGGGCCAGTTGCAAGCTGTGGCCGGCAACGCCTCCCTGAATGTGGCGAACTTGAACAATACCGCCGGCAACGTGTTTGCCGGCGCCAATCTGAACGCGACACTGGCCAGTCTGAACAACACGGGCAGTCTGTATGCGGCAGGCAATCAAGCTTTGACCGCAACAGGTGCCATCGTCAACACGGGCGTGATCGCGGCGCAGGGCAATACCAGCCTGACGGCGAAAACCCTCGACAGCAGCGCAAGCAGTCTGATCGGCGCGGGCATGCAGGCCGATGGCAAGCTGGGGACAAATGGTGATTTGACGATTCATACCGCGCAAACGCTGGCTGCGCACGGCCAAAACCTGGCGGCAGGCAATGCCAACCTGACTGGCGGTACGCTCGATATCGGCGGCAGCCAGACCAGCGCGGCGAACATCGGCCTGACGGCAACACAGGGTGATGTCATGACCAGCAAGGGGATCGTCGCGACAACGGGTACATTGAACGTCACGACAAACGCCACCTTGCACAACACGGAAGGCAGCTTGCAGGCGGGCCAGCTCGACCTGCACGTAGGCAATCTGGACAACGCAAAAGGCACGGTGTTACAGACCGGCGTGGGCGATACCGTTATCCGGACGGGTAATCTGGACAATACTGGCGGGCGCATTGCCGTCAATAGCAGCAATCTGACCCTCGCAGCGAACGCACTCACGAATGCCGCTGGCAAGATCGAGCATGCGGGAGCGGGAACGCTGGCAATCACGACGCCAGCCTTCAATGGTGCCGGCGGGACGATTACGGGCAATGGCCTGGTCGATATCGTTGCTGGCACGTTCAACCACAGCATGGCGACCACTTCTGCCCAGCAATTGCGTATTACGGCCGATGCGATGAGCAATCAGGGCGGCAAATTGCAGTCGACAACGGCGCTCACGGTGCAGGTGGCGCAGGAATTGGACAATCGCAGCGGCGTCATCGCAGCAAATGGTGTGCTGCAAATGACGACAGGCAGTCTGGAGAATGCAAAGGGCAATATCAGCGCGCAAGGCGATGTCACAATATCGTCGCGGGGTGCACTGAACAACAAGGAAGGCACGATCGTTGGCAAGGAGAATGTGCAAGTACATGCCCTGGCCTTGGACAATACGCAGGGCGTAGCGCAAGCCGCGCGTGGTACCTTGGGTGTGACGGCTGCCAGCCTGGTCAACGCCGCCGGCGAACTCAGTGCCGCCACCGACCTGACCGTGGCAGTCACTGGCGACATGCTTAACAGCGGCTTGCTGTACGCCGGCGGCCAGCAGTCGCTCGACGTAGCCGGCAGCCTGGTCAATACCGGATCCATCGCCGCGTTGGGCAACACCAGCGTGAAGGCGGGCAGCATGTCCGGCAACGGCTTGTTGGCGGCTGGCTTGACGACGAATGGCGCGCTTGCGCAGGCGGGCGACTTGACTGTGCGCAGCACTGGCGTCCTGCAGGCAGGCGGCAAGAATCTCGCGGCCGGCACTGTTGCGCTCAGTGGGGCATCGCTGGACCTGGCAGGTAGCCAGACCAGTGGCAGCAATATTACCTTGAATGCTGGCAGCGGCAACATCACGACCGCCAAGGCGGTGCTCGCTACAGCTGGTTTGCTGAGTATTACGGCCAGCGCGCAGAATAGCCAGGCGCTGCTCAATCAAGGTGGCCAGTTAAGCGCCGGGCAGCTTGATATCAAGGTGGCTAACCTCAATAATACCGGCGGCAGCATCATCCAGACGGGAACTGGCGATAGCGCCATCAACCTGGCTGGGGCGGGCCAGTTGGACAATACGGCCGGGCGTATCGCGCTCAACAGCCGCAATCTCCAGTTGACGGCAGGAACCTTGACCAACGTGGATGGCAAGATCGAGCACGCGGGTAGCGGCACCCTGGGCATCAGCGTGGCTAACCTGTATGGGCAACGCGGCCAGATGACGGGTAACGGCGCGCTCGACGTGCGCGCCACCTATATCGATCATCGTAACGCCAGCGCCATGGCGCAGCAACTGAGCGTTACCACCTCCATACTGGACAATCGCCAAGGTGAATTATTGCAGCTGGGCAAGGGCAACACATCGCTCACGGCCAGCGCCAGTCTCGACAACGCTGGCGGCCGGATTGAAAGCAATGGTGGCCTGGCGCTGCAAACGGCAGACTTGCGCAATCAGAGCGGTCGCGTGCTGTCTGGCGGCGTGCTGGAGGTAACCGCCAGTACAAAACTCGACAACAGCGATGGCACATTGGCTGGCGCTACCGGGCTGGTCCTGACCGCAGGCGATGTCACCAACACACGCGGTACCTTGCAGGCGGTTACCGGCGATGCCATGCTGCAAGTGAAAGACCTGGACAATAACGGCGGCAGCGTCCTTGCCGGCGGACAATTGGTCACGCAGGCAGCCAATGTCAGCAATAGCGGCAGCATGTACGGCGCATCGCAAGTGCTGAATGCCACGGGACTGGTGAGCAACAGCGGTACGATTGCCGCGCTAGCCGATACCACCATCACGGCCGCCAGTCTCGACAGCGCGGCGGGCGGCCTGCTGGCGGCGGGCATGCAGGCGGACGGCAAACTGACAGGCACAGGGAGTCTGTTGGTCACGACGGCGCAGCAATTGCGCGCAGCCGGGCAAAATCTGGCGGCAGGCAATATGAGGATGACGGGCAGCGGCGTCGATCTTGCTGGCAGCGTGAATAGCGCGGCGAACATCGCGTTGACGGCGACGCAGGGTAATGTCAGCACGGCCGGCGCCAGCATCGGCACGGTCGGTACGCTGAATGTGAGCGCGCAAGCCGGCAATGGCCAGACGTGGGATAACAGCCGTGGCGATATCGTGGCCGGTCAACTGATGGTGCAGACGGCTAACCTGAACAATAGCAAGGGCAGCATCGTGCAGAGCGGCAGCGGCGATACGTCTATTGTCATGCGCGCGCCAAATGGCGCACTCGATAATACCGATGGCCGGATTGCCGTCAATAGCGCCAACCTTACCCTGGGTGCCGCAACGCTGAGCAATGCCGGCGGGCGGATCGAGCACGCTGGCCTGGGTCAGTTGGCCATCGATACCGGAGCCTTGAACGGGCAGGGTGGCCAGATCACTGCCAATGGCAGCCTGAAGATCACCGCTGGCAGTATCGATTTTCGCAAGGCCAGTACGCAGGCTGGGCAATTAACCATCGACAGCGGCAGCCTGGATAACCGTCAGGGAGAACTGGTGCAACTGGGGCAGGGCGCCAGCAATATCCGTATCGCGCAAGTTCTGGACAATCAAGGTGGCATGATCGCCAGCAATGGCAATACCACCGTCAGTGCGCAGGTCATCAACAACCAGGGTGGCACGGTACAGGCGGCGGGCAGCGCCACCCTGGACCTGAGCGCCGGTACTTCATTAGGTAATGACAACGGCGGCAAGATCGCAGCGGGAGGCGACGCGACGCTTCAGGCCGGCAGTATGTCGAACCGCGGCGGCAGCCTGACGACGGGCGGAAGCCTTGCGCTGACCTTGAATCAGGCGCTCGACAATAAAGACGGTCTGGTGGCCGCCAATGGCAATCTCGGCATTCAGGCTGCCAGTATCGACAATACGGGCGGTAAACTGGCCAGCGTCACGGGCAATCTGCGCGCGACCACGGGCCAGCTGCGCAACGACAGCGGACAAATCCAGGCCGGCGCGGACGTTGTTTTGCAAAGCTCAAGCCTTGGCAATACGCTGGCTTCCGGCTATGCCTCCGCGGGCAGCATCGTGGGCCGCAACGTCAGCATCGATACGGCGGGACAGGGCTTGAACAATGTCCAGGGAACCATTGCCGCCACGCAAGTACTGAATCTGCAAACGGGGGACCTGAACAATCACGGTGGTTTGCTGCAAGCAGGCAATGCGATCATCATCAATACCCATGGCCAGACGCTCGATAACAGCGATGCCGCAGCGTATGCGGCTAGCCATGCCGGCAGCAATGGCGGCATCAGCAGCGGCGGGACGTTGACGCTGGCAACTGGCGCCTGGAACAACGCGGCTGGTTTCCTGGGCGCGGCGGGGCAGGTAGGCGGCAGCAGCGGCTATATCAATAATCTGGGCGGGAAAATTGTCTCCAGCGGCGGCCTGGAACTGGCCATCGGCGGGTTGGCCAATCAGGGCGGCCAAGTGCAAGTGGTCGGCAACCTGGGCTTGCAGGCGGGGAGCGGCACGATTGACAACACGTCCGGACTGATACGTGGCGGCGCTGCCGTCACGCTGGGGGCTGGTGCCATCGTCAACCAGGCAACGCAGGGGACCGACAAGGGAATCGAAGGCCGCGACGTCAACCTGTCGGCTGGCACAATCAATAACAGCCAGGGTGGCTTGCGTGCAGACAATAACCTGAGCATCAACAGCAACGGCAGTGTGAACAATACATCCGGGCTGATCAGTGGGAACAATACCGTCAGCGTCAAGGACGAGGGCGCCAGCCGCGGCCTGAGCATCAGCAATGGCGGCGGCACCATCATCGGCGGCGAACTGGCGGCGATCAAGGCAGCGGGCTTGAGCGGTAGTGGCAACGTGATGTCCAGGGGGGATCTGAGCCTGGATCTGAGCGGCAATCATGTTGTCGAAGCGGGGGCGCAGGTGATTGCCAACCGTAATGCCAGTCTCAGCGTAGGTGGCAGTCTTGTCAATGCGGGCAAGGTGCAGGCAGGCCAGATACTGGCGCTCAATGCCTACAGTCTCGACAACACCAGCAGCGGCGACATCAATGCCGGCACCACCAGGGTGAGTGTCGCGACGATCCTGAGTAACCGGGGCGTGATTGATGGCGTGAATACGCAGATTGATGCGGGCACGCTCAACAATACCGGCAGCGGGCGCATTTACGGCACTGCGCTCAGTATCGGGGCGGGCACGCTGAACAACGATGTCGAGGGCGGCGTTGCCGCCACGATAGCGTCGCGCGGCAGCCTCGATATCGGCGCCACCACCATCAACAACAGGGAACATGCGCTGATCTTCAGCTCAGGGGACATGGCGATCGGTGGCAGCCTCGATGGTAACCGCTATGCCACAGGGGCCGTAGCCAGCCTGACCAATGCCAGCGCCACCATCCAGGCCATGGGTAACCTGGCGCTGAGGGCCGGTGAGATCACCTTGTTGAACAATCATTTTGCTGTCGAGTTTACATCGACGGGAAAGTCGGAATATATCAACGAGTACCAAACAATGGATGGCAAAAGGTATGCCTACAATGCACCGGGGGTCACAACGGAGTTAGGTCCCGATGGCAATCGCAGCCTTGATACGCCCGATGGCAACGGTGGATATAACTTTTTTGAATACAGTGTCCGGCGCACGACCAGCACCAGCCGGGTGACGGAGACTGATCCTGCCGTCATCAGCGCGGGTGGCAACCTGACGGTGGACGCCTACAAAATCCGCAATGAAAACAGCCGCTTCGTGGCGGGCCAGGCGCTGCATGTCAAGGGTGTCGTGGAGGAAAATCTCTCTACGGGTAATCAGACCCTGATTACCGAGAAAGGGACGCACACTTCATACATGTACCTGGACATGGAAAAACCGGAAGGCGTTCGGAACTGGGAGGTCGAGCACTATACTAGCGAGATCAATGATACGAGAATCGTAAACGGACCGGATACACCGTCGTCGGGCGGCGCGCCCTCCAACAGCGTCGGGGCACGCGCGAATGTCTCCTCTGCCGGAGCAAGCAGTGGCGCTGGCGCCGCCAATGTCAGTGTCTGGCTCAACACGGTAGGTAATACGGCGGGTTCCGTTGCTGGCGTGGCAGCCAGTAGCGGCCAGGGTGCGGCCAGTGTTGGCCCAGCCAGTGGGCCAGGCGATAGCCAGCTTGGCAATGTCGGCGGCACGGGCGGGGTCGCTTCGGTGGCGGGCCAGACGGTGTCCGCGGCCGACGGCGGCAGCGCCGATATCCATATGTCCGCTATCCTGCGCTCCAACGTCGGCACGGGCACCAATGTGGCCAGTGCTGGCGTAGCCAGCGGTAGCGGCGGCTTGCAAGGCAGCGACCGGGCCAACCAGGCTGGCCAGGCCGGCAGCATTTCCGCCGTGGCAGCGGCAGGTGTGGGCGCGGCGGTTGGTGAGGGGAAAGCCAGCGGCATAGGCGATCCGAGCCAATTGGCATTCCAGTCGCAGGGAGGCCCGAACAGTGTAAACGGCGCAGCAGGCTTGCATGGCAGCGACCGCACCGGCAACGTGGGCCAGGCAAGTACGATCGGTGCCGTTGCGGGCCAGAACGCGCTGCTCAATGCCAGCAACGGCGCCACTGCCGGTACCGGAAGTCTGCAGGTGGATGCCCAGGGCGGACCCGCGGGCGTCCAGGGTACCAGTGGTCCTGGCGGCAGCGACCGCACAGGCAGTGCCGGCCAGGCTGGCAGTGTGGGAACGGTAGGTGGCAGCAATGTGGCCGTGACGGGTGCGCCAGCCTTGGGCGGCGTCGATACGGCGGGCCTCGCTGTGGGCGCCGTAGCTGGCCCGGCCGGCGTTGCTGGCGCTAAAGGGATTAATGGCAGCGATCGGACCGGCAATGCGGGTGTGGTGGCGCAGCCTGGCGCAGTGGCGGGTAGTGCCTTGTCCAAGGTCGATGGCGCGGCAGGTGCCACGCAGGCGGCTGTGAGGACGGGCACGCAAGCTGCCATCGGCACGGCGGCTGGCGCTGCTGGCAAGGTTGCGGCAGGCCCTGGCGCGGGCCAGGCACGCTCGCCGCTGATCCGGCAAGTGGCGCTGGCCAATCCGGGTGGCAAGGCGGAAGTCGTCAGGACCGGGGCCAAACCCCTGCAACTGCCGAATGCCAGCCTGTTCAAGATCAGTCCTTCGGCGTCGTCCAAGTACCTGGTTGAGACCGATCCTCGCTTTGCCGAGTACCGCACCTGGACGGGTTCGGACTACATGAGCAGCAAAATGCAACTGGATCCCGCCGTCACGCAAAAGCGGCTGGGCGATGGTTTCTATGAGCAGCAACTGGTACGCGAGCAGGTCGCCGACCTGACTGGCCACCGGTTTACTGGCGACTATAGCAACGACCAAGAGCAATTCCGCGGCCTGATGGACGCCGGCGTCAGCTATGCCCAGCAGTATGGCTTGCGCCCCGGCGTTGCACTGACGCCGGAACAGATGGCGGCATTGACCAGCGACATCGTCTGGCTGGTCGAACGCGAAGTCACGCTGGCCGACGGCAGCACGCAAATGGCGCTGGTGCCGCAAGTCTATGTGCGTCTGCGCGCCGATGACATCGATGGCACAGGTGCCTTGTTGGCCGGCAAAAATGTCGATATCAACATCAGCGGCGACCTGACCAATAGCGGCACCATTGCCGGGCGTGACGTGGTGTTGCTCAATGCGGAGAACGTCAATAACCTCGGTGGCCGCATCGATGGCGATGCGGTTGCCGTCGCCGCCCGCAATGATCTCAACAACATCAGCGGGACTATTTCCGCGAACAGTGCGCTGCAAGCCAGCGCCGGACGGGACATCAATATCGCCACTGGCACGCTCGATGGCGGACACGTGATCGACCGCGTGGCGGGCCTGTATGTCAGTGGCGGCGCAAGCGGTAGCGGCAACATGATTGTTTCTTCAGGGCGCGATGTCAGCATCACGGGCGCAATCGTCAGCAATACCGCGCCTGGTGGAGCGACGAGCCTTTCGGCAGGGCGCGACTTGAGTATTGGTTCGGTCGTCGCAAAAGCCACGAACGCCGTGGGGTCGGATTTTGCCAAGGAGCTGGTCAGTGACGTGCAAAGCGACAAAGTGGAATTGATGGCAGGAAACGATATCAATATCCGCGCGAGTGGCGTCGTTGCCGAAACGCAGTTGCTGGCCAGCGCGGGCCGCGACATCAACCTGGTGACGACGACCGCCAGCGATTCCAGTGTCCATCTGCAAGGCGACAAAACCGTCAGTAACAGCAGTACGGTGGTTGACAAGGTAGCTGGGCTGTATGTCACGGGCACCGGCGAGGGAAATACGCTGATTGCCCAGGCGGGGAGGGATATGACCCTCACCGCTGGCGTCATCGCCAATACCGGTGCAAATGGCCAGACCAGCTTGATCGCGGGTAATAACCTGACCCTCAATACCGTCGCCGTCGCCTCGACCCACGATGAAGTGCGCAATGCGGACAATTACCGCAAAGAAAGCAAGACGGGCGAAGTGGGTAGCCAGATCATCGGCGCCGGCAATGTCAATTTGCAGGCAGGAAATGATTTGCTGGCACGTGCGGCGGATGTGCAGGCGGGTGGCACCTTGGGCCTGGTGGCGGGCAATGACATCAGCCTGCTCAATGGCGTTGCCACCGACAGTCTGGATGTGGCAAGCAAGGTCAAGAAAAGCGGTACTTTCTCCAGCAAAACGACGACCACGCGCGATCTCGTGCAGACCAGCACGGCGCAGGGGACTTCATTGACGGGCAATACCGTCGATATCGCCGCCGGGCATGACCTCAAGGTGGCAGGTTCCTCGATCCTTGCGCACGAGGCCGCCAATCTAATGGCAAAAAACGATATCAGCATCGAATCCGTCGGGCTGGACGGCAAGGAAATCCATTCCAAGGAAGTGAAAAAGAGCGGCGCCTTTGGCTTGAGCAAGTCGCTGACCAGCCAGGCCGACGATGGCCGCACCACGAACCAGGCTGGCAGCGCCGTCAGTGGCGGCAGCGTGACGATGGTGGGCGGACGCGACGTCGCCATCAAGGGCAGCACGGTGGTGGCCGACGGCGACATTGACCTGACTGCCTTGCGCAACCTGAGTATCGTCAGCGCCGAGAACGACAAGGACACGACGTCGAGCAGCTTCAGCAAGAAGTCCGGCTTTATCGGCAGCTTTACCCAGCCAGCTATCGGCACGGTAAAAACCACCAGCGATGGCAAGAACACGGGCGTGGCGCAAGTGGGCAGCCAGATTGCCAGCCTGGGCGGCAATGTGTCACTGCGCGCGGGCGAGACGTATACGCAGACGGCCAGCGAAGTGCTGGCGACCGGCGCGGGTGCGAATGGCGGCTTGCCCGGCGATATCAGCATTGTGGGCAAGAATGTGTTGATCAAGGAGGCGTACAACAGCAATGCCAGCGAGCAGCACACGACCTTCAGCAAGGTGGCCCTTGGCGGCACGGTTAATGTGCCGATCGTGGATGCCGTGAAAAGCATCGGCAGCCTGGCAAAAGCAGCCGAACAGACGAAGGACTCGCGCATGCAGGCGCTGGCGGCCGTGACTTTGGCATCGAAGGCCACAGATCTGGCTGGCATGGCTTCGAAGGGATTGACCAACACGGCTGGCATCAAGATCAGCGTCAGCCTGGGCAGCAGCAAGAGCGAAAGCGAGATGCACCAAAGCAGCAGCACGGTGGTTGGCAGCGCGGTCAATGCGGCGGGCAACGTCAGTATCATTGCCACGGGAGCAGGGGCGGACAGCGACTTGACGGTAGCCGGCAGCAAGATTGGCGCGGGCGGCAATCTCACCTTGTTCGCCGACGACAAGATCAACTTGCTCGCGGCGCAAAATACGGCTACGCAAACGAGCAAGAACAGCAGCAGCGGTTCCAGCATCGGCATCGGCTATACCTTTGGCGGCACGCAGAATGGCTTCAGCCTCGATATTGCGGCCAACCAGGCACGCGGCAAGGCCGACGGTACGGACAATTACTACACCAACACCTATGTGACGGCAGGTAAGACGGCGACCATCATCAGTGGTGGCGACACAACCTTGCAAGGCGCGATTTTGGCGGCAGACACGGTCAAGGGCGCCATCGGCGGCAACCTGAACATTATCAGCCTGCAGGATACAAGCACCTACGCCAGCAAGAGCAGCAGCGCGGGTTTCAACATGAGCTTGTGTATTCCTCCGTTCTGCTATGGCGCCAGCAGCGTCGGAGGCAGTGTCTCGAAGAGCAAGGCCAAAGGTGACTTTGCCAGCGTCACGGAACAATCTGGCATCAAGGCGGGCGATGGCGGTTTCCAGATCAACGTTACTGGCAATACCGACCTGCAGGCGGGCGTGATTGCCAGCAGCGGCAAGGCCATCACGGATGGCAAGAACTCGCTCATCACGGGTACGCTGACGACGAGCGAGCTGCAAAACAAGGACCAGCACTCGGCAAGCGGGTTCAGCTTGAGCGGGTCGGTCAGTGGCAAGATGGGCGATCAGAGCACAGCCAAAACGACCGAAAGTAAGGACGCAGCGAAAATGGAGTCCAAGCCGGGCGGTTCGGCCGGTATCGGTAGCGTGTCGGGCAGCCAGAGCAGCACGACGAGTTCAGGCATCAGCGGCGGCAGTATTTTGATCACGGACGCTGAGAAGCAACAGGCGCTGACGGGCAAGACGGCGACGGAAATGTTGGCTGAACTGAACCGCGATGTCAGCAGCGAGAAAGATAGCAGCGGTGCCTTGAACAAGGCATGGGACGGCAAGAAGTTGGATAAGGAGACGCAGGCGCAGATGGCAATCACGGCGGCGTTCGGTTCAATGGCTGCGAAGGAGATCGGGGATTACGCAGACAAGAAAATGAAAGATGCCAGGGATGTGGGCGATCTGGCGGAGGCCGCGAAATGGGAGGAAGGCGGGGTTTATCGTGTTGCTGCGCATACGGCGGCCGGTGCACTTGCGGGAGGTGTCGGTGGCGCGCTTGGGGCCGGAGCCAGCGCTGCTGCCATGCCCAAGATCAGTGAGATGATCGACGGTATGGATTTGCCTGAGCCCGTCAAACAGGCTTTGGGTGCGGCGGCAGCCACGTCGATTGGAGCTGCTGCTGGTGGTGTAGCAGGCGCGGCGACGGCATTTAATACCGATGTCAACAACCGCATGTTGCACCCGGGCGATCGCAAGGCAGCAAAGACTTTAGCCGAGTTAAGTAAAGGAAAATATACCGAAGAAGAAATATTGGCAGCCATTCGCTATGCGGGACTACGTGACAAGGCCGGAAATATTATTGTGGCCGAAAATACACAGGAGACCTTCGCCAATAACGTAGATATCAAGACGAAGAAGCCGATACAAGAGATCTTGAAAGCTGACAATACGATGCCTTTGGTGTCGGTTCCGGGGGATCAAGTCACCTTACTTGAAAAAGCACCGACTCGGCCGAGTAATGATTTGATGGCCTACATTACTGCCAATACTGGTGGCAAGGCTAGCCCCTATATACTGACGCCCGGCCGGACCTATGTAACGGGCTCATCCCTGCCCGCAGCGCCTGAGGGAACAAAACGCGTGACCATGACCGTCGAAGGTGTGGCTTACTTCCCCCTTGTTGCTCCGTGCCCAGCGGTTAGTTGCACCAATGGCGATCCTATTGCTAATGCTATACCGGATGCGGGCACCAAAGCTTACAATGAAGCTGTTGAGCGTAAGACCGCGAAAGATGTCGAAATTTTTACTTCGGCACTTGGCTTAGCTGGCGCGGCTATACGTGGGGTAGGCTCCATTGTTGAGTTGGCAACTAGGGCAAGTGCTACGGCGCGGGTTGCAGAGCTTGCACGGACAAATAGTACAGAGTCCACCGTTAGCCTTTTCGGGTACCGTGGGTCTGGATCCACGAAAGACCTTTCGTCTGTAGATGCGCCACATCCTTATACCGTAACTGGCCACGTCGGTTATTCGTTCGATGGTGGGAAGACAATTTATGGATTTGGACCTAAAGTTCCGAACGGTATGTCGGGGTATGAGGCAGTGCAGTCGTTAAGAAATGGTGAAAGTTATCCGGGGATAATAACTAATGACACAGCAGTGTTTGAGTCTGTAGCGCGAAATCCGGCCATCGGGCGAGGAGGAGTGTCTCAGGTTGTAATTGAGCAAAAAATTTCAGTTTCACAAGTACAGTTGAACGCGATAAAAGCAAATCATGAACGAATCGGAGTAGACAATCCCATGGATAATGTTCTGTATGGTTTTCCAGGGAAAAATGCCTGTACCTTCAACTGCGCAACGTTTCCGAGCAGGCTAGGTATCCCGATCCCAGAGGCGTCGGGAAACATGCGCAATTACATGCCACTGCTTGAGGGCCTCGGTCAGCCATGGAAGCCAAGATGAGTCCCGCACGCGGTTTCTTGGCTGAAAAGGTAGAGAATCACGACTTGGTATTGCTACACGTCGTGAGTTCCCCAAGGCCGCAGGTCTTACGAGCAACGATCCAAAGGATTTACTCAGCAAAGAGAGGCATTGATCAAAGATATATCGGAAAGGAAATTGAATTTGTTCGTTCCCCTGGCAATTGGGGGGATGTGGCACTGGAGGTTGGCGAACGCGCTCTTGTTTTCATCTCCATGGTTTCTGATAGATTTTACGAAGATACTTGGCGCGGACATATGATTATCGAGGAAATACAGGGCGACCTGTTCGCAATCTATCAGCACAGAGAATTATGGTTGTGTGAGGAAGTCCCTGAGGCGATTAGGGCTTGCTCACAGCAAGATCCTAAACGCCCATATGCGACCGCAATACTTTTCGGTATATTAGAGGCCTATCTGATTGAGTTGATTGAAAACAGTCAGCAGTGCTAAATAAGTAACGTGATCGCTGTTCTGTAAAAATGATGGAATGTTTTCGAAAATATGCGAAAAATTGGAATGTTAAAAATGAATGAATTGAAGCCGGATCTTTCACCTTTTTGCATGAGGGCAAGAGGGTTTATTTCGCAAGGAAGGATCGACGACGCACTGGGGATGTATGATGATGTCCTACAAGTTGATTCGACTAATGCTATGGCATACGCTGATCGTGGAACAGCGTATGCGATGTTGAAAAAATTTGATCTTGCGCTTATTGATCTGGAACGGGCAATAGCGCTTGGGTATGTTGATGCATCTACGTATGGTACTGTCGCGACTATTTACTTTGAATTAAAAAGGTATGAAGATTCGCTTGATAATTTCGCTAAAGCTATTGAGCTAGATTCAAATTATTTATTGGCCTATTATAATAGATCAAATGTTTTCCATGAGTTGGGTGAAATTAAATCCGCGATTGCCGATCTTAAAAAATGTCTTGTGCTTAATCCCGACGAAGGTACTAGGAAACTTATCATCCGCCGGTTAGACTCTATAAGAGTGAAATAGAATAAGCGCGGCAGCAGTGGTTGGGTTTTCTCTGTTTGGAAGTAAGCTGGGATTCGAATTTGAAACCAATCTAAATCGTACATCCAATGGTTCATCTGTCTCTCTTTCTTCATTTTAAGTAGTGGGAGGCGGGGTCAGGTCCGCCATTCGCAGGGGCCGGGGTCACGGGAGCCGGGGTCACACGGGAGCCGGGGTCAGGTCCGCCATTCGGGAGCCGGGGTCAGGTCCGCCATTCGTACACGATCTCAGCTTTGGCCATCCGCGGAAACTTGAGCTTTGCTAAATGCCGATACGGCCCGGCTGACTGTCCTGCTCGAGACGTGAAAAGCGGCAGCGATGTGGGACATGGTAAAGGCGGTTGAGAGATAGGCGCGTGCCATTGCCTCGTCCCTGTTTCTATAGAGGACTTTATATTGCGCTAGTGATAGCGCGACAGCGCGGCGTTGCTGCCTTGGCGTATCTCTGAATACTGTGGAGCGCTGCGATTGCTGATGTGCCGAAACGAAGGTTTCATCGCCAAGAAGAATCTGGTGGCAGATGCGTGCGAGCGGACTGGCCTCACCCGTCCCGGCCGCGATAAACCGGCAATAAGCAGGGACCGCCTCGTCGCGCGTAGCGCCAAACTGGCTTAAGAGCCAGTCACGCGCCAACCAGCACGGAGCTGGCGCGTCATCCAAAAAGTAGCGATGACTGCTCCAGGGCCAGGCATCTGGTGACACGACCATGTGCGCCCGGACTGGATTCAGTACGATGTAGCGGGCCAATTCCAACAGGTAGTTTTCTTTCTGCACCAAGATAGCTTTGTAGCGACCTTGCAATACGTGCCCTACAAGCTTGTGGTGCCGATTAAAATGCTGGGTATATAAGCCGTTCAGTTGGCGCATGCCCTGCGACAGATTTGCCTCGACCGTTTCAACGAGCAGATGATAATGATTGTCCATTTGACAGAAGCTATGCACGACAAAATGGTGCCGCTCGCATACCAGGGCTAACACTTTTTGCCAAGCAAGGCGATCGGCATCGTCTAGGTAAATAGCACCACGCCGGTCGCCGCGCGAAGTAACGTGGTAGAGAGTACCGGCGAATTCAAGTCGAAGTGGTCGCGTCATGCGGTAGACGGTACCTGAGCTATATGCCTTGGTACTGAGATTGCGCAAAGGTTTGAATGTCGGCATGGCTGAGGTCGTGTCGTAATGGCGGACCTGACCCCGTATACGAAATGATAGAGCCGGAGCTACTTCCGCCAAAATCATGTTGGCGCTTGCTACGGGGGGCATAGCCAAGCCGGCAGCAAAATTTTTGGTGAACGAGCTCGCTGTCTTTGGAAGTAACCCCCTAGCGTATTGCACGGTGAATAGTGTAGCGTGTTTGGTGGCAGCGGATGTTGTCGCCACAACCACTGCGGGAGTGCCGACATCGGTGCAGCCGTTGGCAAGTTTCAGCGGGGCCACTGTAGCAGAGGTTAAAGCATTACGTGTTGGTGTAAATAGCCTAGATGCAGCCGCTGAAATGGCAGCTTCGGGTAATTCTGTGACAGTTTTCCGTGTGCAGGGCGGTACGCCACCGTTGGCCAGTCGCAACATCATTACGATAGATGTTAATGGAAGTCCGGTTATTCAGAACACGACACTTAATATCAGTATTGGAAATACGTCACATGCCGCACATTTTCAGACATTACGTCCCGGGAGTACCGTGACATCGTTCGAAATACCAAACTGGATGGATGATTTTATCCAGGAGAGTGCAATTCCTCAATTGGGTTATAGAAGCAATCCTTTAAATCAAGGTGGTCTGGTTCCGAAAATTGTTGACCCAACAACTCCGGGGCGCTCTTACGAGCTACCATCGCTTTGGGGGAAATGGTTAGAAGAAAATGCAGTTCCAGGAACAGGTAAGGTAAAGTAATGAAAAATCTCGAAAAA
This sequence comes from Janthinobacterium sp. FT14W, assembly GCF_009208755.1. Classification (NCBI taxonomy): domain Bacteria; kingdom Pseudomonadati; phylum Pseudomonadota; class Betaproteobacteria; order Burkholderiales; family Oxalobacteraceae; genus Janthinobacterium; species Janthinobacterium sp. FT14W. The sequence continues at coordinate 3,114 of NZ_WFLL01000057.1, read as the reverse complement.
ATTTTAGGGGTGGCTACGCCTGAATTGCTTGATTCGCAATATGTGGTTGCTGTCGTACGTCACAAAGGAGTAGTTAGGTGGCTATTGTTAGAGCCTGAAAGTTTAATACTTGATTGGATAAAACAGCGCGATGAATTTATTGCGGCAGGTTATCAGTTCCCTGATCTGAACGTGATAGCCGCGCAGAGGGGGGGCATCGTGGTACTGGATCAAGATACAGTCGACGATTTTTTGCGTGCACCTGAAGTTCATGAATTGAGCCTTGATTTTTTGCGGAAGGCTCTCTTGGAGCGGTTTCAGAGTGCGCACTCGTGGTGGGATGTGGCCTTTTTGTTTCCCATTGCCTTTGTTGATTTTGATAGAAAAAGTTTTGCTGGTTTTTATCAAAATGGCCCGTGTTTGGAGCGGTATGTTCCTGATGGATGGGACGGTGAGTTTACCGACTTCGCAAATACTTACCCAGAAGAGGTATTTCCAACTACGGATAAATTTTGGATCGTGGATGGACAGGATTTGTTGCGGGAATTAAACGAACGTGGTCGTACAGTTGATGTCACCCGTATCAAAGTTGACTAAAACAATTTTCCTTTGAAAGTGATAGGGATAATTTTAACATTTAATATACGACCTAAGCCTTTGCTAGCCTTGTATAGGAAGTTGCATTTTCTTAAATGAAAATATGCCTTCACTGATACCCCTGCTTGTTGTCTGGGAGGAAGTAATGTCGGTATTGTATCGGTGTTAGATAGATGGATCCGTGTCATTGTCTTCCGTCCAGAAGCTCTGTAAGGTGTGAGACTTATATGTACAACCATCTTGCCACAAGCTAATGAGGCGATCGGCACGGTCTTTCAATCGAAGACCGAGGGGTTCAACAGAGACAGGCCAGGCTGTGATCAGGATTCCGGCGGTTTTATCAACGCCATTTTTAAATGTGCCGGGTTTAGTCCCAGCATCAATGGGACAAAAATGCAAGACCATAATCATGCTACGTCAGTGACCCCCCAGCGCCAAATTAGGGCCTCTTACGATAAGGCAACCATTCGTGTATATCAGGCCTTTTCTGATGTGATTGCCGATGCTGCTCTGGAGAAGGGCACATTCACTTCCCCGCCATTCAAGATGGAGCGCATGACCTGGATTAAGCCATCTTTTTTGTGGATGATGTATCGCGCCGGGTGGGGTTTCAAAGACGCGGGACAGAAACGTATTCTGGCGATTGATATCAGCAGGGCAGGATTTGAATGGGCGTTGGAGCATGGTTGCCTGAGCCACGCTGATGAATCCATGAGCAAGGAAGAATGGACTGCGAAGAAGGAAACATCTCCTGTCCGTATTCAATGGGACCCGGAACGAGACCTACTGCTGCGGCCGCAACCGTACAGAGCCATCCAGATCGGTCTTGGTAATGAGGCCGTTGAAATGTACGTCCATAAATGGATAGTCAGGATAGTGGATGTTACGCCACTTGCCCACTCTATCCATGCCTTGCTCACTCAGGAAAAATTTGAGGAGGCAATGCGCATGTTGCCAGAAGAGAGGGTGTACTTGTCAGCATTTCATTCATCCTGAGCAATGAGGCCGGGATCACGGGCCGGGAGCAGGTCAGCCATTCGTACACGAGCTCAGCCTCGGCCGTCTCGATCTGCAGCAAGTTGCGCTTTATTAAATGTAGATACGGCACGACTGACTGTCCTGCTCGAGACGTGAAACGAGGCGGCGATGTGGGACATGGTAAAAGCGGTTGACAGATAAGCGCGTGCCATTGCCTTGTCTCCGTCGCAATAGCGCGCTTGATATTGCGCTAATGACAGCGTGACAGCTCGGCGCTGCGGTCTTGACGTATCATTAAAGAATCGGAACGCTGCAATTGCTAATGTGCTGAAATGAAGGCGTTCTCGCCCAGAAGAATCTGAAGACAGGTGCGAGCAAGCGGACTGGTGTCTTCCATCCCGGTGCGACAAACCGGCAGTAGCGGATTTTGCAGGTGAGGGTATTTTTGAGGGTATCGGCAACTGAATGGTTTGGAAAGCGCTGAAAAATCAAACGCTTAGCCACCTCGTTGACCATCGAATGGGAATTATTTAGATCAAGCTCTGTTGAATTTTCACCGATGTTACAGTCTGTGAGACTTTCTGAGTCGCACTAATTCTGGTGAGAAATGTGAGCAGTCGATGTCTGAAATGGAAATGCTGAAAAATTGTTAAAATATCTCTGTTGTTTCACTTGTTTTATCCTCATATGGTTGTGGTACTTTGGGTAAAACTTGGGGCAAACTTGGGGCAAACTTGGGGCAATGGAAGATGATGTCAGATCACTTTAGCGCAAAAGATACCGGAAGTTACCTGTTTTTGCCCGCCGCTGTCGTAGGCTATGGTGATCTATGGTGATCTATGGTTACTTTGTTTCTAATTCGAAACTTGCACTTCCCACCAAGAATTCGTTTGATATCAAAGGCTTACACTGATCTAGTGTAGGCCTTTTTTGTTTGGTATGACCCATCCTGGAATAAGTTGACACTTTTTCGCTACAGAGAAGGAGTGTCCGATGGAACAAGGGTTTCGACGCAGTCAGCGAGATTACAGCCTGGCTTTTAAATTGAGCGTTGTCGAGCAGGTTGAAAAAGGCGAGCTGACGTACAAGCAGGCGCAAACGCGCTACGGAATACAAGGTCGGTCGACAGTTTTGGTATGGTGTCGTAAACACGGCCTGCAGGATTGGACGCATCCCAGGGGCCGAAGCCAACGGAGGGCGACCATGACAGACACACCAGCCAAGCCACTGACGCCAGAGCAGCGTATCAAGGAGTTGGAACGTCAACTCAAGGAAGAAAAACAGAAATCTGCGCTGTTCGAAGCGGTCATCGACGTCATGCGTGACGAGTATGGGATCGTGGTAAAAAAGCCTTTGGGCAGGTCATCTCGCGCAAGCAAGTCCAAGGATTAAGCGTTGAGAGGGCCTGCCGCTGCATCGGCATCAGCCGCCAAGCATATTACCAGCGCCATCAGCGCGAACGGCAATGTCAGGTCCGGACACAAGCGGTCATCAAACTGGTGCAATCGATACGTTTGCGCCAGCCTCGCGTGGGGACGCGCAAGTTGCACAGCATGCTAG